>JAEZEZ010000081.1 GCA_023432855.1 Pseudomonadota bacterium | reverse complement strand
GCCCCCGTCGGGCCAGGCGGGGCTCGCGCCGCTGGACGAGCGCAAGTTCGGCACCGTCGGCGTGGTCGCCCTGGACCAGCACGGCGACGTCGCGGCCGGCACCTCGACCGGCGGCACCACGGCCAAGCGCTGGGGCCGGGTCGGCGACGCCCCGATCATCGGCGCCGGAACCTACGCCGACAACGCAAGCTGCGCCGTCTCGGCCACCGGCACGGGCGAGTTCTTCATCCGCATGACCATCGCGAGGGACATCTGCGCCCTCGTCGAATACCGCGGGCTGTCGATCCAGGCCGCCGCCGACGAGGTGATCCAGCGGCGCCTGACCGCCATGCCGCACGGCGACGGCCCCTCCGACCCCCGGCCCGAGGGCGGCGTCATCGCGCTCACCCCCGACGGCCAGATCGCCTTCAGCTTCAACACGTCGGGCATGTACCGCGGCGCCGCCGCGTGGAACCGCCCGGCCAGCGTCGCCATCTTCAAGGACGAAGACTGATGTCCAAGCGTAACTGGATCCCCGTCCGCGGCGCCCAGGGCGTCCATTCGCGTCAGGCCCACGCCGACCTGCCCGAGGGCACCTACGAGCGCGAGGTCTCCAAGGAGGGCTTCTTCGGCCCGGCCGCCTTCCTCTACCACCGCAACCCCCCGACCGGCTGGGTCGACTTCGAGGGGCCGCTCCGGCCCCGCGCCTTCGACCTCAACGGCCTTAACGAGGCCCAGGCGTCGCCGTGGCTGGCGCCCGTGGTCCTGCACAACAGGGCGACCGAGGTGCGGTTCTGGAAGCTGGCCCAGGCCATGCCCGACCTGGCCCGGAACGCCGACGGCGACCAGCTGCTGTTCATCCACGAAGGCGAGGGCGAGCTGTTCTGCGACTACGGCCGCATCCGCTACGCGAAGGGCGACTACCTCTACCTGCCGCGCGGGACCATGTGGCGCCTGCGCCCGGCCTCGGCGACCGCGATCCTGATGATCGAGGCGACCAACACCCACTACACCCTGCCCGACAAGGGTCTGCTGGGGCCGCACGCGATCTTCGACCCGGCGGTGCTGGACACGCCGCAGATCGACGACGCCTTCAAGGCCCACCAGGCCGAGGAGGGCGCCTTCCGCGTGCGCATCAAGAAGCGCGGCCAGGTCTCGACGGTCACCTTCCCCTACAATCCGCTGGACGCCGTGGGCTGGCACGGGGAGCTCGCGCCCGTGCGACTGAACGTGAAGGACATCCGCCCGCTGGTCAGCGCGCGCTACCACCTGCCGCCCAGCGTCCACACCACCTTCCTGTCGGATCGCTTCGTGGTCTGCACCTTCGCGCCGCGGCCGTTCGAGACCGACCCGGGCGCGATCAAGATCCCGTTCTTTCACAACAACGACGACTTCGACGAGGTCCTCTTCTACCACGCCGGCGACTTCTTCAGCCGGGACAACATCGACGCCGGCATGATGACCTTCCACCCGTCCGGCTTCACCCACGGCCCGCACCCCAAGGCGCTGAAGAACATGCTGGTGCAGACCAAGGAAGCCACCGACGAGTACGCGGTGATGATCGACACCCGCGACCCGCTCGACGTCGGCGACGGGGCCGCCTCGGTCGAGAACCACGCCTACGTCGACAGCTGGAAGACGCGGGACTGATCGCCAGGGTTCAAGCTGTTCGGTAACGAGGCGTCCTCCGGCTCTCCCCAACTTCCGTCATCCTCGGGCGGAGAATCCGTCGAAGACGGATGCGCAGACCCGAGGACCCAGCCGCTCCTCCCTCAATGAAGGCGAAAGTGGAAACGCCGCGCGTCGAGGTCTTCGCTGCTGGGTCCTCGGGTCTCCGGTCGCCCTGCGGGCTCCCTGCCGCCCGAGGATGACGGAGGAGAGATTTTGTTCGAGGCCTCGCGCGGACCCGACATTTGTCCGCCGCCGTCCCACCCCCTATGAATGGCGTCATGAACCGCCCCGCTTCCCGTGACGACGTGCCAGGCGTGATGGCGCCGCCGCCGTTCCTGTTCATCGGCTTCCTGCTGCTGGGCTGGGGGCTGGACAAGGGACTGGGGACGCCGGCGCTGCCGGTGGACGCCACGGTCCGCAAGGTCATCGCCGTGGCGCTGATCCTCGGCGGGCTGGCGCTGGAGTTCTGGGCCGCAGGGCTGTTCAAGAAGGCGGGGACCAACGTGGTGCCCTACCAGCCGGCGACCGCGCTGGTCACCGAGGGCCCGTACCGCTTCACGCGGAACCCGATGTACGTGGGCTTCGCCCTGACCTACCTGGGCCTGGCGACCGGGCTCAACTCGCCGATCGCCATCGGCCTGCTGTTCCCGTGCGTGGTGCTGGTCACCTGGGGCGTGATCCTGCGCGAGGAGCGCTATCTCGAGCGCCGCTTCGGCCAGGCGTACCTCGATTACAAGTCCCGCGTCCGCCGATGGCTGTGAGCGACCAGGATCTGACCGACATCGCCGCCGACGAACTGGCCCAGGCCCTGACCCTGAGCTGGCGCGAGCTCACCCGGGTGACGCCCTGGGGCGACACCTACGAGGCCCTGGCGCCCGGCGGCGACGAGGTGGAGGTCGAGCGCAACTACCTCTGGTTCAAGGACGCGGGCGGCGACGTGCTGGTCGAGGTGACCGCGCGGCGGGGCGAACGCGAGGCCCGCGCCTTCGGCGTGGTCAGGCAGGACTGAGACATGAGCGAAGACATCACCCGCGACGCCAACGGCGCCGAGCTGAAGGACGGCGACAACGTCATCCTGGTCAAGGACCTGAAGGTGAAGGGCTCGGGCGGCGTGACGCTGAAGCGCGGAACCCTGATCAAGGCGATCCGCCTGACCGGCGATCCGGACGAGATCGACTGCCGCCACGACAAGGTGAAGGGGTTGGTCCTCCGCACGGAGTTCGTGAAGAAGGCGTAGTCTCCTTCCCTCCGGGGAGGGAAGGATGTCCCGGCATGCCGGAGCGCGAAGCGCGTAGGCCCATGCCGGAGGAAGAAAGGGAACGGACGCGAAGCGTCCGCCAGCGACGGTGGAAGAAGTGCGCTGCGCGCATGCCACTCTTCCTCCCGCGTAAGGATCTCCGCTTCGCTCCGATGCGCGGGGCCCTCGTTGGCGCTTCGCGCCTCCCTCCGGGTCCCTCCGAGGAGGGAAGGGGATCGCGCTCCATTGAGGGCGGGCCATGAACCCGCTAACCCCACGCCATGTCCACGCCTGCGCCCGCCTGCACGCTCATCGCCATTTCCGGCGGCTCGGGGTCGGGGAAGACAACCCTGGCGGCGGCGCTGGCCGGGCGGCTGGGGGCGGCGGACTGCCTCGTGATCAGCGAGGACGACTACTACCTCGGGCGGCCCGAGGACGCGCCGTTCGATCCGGACGCCTTCGACTTCGACCATCCTTCGGCCAAGGATCTCGCCCTTCTGGGCGAGCACCTGGAGGCGCTGAAGCGCGGCGACCGCGTCGAGCGGCCGCGGTATGACCTGCGCACGCATCGGCGTCTGCCGGACACGGTGACGGTCGCCCCGGCCTCCTTCGTCATCGTCGAGGGCATCCATGTGCTGGGCGCGCCCTTCGCCGACCTCTTCGACCTGCGCGTCTATGTCGAGACGCCGGCCGACATCCGGCTGGCGCGGCGGGTGCTGCGCGACATCGCCCGCAGGGGGCGCCCGGTCGAGGAGGTCGTGCACCGCTACGTCACCTTCGTGCGCCCCTCGCATCATGCCCACACCGAACCGGCCCAGGCGCGGGCGCACGTGGTCGTGCGCGACGAAAGCGGCGCCATCGCCCAGACCGAGGCCGAGGCGCTGGCGGCGATGGATGCGCTGCTCGGGCCGGTGATGGAACGGTTGGGGGGAGGGGGTCAGATCCCCAGCGCGGTCCGGTAGTCCGGGTGGACGAGGTCGTGGGCCTCGGGGTGGCGGCGGATCCAGTTGGCGACGAAGGTGCACACGGGCATGACCTTCAGGCCCCGGCCCCGCACCCAGTCCAGCGCCTCGCGCACCAGGGCCGAACCCACGCCGCGTCCTTCCATCTCCTCGGGCACCAGGGTGTGGGGAAACAGCACGCCGCTCTCCAGAACCCGGTACTCGGTGAAGGCCACGTGGCCATCGATGGCCGCCTCGAAGCGGCCGGCGGATTCGTTGTTGGTGACGGCGATGTCCTGGCTCATGGGCGCAGTCTGGCACAGGGCCGCCGGCCCGGCGAGCGCCGCCGTTAACCTTTACCGTTGGCCCGGCGAGCAAGCGGCGCCATGATCGCATGGCGGTACTCGCCGGGGGCGGGGAGTTCGGGAGGCGGGCATGGAGACCAGCGAGTTCCTCATGGTGGACGGCCCCGAACGCTACGGGCCGAGCCTGGGGCTCTACAATCCGTGGGTCTGGATCACGGCGATCCTGCTGCTGATCCTGATCTGGT
The DNA here is from genome assembly GCA_023432855.1 of Pseudomonadota bacterium. Lineage (GTDB taxonomy): Bacteria > Pseudomonadota > Alphaproteobacteria > Caulobacterales > Caulobacteraceae > JAEZEZ01. The sequence goes on along the minus strand of JAEZEZ010000081.1, from coordinate 52,250 downwards.
TCCTGAGCCGTCACTATCACGAGAACCGGTGGCGGGAGACGGCAAAGCGTCAGCTGGACGACGCCGTGGACCGCATCTACCGGCGCATTCGGTGGAGGGCCGAGAAGGCGGCCGGGGCGCCGCGCAACCAGGTCCGCGCCAGGGCGGAGGACCTGCTGGAGGAGGTTCGGCGCCTGATCTGGCCGCTGGTGGTGCTGGCGCCGCTCGGCCTGCGCGCTACGAACCTCGAACGCGCGCTCGAGGGCCGGGAACTGATCGAGGAGCATGATCCCGAGCACGGCCATGGGGGTCACGGTCACGGCGGCCATGATCATGCCCATGGCGAACACGGTCACGGCGAACACCGCCGCGGCGATCACGCCGACGGTCGCCATGACCATGACGGCGACAGGGGGCGCGAAGCGGCCCCGATCCAGACCCAGGCCCAGGCCGCGCAGATCAACATCAACCTTACGGCCCGGCATGATCCTCCATCGGCGCCGTCGCCGCCCCCGCCGCCTCCGAAACCTCCGACGCAGCGTTCCCCGAGCGACGTCGATCGCCTCCGCGCCGCCGTGCTCGCCTTCAGCGATTACTGGAGCCGCCCGTCGATGAAGGACGAACTCCGCGCCGCCCAGCGCGCGCTGATCACCGTGCCTCCGGCGGAAGACAAGCATCCGAAAATCTCCGGTGGGCACTAAGGGGCCCGCGTTGCCTCTCCTTCAGGAGAGGACGCGAGCGGCTCGCGCAGCGAGACGGAGCGGGTGAGGCTTCTCCGCCGCCGCGACGTCGTGCGTCCGCCGACGCCTCACCCGGGTCCGTTGCGCATCCCCGTCCTCTCCTGAAGGAGCGGCAAGGGCGCTCGCCGCTTCCAATCGTCGCCGTCCCGTCCTAAGCCACGGGCATGAAACTCGCTTCGCTGAAGTCCGGCCGTGACGGCCGTCTCGTGGTCGTTTCGGACGACCTGCACTGGTGCACCGACGCCAGCCTGATCGCGCCGACCCTGCAGGCGGCGCTGGATGACTGGGACCGGTGCGAGCCGGAGCTGCGCGGCCTGGCCGAGAGCCTGGAGCACGGCGCCGTGCCGCGCGACCGCTTCCACGAGCGCGAGGCCGCCTCGCCCCTGCCGCGCGCCTACCAGTGGGCCGACGGCTCAGCCTATGTGAACCACGTGGCGCTGGTGCGGCAGGCCCGCGGCGCCGAGATGCCGCAGAGCTTCTGGACCGATCCGCTGATGTACCAGGGCGCGTCCGACAGCTTCCTGGCGCCGCGAGACCCCATCCCCCTGGGCGACGAGGAATGGGGCTGCGACCTCGAGGCCGAGGTGGCGGTGATCACCGGCGACGTGCCCCAGGGCGCGACGCGCGAAGAGGCGCTGGCGGCGGTGCGGCTCGTGTGCCTGGTTAACGACGTGTCGCTGCGCTACCTGATCCCGGCCGAGCTGGCCAAGGGTTTCGGCTTCGTCCAGTCCAAGCCGCATTCGGCCCTGTCGCCCGTGGCGGTGACGCCCGACGCCCTGGGCGACCGCTGGAAGGACGGCAAGCTGCACGGCGCCCTGCTGGTGAGCCTGAACGGCGCCGAGTTCGGCAAGGCGGACGCCGGCGAGGACATGACCTTCGACTTCGGGACGCTGATCGCTCACGCGGCGAAGACGCGGCCGCTGGCGGCGGGCACGGTGATCGGCTCGGGCACGGTTTCCAACCGCGACGCCGACGGCGGCCCCGGCAAGCCGGTCAGCGAGGGCGGTCTGGGCTATTCGTGCATCGCCGAGGTGCGCACGGTGGAGACCATCCTAAGGGGAAAACCGGAGACGCCCTTCCTGGGCGAGGGTGATACGGTCCGCATCGAAATGCTGGATGACCGGCACCATTCGATCTTCGGCGCCATCGAGCAGACGGTGGCCCTGAACGGTCGCTGACCGAGGCTAGTTCGAGTTGGATATCGACCCGCAGACCCTGGCGGCCGCCGTCGGCGCGCTGACCGCCCTGCCGGTAATGCTGCTGCGCAACCGCAAGCCGCGGACGCTGAGGCCGAAATGGCTGTGGGTGGCGCCGCTGCTGATCGTCACCGTGGTGGGGCTGATGCTGTGGACCGAGCCCGGGCCGCGCGAGTTCGGACCCTGGTCTTGGGCGGGGCTGGCGCTGGCGCTGGTGCTCGGCTGCGTGGCCGGCTGGCAGCGCGGGCGGACGACCAACATCGAGCGCGATCCGGCGACGGGCGCCTTCACCTTCCAGTCCTCGCCCGTCGGCATGGCGCTGGTCATCGGCCTCTTGCTGATGCGCGCGGCGATCCGGCCCTGGCTGGCGGTGAACGCCGAGACCTACGGCCTGAACGCCGCGGCCATCGCCGACGGCTTCCTGCTGTTCGCCCTCGGCCTGGTGGCCGTGCAGCGGCTGGAGATGTGGCTGCGGACGCGGTCGATGGAAGAGGCGCAATCCCTACCCGGTGGGTAGGGTGGATCGCGCGCCATCGGTGCGCGAGACGGGTCGGGCCGCGCGTAGCGCGGTCGGGGCTGCGCCGGTCGGGTTTTCCATTCTCCGTCGTGTGAACCGACCCGGCTGACGCCGGGCCCGATCCGGCTCGCGGCCATATGGCCGCGACCCACCTTACCCATCGGGTAAGGATTTTGAGCGCGCCCCTACTTCCGCTCGTCGCGGATGGCGAGGCCGGCGGCCCAGGAGACCAGGCTGACGATCAGGGCGCCCAGAAGGGCGGCCCAGAAACCGGCGATGGCGAAGCCCGGCAGCACCAGGGCGACGAGGCCCAGCACGGCCGCGTTCACCACCAGCAGGAAGAGGCCGAAGGTGATCAGGGTGATGGGGAAGGTGATGAAGACCAGGATCGGCTTCACCACGGCGTTGGCCACGCCCAGCAGCACCGCCGCCAGAATGAGGGTGACGAAGCCGTCGACGGAGATGCCGGGCAGAAGCGCCTCGGCGAGCCAGAGCCCGAGGGCCGACACGGCGGCCTGGAGAAGAAAGCGTCCCATGACCCTGATGTGGCGCCTCGCGGCCACGGTTTCCAGTCGCGCATTGACCCGGCCCGGCCCGCGACTAGATTGCGCCGCTTCGCGCTGTGCCCCAGTGGCGAAATGGTAGACGCGGCAGACTCAAAATCTGCTTTCTGCAAGGAAGTGCTGGTTCGAGTCCGGCCTGGGGCACCAATCTAACCGCAAGTTGTGGACAATCGCCGCACACGCGGTTGTGATGCGTATTCCCCTGCCGCGAGAACGTCGGGAATTCCCCTTATATAACAACGACGTTTTCAGAAAATCGTTATTTTTCAAGGGGAAATGCAGGGAGCGCCGGAAAGTTCAAGCACTTCTTGTCCTTGCGTACCGAACGGCGCTCTGTTTCTTATCGCGGCGTTAATCGGGGGGATTCTCTATGCGTGCGATCTATGGCGGCCACAATCTGTGGCTGACGGGGCGTGGTGCGCCGAGCCTGCAGGACTTCGTCGGTGGGCAGGGGCCCAAGGACATTCCGGTCCGAGGACTGGCGGAACTGACCCTCGATCGCATCGGCGGCCGCGCTGACGGGCCGACGCGCGGCGACCTCATGTGCGCGACTTCGTTGCAGGGCGGCTCGGTGGTCTTCCCGCAGCCGGTAGACGCGCGCCTCGTCGTCTCCCCCGACGCCGACATCATGATCGACCTGGTGGGCGATGAAGATCCGGACGTCTTCGTCGGCACCGAGGACCCCGACAACCTGAGCGGCATGGGCGGCGACGACATCCTGTCGGGCCTGGGCGGCGACGACGTGCTGGATGGCGGCGACGGCAACGACCGGATCACCGGCGGCGAAGGCCAGAACACCCTGATCGGCGGCGAGGGCGTCGATACGCTCATCTACGACTTCTCGAGCTTCCTCGGGAACGTCAACATGAACTTCGACTTCGCCGACATGGGGGCGACCTACAGCCTCGCGACGCCGTACGGGACCGACAGCGTGTCCGGCTTCGAGCGCGTCGAGTTCATCGGCTCGGCCTTCCGCGACAACATCTATGGCTCTACCGGCGACGATGGCCTGATGGGCGGCGGCGGCAACGACCAGATCATCGGCCAGGCCGGCGCCGACACCATTCACGGCGGCGACGGCGACGACCTCCTGATCGGCGGCTTCCACGGCGGGAGCTTCGGACCGGCCGGCGACGGCGCCGACGCCATCTATGGCGGAGCCGGCAACGACATCATCCGCGGCCAGGCCGGCGACGACGACCTCTCGGGCGGGGACGGCGCCGACAACATCCGGGGCGACCAGGGCAACGACGTTATCGACGGCGGCGCGGGCCTCGACTGGGGCACCTATCGCTACGACGACCAGGGCCGCACCGAAGGCGTGTTCTTCGACGGTTCGATCTTCGGCACGTCGCAGAACTTCTTCTTCGACGACGGCCTGGGCGGCACCGATCACCTGATCAGCGTCGAGCGCATCATCTTCGCCGGGACCAACTTCAACGACACGGTCTTCGGCGGCCAGCAGCGCGACCAGATCAACGGCTGGAACGGCAGCGACACCCTGCACGGCAACGGCGGGGACGACTTCATCATCGACGCCGGGGGCGGCTCCTCGCACATCTATGGCGGCGACGGCGACGACCTCGTCCAGCTGAACGACTTCATCGCCGGCAGCTACGCGCTGGGCAATGGCGGCGACTTCGTCGACGGCGGCCACGGCGACGACACGGTGACGCTGAACTGGAGCGCCACGACCGGAAACGCGACGGTCACCCTGGAGGACGGCCTGCTGACCGGCGCCAGTGACGTGCAGTCGATCTATGGCGTGTCCATCGAGAACCTGCGGTTCTACGGCGGCGTCGGCGTCGACACGGTCACCGGGGGCGACGGCGACGACGTCCTCATCGGCTATGGCGGCGACGACGTGATGGTCGGCGGCGACGGCGACGACCGGATGTCCGGCGGCGCCGGCGACGACATCCTGATCGGCGGGGACGGCAACGACCGGATCCTGTTCCACTACACCCAGAACACCGGTCCGGAGACGGTCGACGCCTCGGGCTTCGACGTCAGCGGCGCCGAGCAGGTGCTGACCGACGTCTACGGCGACACCGACACCATCATCGGCATCGACGGCGTCTGGATCGTGACCGGCAACTGGGACGACAACATCCAGGGCAGCGCCGGCCACGACTGGCTGAACGGCGGCCTCGGCGCCGACACCATCGTCGGCGGCGACGGCGACGACATCATCATCTCCACGGCCTCCTTCGCGCCGAACACGACGACGCCGGACGACGGCGACGACTACATGGACGGCGGCGCCGGGGTCGACACCCTGAGCTTCGCGGGCGTGGACCGGGTCGTGAGCGTCGATCTGAGCATGGGTCTGTCCTGGGGCGAGGGCCTGGGGACCGACACCATCGTCGGCTTCGAGAACGTCATCGGCGGCCACCAGACCGACTTCATCACCGGCGACGACGGCGACAACCGCCTGGAGGGCCGTGGCGGCGACGACGTGATCGCCGCGGGCGCCGGGGCCGACGTGCTGGTCGGCGGCGACGGCATGGACACGCTCGACGGCGAGGACGGCGACGACTGGATCGAGGGCGGGCTGGGCGAGGACACCCTGATCGGCGGGGCCGGCCTCGACACCCTGGTCTACGACTTCTCGAACTTCACGGCGACGACCGGCGCGTCGATGAACTTCAACTTCCCGGACAACGGCGCGACCTACTACCTGGTCAGCGAGCTGGGGCCGGACCACGTCTCGGGCTTCGAGCGCGTCGAGTTCACCGGCACCATCTTCTACGACAACATCTTCGGCTCGCTGGGCAATGACTCGCTCGACGGCGCCGACGGCGCCGACTACCTCGTGGGCCAGGCGGGCGCGGACGAGATCTTCGGCGGCGCGGGCGACGACTATCTGCTCGGCGGCCACACCCCGGGCTCCAACGTCCCCGGCGGCGCCAGCGACGGGGCGGACCATCTCGACGGCGGCGACGGCAACGACATCCTGCGCGGCCAGGATGGCGACGACTACCTCTCCGGGGGCGCGGGCTACGACAATCTGCGCGGGGACCTGGGCAATGACACGCTCGACGGCGGCGAGGGGACCGACTGGGCGTCCTATCGTTTCGACGATCTCGGCCTGACTTCGGGCGTCACCTTCGACGGCTCGGCCTTCGGCACGTCGACGGACTTCTTCCTCGCTGACGGGCGCGGCGGGGTCGACCACCTGATCAGCGTCGAGAACCTGATCTTCGCGGGCACCAACTACGACGACACGGTCTTCGGCGGCCAGAACCGCGACCAGATCACCGGCTACGACGGCAACAACGTGCTGCACGGCAACGGCGGCAACGACGCCATCTTCGACAACGGCGCCGGCGATTCCCAGATCTTCGGCGGTGACGGCGACGACGTCGTCCACCTGTACGACAACTCGTTCGCCACCTTCACCGCCGGCTACGGTTCGGATTACATCGACGGCGGGCACGGCGTCGACACGGTGGTCCTGCACTGGGCCTACCAGTCGAACGAAGCGATGACGGTGGTCCTCAGCGGCGACGTGCTTACCGCCGACAGCAACCTGCAGCACGTCGACGGCGTCTCCATCGAGCAGCTGATTTTCTACGGCGGCGGCGGCGACGATGTGGTCACCGGCGGCGACATGAACGACGAGCTCATGGGCGGCGCGGGCGACGACCTGCTGACCGGCGGCGACGGCGACGACCTGCTGTGGGGCCAGGCCGGCGACGACATCCTGATCGGCGGCGCCGGGATTGACCGCCTGGTCTTCCACGTGACCGACAATACCGGCCCGGAATCCATCGACGCATCGGGCTTCGACGTCAGCGGCGTCGAGCAGACCATCGGCGACGGCTTCGGCGGCACCGACACCATCAGCGGCGTCGACGGGGTCTTCATCCTGACCGGCCACTGGAACGACACCATCGTGGGCAGCGCCGGTCACGACACCCTCAACGCCGGCCTGGGCTGGGATACGGTGGACGCGGGCGCGGGCGATGACACGATCATCTCCACGGAGTCCGCTCCCGGGAGCCCCTACGGCCACGACGGCGACGACGTCTTCAACGGCGGCGACGGCAACGACACCCTGGCCTTCAGCGGCGTCGACCGCGACGTCTTCGTCAACCTGACCGAGGGCTGGAGCACCGGCCAGGGGATCGGCAACGACAGCCTGATCAGCATCGAGAACGTTATCGGCGGCCGCGGCCGCGACGTCATCGTCGCCGACGGCGGCGCCAACCGCCTCGAAGGCGGCGAGGGCGACGACCACCTGGAAGGCCTCGGCGGCGACGATGACCTGCTGGGCGGCGTCGGCGTTGACTTCATCCAAGGCGGCGACGGCGACGACCGGATCGAAGGCGGCGCGGGGGACGACCATCTGGAAGGCGGCGCAGGGCTCGACACCCTGGTCATGGACTTCAGCGTCATCAACGCGTCCTTCGGCGCGGCGCTGAATTTCAACTTCGCCGACAACTCGGCGACCTACTTCCTGACCAGCGAACTCGGCGGCGACTCCGTCTCCGGCTTCGAGCGGGTCGAGCTCACCGGCACGGAATTCCGCGACAACATCTTCGCCTCGCTCGGCGACGATCTGATGTTCGGCGAGGGCGGCAACGACCAGATCGTCGGCCAGGCCGGGTCCGACACCCTCTACGGCGGCTCGGGCGACGATTACCTGATGGGCGGGTTCAACGGGAGCTCCTTCGCCCCCGGCGGCGCGGCGGCGGACCTGGCCGACTATCTCTACGGCGGCGACGGCAACGACATCCTGCGCGGTCAGGACGGCGACGATTACCTGTCCGGCGGCGCCGGCTACGACAATCTGCGCGGCGACCTGGGCGACGACGTCATGGACGGCGGCGGCGGCATCGACTTCGTGACCTACCGCTTCGACGACATCGGCCTTACCGAAGGGATCGTCTTCGACGGGTCCATCTTCGGCACGTCGCAGAACTTCGTCTTCGCCGATGGCCGCGGCGGGCTCGATCAGATCATCAGCATCGAGCGGCTTGGCGTCACCGGCACCAACTTTAACGATGTCATCACCGGCGGCTCCAACCGCGACCAGATCACCGGCTACGATGGCCACGACGATCTCAGGGGCGGCTCCGGCGGTGACCGCATCTCGAGCAATGGACAGGGTGATACGGTCATCGACGGGGGCGACGGCGACGACCAGATCAACCTCTACGGCAACTCCTGGGCGACCGGCCTGTTCGGCGATGGCTCCTGGACCGTCGATGGCGGATTTGGCCACGACACGGTGATTCTGGACTGGGCCTTCGGAAACAGCTCCGCGGTGAACATCGAACTCACCGTCGACGGGGTGCTCACGGGGACCTCCGGAACCCAGAGCGTCAGTGGCGTGTCGATCGAGCGCATTACCGTCTACGGCGGGAGCGCCGACGACCAGATGACCGGCGGCTCGGGCATGGATTCCCTCGCCGGCAACGACGGCGACGACATCCTGAACGGCGGCGGCGGCGACGACTTCCTCGGCGGCGGCGCCGGGGACGACATCCTGAACGGCGGCGACGGTAACGATCGCTACGTCATTCAGGGGGGCGGCTCGATCCCGTGGGTGCGCGACTTCTCCGGTTTCGACGTTTCGGGCGGCGAATTCCAGCTGGCTGACGGCTTCGGCGGCCTGGACACCCTGATCAGCATCGAGGGCGTTTCTTTCACCGGCAGCACCGCCAATGACGTCCTGACCGGCAGCATGGGGCATGACTCCCTCGTCGGAGCCGATGGCGACGACGTGGTGAACGGCGGCGCCGGCGACGACCGCGTCGACGGCGGCCTGGGCTGGGACCAACTCTTCGGCGGCGAAGGCGACGACACCCTGATCGGCACCGCCTCCCAGGCGCCAAACGCTGCACAGGTGGACGACGGCAACGATCTCTTCGACGGCGGGGCGGGCAACGATACGCTCGACTTCAGCTTCAATGTTGAGCGCGAACTCTATGTGAACCTCGCCGATGGCGTCGCCACCGGCGCGGGCTTGGGGTACGACACCCTCGTCAGCATCGAAAACGTCAACGGCGGCCAACAGGCTGATTTCATTGTCGGCTCCTCCGAGGACAACATCCTGAACGGCGGCGGCGGCGACGACTTCCTGAACGGCGGCGACGGCGACGACCGCCTGCACGGCGGTGGCGACTACGACGAGATGGAGGGCGGCGCCGGCGCCGACACCTTCGTGTTCGTCCGCGGCGACGGCGCCGACCGGGTCTTCGACTTCGCCCCGGGCGAGGACAAGATCGAGGTCAGCGGTTTCGACACCTACGTTCTGATCGAGGAAGACGGCCAGATTCGGCTGGAGTTCGACGAGAACAACTCCCTGATCCTGTCCGGACTGACGGCGGCGGACTTCGATCCCGCCGACATCAACATTCCGATGGAGGGCCCGACCGAGGGCACCGAAGGCGACGACGTGCTCGTCGGCACGCCGGATCCGGACGAGATCAATGGCCTGGGCGGCAACGACATCATCACTGGTCTGGAAGGCGACGACATCCTCGACGGGGGCGACGGCGACGACCGCATCGAAGGCGGCGCCGGCGAGGATACGCTGACCGGCGGCGCGGGCAACGACACCCTCGTCTACGACTTCTCCAGCCCTGACTTCGGCTGGCTCAACCTGAACTTCGATTTCGCCAACCTCGAGGATAGCTACATCGTCCACAGCCCGCTCGGCCCCGACACCGTCAGTGGTTTCGAGCGCGTCGACATCACCGGCAGCAGCACGCGCGACGTGATCTACGCCTCGCGCGGCGACGACCTGATGGTCGGCGGCGCGGGTAACGACCAACTGGTCGGCCAGGCGGGTTCCGACACGCTCTACGGCGGCATTGACGACGACGTCCTGGTCGGCGGCTTCAACACGACTTCGAACGCTCCGGCCGCCGGGGACCTTGCCGACTTCCTCTACGGCGAGGCCGGCAACGACGTCATTCGCGGGCAGGACGGAGACGATCTGCTCTCGGGCGGCGACGGGGTCGACAACCTGCGTGGCGACCTGGGCGACGACACGCTCGACGGCGGGGCCGGGATGGACTTCGCGTCCTATCGCTTCGACGACCTGGGCCTTGTCTCGGGCGTGACCTTCGATGCGTCTATCTTCGGCACGTCGCAGAACTTCACCTTCAGCGATGGCCGCGGCGGCACCGACACCCTGATCAGCGTCGAACGCCTGATCTTCTCCGGCACCAACTTCGACGACACCGTCTACGGCGGTCAGGAGAAGGACCAGATCTCGGTCTACGACGGCAACAACACCGTCTACGCCAACGCCGGCGACGATGTGATCCTCGACAACGGCGCGGGCGATTCCTTCATCGACGGCGGCGACGGCGACGACCGCATCCACCTCTACGAGAACTCGTTCGCCACCTACCTGGGGGCCACCGGCTACGACACGATCAACGGCGGCGCCGGCGTCGACACCGTGGCCTTGCACTGGGCCTGGCACAACGCCGGCTCGACCGTCACACTGAGCGACGGCGTCCTGACCGGCAGCAGCGACATCCAGGGCGTCTATGGCGTCTCGGTCGAGCAGCTGTGGTTCTACGGCGGAAACGGCGACGATGTGGTCACCGGCGGCGACATGAACGATGAGCTCATGGGCGGCGCGGGCGATGACATGCTGGTCGGCGGCGACGGCGACGACATGCTCTGGGGCCAGGCCGGCGACGACATCCTGATCGGTGGCGCGGGCATCGACCGCTTCGCCTTCCACGTGAACACCGGCTCCGGCGCGGCGAATGTCGACGCGTCCGGCTTCGACGTCAGCGGCGCTGAGCAGACCGTGGCCGACGGCTACGGCGGCACGGACACCATGACCGGCGTGGACGGCGTGTTCATTCTCACCGGCTCCGGCGACGACACCATCGTCGGCAGCGCCGGGCATGACCTCATCAACGCCGGCATCGGCTGGGACAACGTGGACGCCGGGGCAGGGGACGACACCATCGTCTCGAGCGCGGCGGGGTCGGCGACGCCGCCCGACGGCAATGACGTGTTCAACGGTGGAGAGGGCAATGACACGCTCTCGTTCGCCGGCGGCGAGCGTGAGTTCTACGTGAACCTTGGGGATGGGGTCGCCTCCGCCGACACCATGGGCGCCGACACCCTGATCAGCATCGAGAACGTGATCGGTGGGGAACTGGCCGACGACATCACCGGCGACGACAGCGGCAACCGGCTCGAGGGGCGCAACGGCGACGACGTGCTCAACGGCGCCGGCGGGAACGATGTCCTGATCGGCGGCGCGGGCAATGACACGTTCAACGGCGGCGACGGCGTCGACACGGCCGACTTCAGCCACGCCACGGCGGCGATCGCCATCAGCCTCGACTGGAACGCGACCCAGAACACCGGCGAAGGCCTCGACACCTTCTCGGGCATCGAGAACCTGATCGGCGGTTCGGGCGCTGACAGCCTGCGCGGCAACGAGTTCTCCAACGTCCTGACCGGCAACGCCGGTAACGACGTGCTCAACGGCTCCGCGGGGATCGACACCACCATCGGCGGTCTCGGCGACGACCAGCACTGGGTCGACGACGCCGCCGACACGGTGGTGGAGGCCGACGGCGAAGGCTTCGACCGGGTGCTGGCCAGCGTCAGTTACACCCTGGCCGCCGGCGTCTCGGTCGAGATGCTGAGCACCACCCAGGCCAGCGGCCTGACGGCGATCAACCTGACGGGCAACGCGTTCGGGCAGATCATCGCCGGCAACAACGGCGCGAACATCCTGGACGGGGGCGACGGCGACGACACCCTCTACGGCAACAACGGCGCCGACACCCTGATCGGCGGCCTCGGCGCCGACCGCCTCGACGGCGGACTGGGCATCGACACCGCCGACTACCAGACGGCGGCGGGCGCGGTGAACGTCAGCCTGCTGACCCAGTCGGCGAGCGGCGCGGCGGGCCTCGACACCCTCGTCGACATCGAGAACGTCATCGGTTCGAGCTTCAACGACACCCTGACCGGCAACGCCCAGGCCAACGTGCTGACCGGCGGCGGCGGCGACGACGTGCTCAACGGGCGCGGCGGCGTCGACACCACCATCGGCGGTCTCGGCAACGACCAGCACTGGGTCGACAACGCCGCCGACATCGTCGTCGAAGCGGCGGGCCAGGGTACGGCCGACCGCGTCCTGGCCAGCGTCAGCTATGTGCTGGCGGCGGGCGTGGAAGTCGAACGCCTGACGACCCAGCTCCAGTCGGGCCTCGACGCCATCGACCTCACCGGCAACGAGTTCGCCCAGATCATCGTCGGCAACGACGGCATGAACTGGTTGACGGGCGGCGGCGGCGACGACGTGATCTACGGGCACGGCGGCAACGACAACTTCGTCGGCGGCGCGGGCAACGACACGCTGGACGGCGGCGCCGGGTACGACTCCGCCTACTTCGACCACCTCGACGGCTTCGGCATCAACGCCAACCTGCTGCTGCAGACGGTGACCTACGGCGCCGAGGTCGACATCATCCGCGACATCGAGGCCGTTTACGGCACGCACTACAACGACGTCTTCCAGGGCAACGGCGCCGACAACGCCTTCTATGGTGGCGACGGCGACGACATCCTGAATGGCGGCGCGGGTGTCGACCAGACCTACGGCGGTGACGGCAACGACCAGCACTGGGTCGATCACGTCAACGACCTGGTCAGCGAGAACGCCGGCGAAGGTTCGGCCGACCGCCTGTTCTCGAGCGTCAGCTACGTGCTCGCCGCCGGCGTCGAGATCGAACTGATGTCCACGGCGCTTGCCGCCGGGACGGACGCCATCAACCTGACCGGCAACGAGTTCGGCCAGCTGATCGCCGGCAACCAGGGCGCCAACGTCCTGAACGGTATGGATGGGGACGACACCCTGGCCGGCAACGGTGGTGACGACACGCTCATCGGCGGCGCGGGGGCCGACCGTCTGGACGGCGGCGCCGGCATCGACACGGTGGACTACTCCGGAACCGCCGGAGGCGTGAACGCCAGCCTGCTGACGCAGACGGCGTCGGGGGCCGCCGGGGCCGACACCTTCAAGGACGTCGAGAACCTGATCGGCACCGGCTTCGCCGACACCCTGACGGGCAACACCGCGGCCAACGAACTGACCGGGGGCGCCGGCGACGACGTCCTCAATGGCCGTCAGGGCGCCGACGTCATGGACGGTGGCCTGGGCGACGACCAGATCTGGGTCGACAACGCCGGCGATGTGGTGATCGAGGCCGCGGGCCAGGGCGTAGATCGGGTGCTCACCAGCGTCAGCTACACGCTGGCCGCGGGCGCTGAGATCGAGCTGTTCACCACCACCTCGCAGGTGGGCACGGCGGCGCTCAACCTCACCGGCAACGAGTTCGGCCAGGCGATCGTCGGCAACAACGGCGACAACGTGCTGATGGGCATGGACGGGGCTGACAGCCTGCGCGGCAGCGGGGGCAACGACACCCTGATCGGCGGGGACGGCGACGACAGCTTCCTGTTCTGGGGCGACAATACCGGCCAGGACGTCATCACCGACTTCAACGACGGCGTGGAGCTGATCTCCTTCCACAACGTCACCGGGGTGAACGACTTCTCTGACCTGGCGATCAGCGCGAACGGCTCCGGCTGGGCGGTGATCACCCTGCCGGACGGCTCGACCATCACCCTGGAGAACGTCACCACCGGCCAGGTGGACGCCTCGGACTTCCTGTTCGGGCCGTAGGAAAAGGGCGACCGGCAAGGGAGGGCGGTCACGAACTCCCTTGCCGGTTGATCCGAATTCCGGTTCTGTCGCGCCTTAAGGGGCAGAAGAGGGGGATCGGATCATGCTGGAGCTTCGCAACCACAGGGCCGAAATGCTCGGCTACGAACTGGAGGCGACCGCCTACAGTTTCGGCTCCGACGCTTTCCGGCCGGCCGATGCGCCGCTCGGAGCCGCCAGCAGCCCGCCGGGTCACGCGGATGCGCCGCCCATCTTCTGGACCGGCTCGTCCGGCGATCCGATCGTCGACGCCCTGCTGTCCGGCACGGAGTGGAACGTCGCCACCCTGACCTTCTCGTTCCCGGACGACCCGAGCCAGTACGACGGCTACATCTGGTACAATCCCAAGGAGTACGAGACCGGCTTCGAGGAGCTCTCGATCGAGTTCCAGGTCGCCATTTCCTACATGCTGACCGGGTCCGCGAACGGCCTGGTCGGAGGCGCGCCCTTCTCCTACGGCTCCATCGCCTCCTTCACCAACCTGGGCTTCACCATGGTGGCCCCCGGGACGGGCGACATGGACTTCGCCGCCTCCACCCTGCCGGCCGTGGCCTGGGGCTACTACCCATGGGACAGCGGCAACGAGGGCGGCGACGCCTGGTTCAACCCCGACTACATGGGGCTGTTCCCGACGCCCCAGGCCGGCAGCTACACCTGGCTCACGGCCCTGCACGAGATCGGCCACACGCTGGGCCTGAAGCACGGCCACGAAACGGGCGGAGTCGGCGGGGCGCTGCCGTCGCAGTACGATTCCCTCGAATTCACGGTGATGACGTACCGCAGCTACATCGGCGACCCGCTGATCGGCGGGTATTCCAACGAGGCTTTCGGCTACCCGCAATCGTACATGATGTACGACATCGCCGCCCTGCAGTTCATGTACGGCGCCGACTACACCGTGAACTCCGGCGACTCCGTCTACAGCTGGAACCCGGCGACCGGCGAGATGTCCATCAATGGCGTCGGCCAGGGCGCGCCCGGCGCCAACCGCGTGTTCCTGACCATCTGGGACGGCGGCGGCAATGACACCTATGACCTGTCGAACTACGGCGCCGGCGTCACCGTCAATCTGACGCCGGGGCAGCACAGCACCCTGTCCAGCGCCCAGCTGGCGAACCTGGGCGACGGCAACTTCGCGCGCGGCAACGTCTTCAATGCGCTGCTCTTCCAGGGCAATACGGCGTCCCTGATCGAGAACGCGATAGGCACCGCCTTCGCCGACACCCTGACCGGCAACCAGGCCAGCAACACCCTGACCGGCGGCGGCGGAGACGACCGGCTGAACGGCGGCACCGGGGCGGACACCACCAACGGCGGCGCCGGCAACGACTGGCACTGGGTCGACAACGCCGCCGATGTGGTGATCGACGCGGCCGGACAGGGCACGGCCGACCGGGTCTTCGCCTACGTCAGCTACACCCTGGCGGCGGCGGCCGAGATCGAGATCCTGTCCACGGCGGTGCAGGGCGCCAGCACGGCGATCAACCTGACCGGCAACGACTTCGGCCAGACCATCGGCGGCAACAACGGCAACAACACCCTGAACGGCGCCGGCGGCGATGACTCGCTGTACGGCTACGACGCCGCCGACATCCTGATCGGCGGCCTGGGCAACGACCTGCTCGACGGCGGTCTCGGCTTCGACACCGCCGACTACACCGGGGCTTCCGGGGCCGTGAGTGTGAACCTGCTCCTGCAGAGCGCGACGGGGGCGGCCGGCACGGACACGCTGAAGGACATCGAGCGCGTCGTGGGCACGGGCTTCAACGACGTGCTGCGCGGCAACAGCGTCGCGAACACGCTCGAAGGGGCCGCCGGCAACGACATCCTCGACGGCTTCCACGGCGCCGACACCATGATCGGCGGGACCGGGGACGACTGGTATTACGTCGATGACGCCGGCGACGTGATCACCGAGGTCGCCGGGCAGGGGACGCTGGACCGGGCCTTCGCCTCGGCCAGCTATGCCCTGGCGGCGGCGGTGTCGGTCGAGATCCTGTCGACCACGCTGCAGACGGGGACGACCTCGATCAACCTGTTCGGCAACGAGCTGAACAACATCATCGTCGGCAACAATGGCGAGAACCTGCTGAACGGCGGCTCCGGCGACGACACCCTGTACGGCCACAACGGCAACGACGTGCTGGTCGGCGGGCTGGGCGCGGATCTGCTGGACGGCGGCCTGGGCGTCGACACCGCGGACTATTCCGCCGCAGCGTCGGCCGTGACCGTGAACCTGCTCCTGCAGTCGGCGACCGGCGGCGCGGGCGCCGACACGGTCAAGGACATCGAAATCGTCCAGGGCAGCGCGTTCAACGACGTGCTGCGCGGCAACGGCTTCGCCAACACGCTCGACGGCGGGGACGGCAACGACATCCTCGACGGCTTCCAGGGGATCGACGTCACCGACGGCGGCCTGGGCGACGACTGGCACTATGTCGACAACGCTTCGGACACGGTTCTCGAAGCCGCCGGCGAGGGGACTGCGGACCGGGTCTTCGCCTCGACCAGCTACAGCCTGGCGGCCGCGGCCGAGATCGAGATCCTGTCGACCGCGCTGCAGACCGGGGTCACGGCGATCAACCTGACCGGCAACAGCTTTGGCCAGGCGGTGGTCGGCAACAACGGCGTCAACCGCATCGACGGCGGCGGGGGACACGACACGCTCTACGGCCACGGCGGCGCCGACACCCTGATCGGCGGCGCGGGCGACGATACCCTGTGGGGCGGCGCCGGGGCCGACGAGTTCCAGTACACGGCCGCCGGCTCGGGACACGATCTGGTGCGCGACTTCCAGAACGGCGTGGACCACATCCGCTTGATGGTTCCCGGCGCGGACGACTTCTCGGACCTCGCGGTCTCCGCGAACGGTTCGGGCTGGGCCGTCATCACCCTGCCGGATGGGTCGACCATCACCCTGCACGGGGTGACCACGGGCCAGGTCGACGCCAGCGACTTCCTGTTCGGACCCGCCTGATCGAACGGCGTTCCAGACCTGGGGCCCGGGGGCATCCTCCGGGCCCTTTCTGTATGCGCGTCAGAAGGTTCCCTCGGCCGCGCTCAACAAAATGTGGCCGACCCGGATTTCCGTCGGGGCGTTGGGATGTGCTGCTTGTGTCGGGCAGGCCTCGACACACCGACGATCCATTCCGATGCGTAAGGAGCCTACCCCATGCGTCCATACACCGCCGAGCCGGTCGATCTGACCGGCGGGACTTTCGCTGCGTCCCAGTCCCAGGCCCAGTCCCAGGCCCGCGAGCAGAAGGCGGGGCGTGACGGCGCCCAGACCTGGTACGTGCCGGAGGACCCGTCGACCACCTGGGCCGTGTTCTACGGCACCAACGGCTCTGACGTGATCTACGGGACCAGCGGCGACGACGAGATCTACGGCTACGCCGGCAACGACTTCCTCTACGGCCTCGGCGGCGCCGACATCATCTACGGCGGCGGCGGCCATGACGTGCTGGACGGCGGCGCGGGCGACGACATCCTGCTCGGCGGCTTCGGCGACGACTACTTCGACGGCGGCTCGGGCTACGACCTGGTCAGCTTCGGCTACGCGGACGGCCCGATCACCGTCGACCTCAGCTTCGGCGGCGCCCAGTTCACCGGCGAGGGCTACGACGTCTTCGTCAGCATCGAGGACGTCGAGGGCGGCGACTTCGACGATGACCTGTTCGGCAATTCGGCCGACAACTGGATCAACGGCGGCGGCGGGGCCGACATCCTGCTAGGCCGCAGCGGCGACGACTTCCTTGTGGGCGGCGACGGGGCCGACGACCTGGACGGCGGCACCGGCGCAGACACCACCGACGGCGGGCTGGGCGACGACTGGCACTTCGTCGACAACGCCGGCGACGTGGTCCTGGAGGCGGTCGGCGAGGGCTTCGACCGGGTGTTCGCCTCGGCCGACTTCACCCTGACGGCGGGCGCCGAGATCGAGATCCTGTCCACGACCCTGCAGGCCGGGACGGCGGCCATCGATCTCACCGGCAACGGCTTTGGCCAGGCGGTGGTCGGCAATGCGGGCGACAACATCCTCGATGGCGCGGGCGGCGATGACCGGCTGTACGGCAACGCCGGAGACGACATCCTGATTGGCGGCGCCGGCGCCGACCGCATGGATGGCGGCACGGGCTTCGACACCGCCGACTTCTCCGGCGCGGCCGGTCCCGTGAACGTGAACCTCGCGGCCCAGCGGGCGAGCGGCGACGGCGCCGACGTCCTGCTCGACATCGAGGGCGTGGTCGGCTCGGCCTTCAACGACGTCATCCGCGGCGACGGCGAGGCCAACATCCTGGCCGGCGGCGAGGGCGACGACTGGCTGTTCGTCGACGGCGCCGACGACGAGGTGATCGAGTACGCCGGCGAAGGCTTCGACCGGGTGTTCGCCTCGGCCAGCTTTGTGCTGACCGCCAGCGCTCACGTGGAGATCCTGTCGACCCAGCTAGAGGCGGGCACGGCGTCCATCAACCTGACCGGCAACGAGCTGGGCCAGATCATCGCGGGCAACAACGGCGCGAACATCCTGGACGGCGCCGGGGGCGACGACATCCTGGCCGGCAAGGGCGGCAACGACATCCTGATCGGCGGCGGCGGGTCGGACGACTTCGACGGCGGCGCCGGCGTCGACCAGGTCGACTTCTCCGGCCTGGGCGCCGCGGTGAGCGCCGACCTGCTGTTCCAGACCTGGAACGATGGCAGCGAGAGCGGCGAGATCCGCGAGGTCGAGGATCTGGTGGGCACGGCCTTCAGCGACACCCTGCGCGGCGCCTCGGGCAGCAACATCCTCGACGGCGGCGCCGGTGACGACGTGCTGGACGGCCGGGGCGGCGACGACGTCACCGACGGCGGCCTGGGCAACGACTGGCACTTCGTCAGCGGCATGGGCGACGTGGTGCTGGAGGCCGCGGGCGAGGGAACCCTCGACCGGGTGTTCGCCAGCGACGACTTCGTGCTGACCGCCGGGGCAGAGGTCGAGGTGCTGTCCACCGGGCTGCAGTCGGGCACGGGCGCCATCGACCTGACCGGCAACGCCTTCGGCCAGTCGGTGGTCGGCAATGACGGGGCCAACGTGCTCGACGGCGGCGCCGGCGACGACGCCCTTTGGGGTCATGGCGGGGCCGACGTGCTGATCGGCGGCGCGGGCGAGGACGTGCTGCGCGGCGGCGCCGGGACCGACGAGTTCCTGTTCAACGACGGGAACTTCGGCGACGACGTCATCGTCGACTTCGCCGACGGCTTGGAGCTGATGCGGATCGACATCGCCGGGGTCGACGACTTCTCGGACCTCAGCGTGTCGTCGAACGGCGCGGGCCAGGCGGTGGTCACCTTCCCCGACGGCTCGACCATCACCCTGGCCAACATGACGGCGGGCCAGGTCGACGCCTCGGACTTCGTGTTCGGGCCCTAGGCCCTATTCGTCGAAGCCGAACTCTTCCAGCAGCTGCCGGCGTGTGAACGTCGGCGGCTGCACCCCCTTGGGCCGCCGGCCGCCCCAGAGCTCGTACACCCCCGGGCTGATCTCCCGGTAGAAGGGCGCGTCCTGCGCGCCGAGGCGTTCGCGGTGGGCGAGATAGTCGTCCAGGCGCCGGAAGCGGCGGCCGTGGCTGAACGGCAGGTCGGCCACGCCCTCTTCGGGGCTGTCTTCCGGGGGCGGTTGCACGGGCTGTCTCCAGGTCTGGGGCTCGCAGGATAGCGCGGCGGGGCCGCGGGGCCGAGGGGGGAGGCGATGCAACCTTCGGAAGAATCCGGCTGGCGTAGCCGTATCGAAATGGTTAACGTCGCCGCAGGGGATCAAGGGGAGTTCGCAGTGCGGCGCTCGGGGAGGAGCATCGCGGCGGTGATCGGCGGCGCAGTCCTTGCGGGACTCGGCGGCGCGGGGCTCTTCGCGGCCTGGTCCCAGGCCGTCGCGAATGCCGAACTCGCCGGGATGGACGAAGCCATCCGCACGGCCCCCGAGACCATCCCCGACTTCTCCGCCGTTCAGAGCGCCGACGAGCAGGCCCTGATCGACGCCGTTCGCGCGCCGACGCCGCCCGTGGCCATCGAGTACGCCCAGATCGCCGCGCTGGCCGCGCGCGAGACCGTCACGCCGGCGCTGAAACAGGCCGAGGACTTCGTCGTCCGCAACGAGCCGCAGATCGACTTCGTCAGCCGCCGCCAGCCCGAGGGGAGGGGCATCCGCAACGAGGTGGTCGTGGCGCTGGGGCCCGAACCGGCGATCAGGCGCCCGAAGCCGGTCGCATCGGGCCGGCTCCAGTCGCTGCGCGAGCGGATCGAGACGCCGCGCGAGCTGGAGCGCAAGGGCCGCTGGGTGCTGTTCGCCTCCGACGAGCAGAACACCCTGGGCCTGAACCTGCTGCGGGGGCGTTCGGGCGAACTGCGGCGGATGAGCTGGTCCAGCGACAACATCGCGGCCGTCGGCGACATGCAGGCGGGCATCGGCTGGCGCAAGGGCGCCTTCCAGGCCTCGCTCGCGCTGGTGGACCGGGAGGTCTCGATCTACGGCAAGTCGCGCGACGAGCGCTTCATGGCCTTCACCATCTCGATCAAGCCGCGCGGGGCCAGGACCTCGCGCGTGCGCGACCCGAACGTGGTCATGCCCTCCTACTATCCGCCCAAGGCCAAGCCGCGCTGATCCGGCGGGCTTGACCGCGGGGCGCGGACGCGCACCTTGGCGGCCGTTTCCGCACGGGGGAGTCGCCGCCCATGAACCGCATCCTGACCTGTCTGCTGCTGGCGCTCGCCGTGGCCGGCCTGTCCGCCGCCTTCGCAGCGGCGCGCGAGGCGCCGGCGGACCTGCTGATCTCCGGCGGTCCGATCTACACGGGCGACGCGGCCAACCCGACGGTCGAGGCCGTGGCGGTGCGGGACGGACGGATCGTCCATGCCGGCGACCGGGCCAGGGCCGACGCCCTGCGCGGGCCGCAGACCCGGGTCATCGACCTGAAGGGCGCGGCCATGTTCCCGGGCTTCACCGACGCCCACGCCCACCTCTCGGGCATAGGCCAACGCGAGCTGACGCTGAACCTGGAAGGCTCCGCGTCGCTCGACGCCATGCTGGCGAAGCTCACGGCCTGGGCGAAGGCGCACCCCGACGACCGGGTGCTGGTCGGGCGGGGCTGGATCGAGACGCACTGGCCGGAGAAGCGCTTTCCGACCCGCGCCGACCTCGACCGCGCGGTCCCCGACCGGCCGGTGATCCTGGGCCGGGCGGACGGCCACGCGGTGGTGGTGAACTCCGCCGCCCTGCGCGCGGCCGGGATCACGCGCGACACCGCAGCCCCCGAGGGCGGCGAGATCCTCAAGGACGCCGCCGGCGAACCCACCGGCATGCTGGTGGACGCGGCCGAACAGCTGGTCGCCCCGCTGATGCCCGGCGCCTCGGACGAGGCGCGGCGCCAGGCGCTGGACGCCGCCTTCCGGGTCTATTCCGCCTACGGCTGGACCGGGCTGCACAACATGGGCGCGGACTGGCGCGAGATCGAACTGCTGCACGCGCGGCCGGCCGAGGCCACGCCGCTGCGCGTCTACAACGCCGCCACGCCACAGGCCGGCGAGCGGCTGCTGGCCGAGGGTCCGCTGCCGGGCGCCGACCACGGCCTGATCGTCACCCGCGCCATCAAGTACTATGCCGACGGCGCGCTGGGCTCGCGCGGGGCGGCTCTGTTCGAGCCCTACGCCGACCAGCCGGGGACGACCGGTCTGATGCAGACCGACGCTGAGCGCATGGTCCCGATCTACGAGCGGGCGCTGCGGGCGGGCGTGCAGATCACCACCCACGCCATCGGCGACCGCGGCAACGCCAGCGTGCTGGACTGGTACGAGCAGGCCTTCGCCGCCGTGCCGCCCGCCGAGCGCAAGGTCGCGGACCCGCGCTTCCGCATCGAGCACGCCCAGGTGCTGCGCCTGTCTGACATCCCGCGCTTCGCCGAGCTGGGGGTCATCCCGGCCATGCAGCCCAGCCACGCCATCGGCGACCTGCACTTCGCGCCGGCGCGCCTGGGCGACGCGCGGCTCGACGGCGCCTACGCCTGGCGCAGCCTGATCGAGGCCGGCGCCATCGTGCCCGGCGGCTCCGACGCCCCGGTCGAGCGCGGTGATCCGCTGATCGAGTTCTACGCCGCCGTGGCCCGGCGCGACCTCAACGGCTTCCAGGGCCCCGACTGGCGCCCCGGCCAGGCCGTGGACCGCGAAACGGCGCTGAAGATGTTCACCGCCTGGCCGGCCTACGCCTCCTTCCGCGAGGAAGAGCTCGGCCTGATCCGCGAAGGCTACCGCGCCGACTTCAGCGTGTTCTCGGTGGACCTGATGAAGGCGGACCAGGCCGACATCCCGAAGGGCCGTGCCCTCATGACCGTGGTCAGCGGTAGGGTAGTATACCGGTCAGAGGGGTGGTGATGCCGGTTGCGGCGCGCGTGGCATACCATGGGACAACCCTCGCGCCGCGGCAGACACCTATGAGGCTGTAGAGGACCGCCAGTTGGCCGACATTCCCGATCGCACCGGATGGCTTGATGAGCCCTTGGCCAGCTATCCCCCAGTGCCGCCTTTCCCGCAGTTGACCGACTTCGAACGAGGCGCTCTCGACGTCATGGCTCAGTTGTTCGGTGGGGAGGCGGATGCTTTCAGGGGCCAACTGGAGGCGTGCCGTGTCACCGATCGCGTCCACACTCTAGTCGGATTTTGCACCCGCATAGTCGTAGACCGCGCCAGCGTCAGCCCGCTCGCGATCACTGACAAGGGGGCTCACTTCGAGGTGCCGGGCACCCGCTACGGCATGGCACTCACGCTGTGGGACAATGATGGCTACCTGTCCGAAATCGAAGGTGTGACTTACGGCGAAGATCTGGCGGGCCAGGAATTAGCCAAGCTGAGCTTCACAAGCTTCGAATTTTACCACGACGTAGTTCGCCGCTAGTCCAGCGCGCAACCGCTCCAGATCGTGACCACACTTCGTCCTCTTTGAAGTTGACCGGGAAGGCTACGCCCGCGCTTCCATGCGGTCGAAGGACGACGCCGGCGCGAGCTGGCAGCTCAGGCTGACCTGCTGCTGCAGCAGGGCGAAGCGGCTGGGGATCGGCGGCACCTCGAACTCGTCCTCGTCGTCCACATAGGCGAACGAACGCGGCTGTTCGGCCAGGAACACCAGGGGTTCGCGGCGGGACTTGCGGGTTTCGCGGGGTTTCCGTCTAGCGGCCATACGCAACGCTCCAACAGATCGGCGGCCTCAACGGCCAAGGCGTTAAGCAGGTTCCGCGTCGGAAATGCGGCGATTCTCCAGCTTTGCCTAATTGGCCGCCGTGCTGGCCGGAGGCGCCGGCCAGGCCCAGGTCCAGTCCGCCGCGCTGGCGCGGCAGCCGCCTTCGGCCCGGCCCGTCCAGGCGCGGCCGCGCACCACCCGCCCGGTGGCGGCGCCGGTCGGTTCGCCGTCCTTCAACGCCGCCTTGCCGTTGACGAACACCTGCTCGACGCCAACGGCGAACTGGCGCGGATTGTCGAAGGTGGCGCGGTCGGCGATCACGGCAGGGTCGAACACCACCACGTCGGCGAAATAGCCCTCCTGCAGGGCGCCGCGCTCGCGGACGCCCAGGGTCTGGGCCGGCTGGGAGGTCAGCTTGCGCACGGCCTCGGCCAGGCTCAGCCGCTTCTCCTCGCGCACGTACTTGCCGAGCAGGCGGGCGAAGTTGCCGTAGGCGCGCGGGTGGTTCGACGACTTCAGGAACACGCCCTCCGGCGCCATGGCCGCCGCGTCGGAATCGAAGCTCATCCAGGGCAGGGCGGTCTGGCGCGCGACGTTTTCCTCGCTCATCAGGAAATAGACCGTGCCCACACGGCTGCCGTCCTCGATGACGAGATCGATGGCGGTCTCTTCCGGGCTTTTGCCGCGCAGGGCCGCGACCTCGGCCAGCGTCTTGCCGGTGAGCGGCTTGAGCGCCTCGTTCTTGAAGCCGACGAGGATGACGCGGTCGGCCGAGCCGGCGTGGAAGAGGAAGTTCTCCCATCCATCTCCGCGCGTGCGCATCTCCGCCAGCACCCGCTGGCGCGTCGCGGGATCCTGCAGCCGTTCGCGCCAGGCCTCGTAGCCGCCCGCCTGCACCCAGGTCGGCATGGCCGCGTCCAGGCCGGTCGCGCCGGCGGTGTAGGTGTACATATCGGCGGTGATGCGCTGGCCTGAGGCGCGCGCCGCCTCGATGCGGGCGATGACCGTGTCCAGCTTGGGCCAGTTGGTCTGGCCGGCCGCCTTCAGGTGATAGATCTGGGCGGGGGCGCCGGAGGCGCGGCTGATCTCGATCAGCTCGTCCACGGACTCCACCAGCCGGTCGGCCTCGCTGCGCATGTGGCTGATGTAGATGCCGCCGCAACGGCCGGCCTCCGTGGCCAGCGCGATCAGCTCGGGCGTCTCGGCGTAGCTGGCGGGGGCGTAGATCAGGGACGTGCCGAGGCCCAGCGCGCCTTCCTCCATGGCCGCCCGCACCAGGCCTTTCATGGCGTCGAGCTGAGCCGGGGTGGGATCGACGTCGCCCTCGCCCAGCTCATGGATGCGCACGGTGGTGGCGCCCACGAAGGAGGCCACGTTGGGCGCGACGCCCTTGCGCTCGAGGTGCTCCAGGTACTGGCCGAGCGTGGTCCACGGCACGTCGAACTTGATGTCGCCCTGGCGCTGGATCACGTCGGCGCGCATCTCGGCCGTCAGGGGGCCCTCGGACCAGCCCTCGCCGAACACCTCCAGCGTCACGCCCTGGCGCAGGTCGGACAGGCCGCGGCCGTCCACCAGCAGGCTTTCGGTGGCCCAGCTCAGCATGTTGATGAAGCCCGGCGAGACGGCCTTGCCCGCCGCCTCGACCACGACCTTGCCCCGCACCTCCCCGGAGGGTCCGACGTAGGCGATGCGGTCCTCCTCGATGGCCACGTCGCCCACGAAGGGCTCGCCGCCGGTCCCGTCATAGACCGTGCCGCCGCGGATCAGGATGTCGAAGGTCGGCGTCTGGTCCTCGACCTGGGCGGCCGCCGCCCCTGCCAGCAGCAGCGCACCGGCCGCCGCGCTCCACATGAGCCTGCCCATGTCCGACTCTCCCCCGTTCGGGGGAAGCCTAGCGGCTGGCGGCCGGTTCGGCCACGCGCCCCGGTGCGACATCGCCGGCGACGTACATGCCGGCGCATCCGGCGAGGCAGGCGGCGGCGAGGATGAGGGCGAGGGTTCTGCGCATTCCCGCATTAGAGCGCGCGCCTGGGGCCATGGGCAAGCGGTCTGCGGCCGGAACCGCGGGCGTCGGTCGCTGCTTACCCGTGAAAGCAGAGGAGACCGACATGGCCGAACACGGCGCGCCCAACAACACCGGCAAGCAGGGGCATCACGAGCGCAACAAGGTCGCGGGCGAGGGCCCGGCCCAGGTGAGCTCGACGGCGACGACCTCGGGCGGCGCGGGGGAACTCTCCACGCTCGACCAGGACCCCGACGCCCGGGAGGAAGGCCAGGCCGCGCCCGAGCGGGGCGGCCCGTCCATGGCCACGCGCGTCGCCGATCCCGGCCGGCGTCCGCCGGAGGAGTCGAGCTACATGCCCGGCGGCGACAAGACCTCCCAGCCGGGCGTGAAGGAAGACGACCTGATCGACAAGCTCGGCGGCGGACGGGGGCGAGAAGCCGAGCGAGATCCCGGGCCGGTAGGAATTCTTCCTTCTCGTCATCGAGAAGGAGGACCCGGCATGCCGGAGCGCGGCAGCGCGAAGGCCCATGCCGGAGGATGAGCAGGACGGCGGTCCGGCCTGCCGAGGGGTGCGGCGTCTCCTGCTCACTCTCCCGCGCAAGGATCTGCGTGGCGTACGCCGCTCCGATGCGCGGGGCCCTCTCTCTCGATGACGAGAGAGAGGCTACGTCTTCGGCGGGATCGGTCGCGAGATCAGGGCGCCGGCGATGGTCAGTGTTCCGGCGACCGGCAGCAGCATCCACTTCTGCTTCCAGAATGCGACGAAGACGCAGAGCAGCACGGCGACGATGATCAGGCCGACGGCGATCTGCTGAGCTCGGTTCATGGCGGTCCCCCAGGGGAGGGACCGTCGCCTCTCATCGCCGGCGGTGCAAGCGTGGCGGTTGGTCAGCCGCGCTTGCGTTTCTTCAGCACCAGGACGGCGGCGGAGCCGAACAGCACCGCGGGCATCAGAAGGCCGGCGTTGCGCGCCGTTGCGGCGAGCGCGATGGAGGCCACGGCGCCCAGGGCCAGCAGGACCAGGGCCACGTACTGAACGATCGTCACGCGCCTTCTCCGGAAGTCCCGCCCGTCAACGCTGGGCGGGCCGCACTTCGACCGGCAGGCCGAGTTTGTCCAGCTGCGGCTTCACCTTTTCCGCATCGCCGACCACGACCCAGACCATTCTGTCCGTGTCGACGGCGGCGCGCAGGGCGGCGTCGAGCTCGGCGGCGGTCATCGCCTGGTAGCGCGGCGCGACGGTCTCCCAGTAGTTGTCCGGACGGCCGAGCAGCACATTGTTGCGCATGGCGTTCAGCACCGCCGCCGAGGTCTCGAAGCTGCCCGCCAGCTGGCGCGTGTTGCCCAGGCGCGTGCGTTCGAGTTCGGGCGGGGTGACGCCCTTGCCGCCGGCGAAGGCCTGGTAGTGCTCGATCAGGGCGGCGATGGAATCGCCGGTGCGGTCCGACTGCACCGGGGCGTTGATGATGTAGGGCGTCTGGTGCTCGAAGGTGTTGACGAAGCCGCGCAGGCCGTAGCTCCAGCCGCGGGTCTCGCGGATGTCCTGGTTGATCCGCGACAGGAAGTTGTTGGCCAGCACCTCGTTGGCGGCGTTCAGCAGCAACAGGTCGTCCTGGCCGGTCACGGGCAGGACCTGACCCGCCATGATCAGCGACTGCGGCGACTGGGGCCGGTCGATGAGCACGATGCGCGGCGTGGCCGGCGCGATGGCGGCGGAGAAGTTCTTCGAGCCCTTCGCCGAGGCCGGGGCCGTCCAGGCGCCGAAGCGGCTCTCCAGCAGCGGCGTCAGTTGCGCCAGCGGCAGGTCGGAGACCACGAACAGACGCGCGTTGTCCGGCCGGATCCAGGTCCGGTGGAAGGCCACGAGGTCATTGCGGTCGACGCCCTTCAGCGCATCGGCGTCGCCCGTGCCGGTAAAGGGCCGGCCGTAGGGGTGGGACTGGCCGTAGATGATCTCCGGCAGGGCGCGGGCGGCCAGGCCATTGGGGTTGGTCTGCTCGGCGGCGATGCGGGCGAGCTGCTGGGCGCGCAGGCGCTCGATCTCGGACGGCTCGAGCGCCGGGTTGCGCACCACGTCGGCCAACAGGTCGAGCGAGGGCGCCAGGTTCGGGGTCACCGTCGACAGGCCGACGAAGGAGCGGTCCATGCTGGCGCCGCTGAAGATGGCGGCGCCGAGGCGTTCCTGGGCTTCGGCCAGCGCGATGGAGTCGAGGCTGGTCGTGCCTTCGGTCAGCAGGTCGAGCAGCAGGGTCTGGGTCCCCAGGGCGTCTGCCGGATCGGCGGCCAGGCCGGCGTCGAACTCGACGACCACCCGGGTCGCCGGGACGGTGGTCGAGCGGGAGTAGACGACCTCCATGCCGTTCGACAGGCGCGCGCGCTCGACGGCGGGGAAGTCCAGGTTGCCGATCTCGCCCACGGCCGGCATCGGGTCGCGAGGCTTGATGGCGATGGGTTCGGCGGGCTGCGGCGCCGGGCGGGCGGCGGCGGCTTCCTCGTAGGCCGGGCGTTCGCCCGGATCGACCCGCATGGCCCAGACCGGCCGCCCCAGCCACTGCTTCAGGGTCGCCTGCACGGTGGCGGGGGTGACGCGGCCGTAGGCGGCCAGCTGCTTCTTGTAGAAGCCGGGGTCGTTCGCATAGAGCGCGCCCTCCGCCAGGACCACGGCCTTGCCGCCGAAGCCGCCGGTGGGCTCCAGCGACTGGACGATGCCCGAGACGCGCGAGGTGACGGCCCGGGTGACCTCGTCCTGGGTCGGACCCTCGGCGATGTATTCGGCGACGATCTCGTCGAGGCGGCGGGAGACGGCGTCCACGTCGGCGCCGGGCTTCACGTCGACGCCGATGCCGAACATGCCGACGCGGTGGTGGGACTGGTAGTAGGTGAAGACGCTGACGGCGGTCTGGTCCTTGCGCACCAGCTCGTTGTCCAGCCGGGAGGAGGCGAGGCCGCCCAGGATGCTGGCCGCCACGTCGAGGTTCTGGGCGTCCGCATCCAGCCGGCCGGGCACGGCCCAGGCGCGGTACAGACGGGTGTTGGCGACCCGGTCCTGCATCCGTTCGTCGACGCGCGAAGCCAGGGTGGGGACGTTCGCCTGCGCCGGGACGTTGTCGGGGCCGCGCGGGATGTGGCCGAAGTACTTCGTCACCAGCCGCCGGGCGGTCTCGACGTCGATGTCCCCGGCCAGCACCAGCACGGCGTTGTTGGGCCCGTACTTGTCGCGGAACCACTTGCGCAGGTCCTCGAGGCTGGCGGCGTCGAGGTCGGCCATGGAGCCGATGGTGGAGTGGCGGTAGGGGTGGCCTTCGGGGAAGAGGCCCTCGAGCATGGCGTAGTTCACGAGGCCGTAGGGCTGGTTGTCGCCCTGGCGCTTCTCGTTCTGGACGATGCCCCGCTGGGCGTCGAGCTTCTCCTGGCTGAGCTGGCCCAGCAGGTGGCCCATGCGGTCGCTCTCCATGTAGAGCGCGCGCTCGAGGGCCGGCGTGGGCACGGTCTGGAAGTAGTTGGTGCGGTCGAACCAGGTGGTGCCGTTCCAGTCCGTGGCCCCCAGGGCGCGCAAAGGCTCCATCAGGCCGCCGGGCAGGTTCTCGGTGCCGTTGAACAGGCCGATGTGCTCGAACAGGTGGGCGAAGCCGGTGCGCCCCTCGGGCTCGTCCTTGGAGCCGACGTTGTACCAGGCCTGGATGGCGACGACCGGCGCCTTGCGGTCGGTGTGCACCACCACGCGCAGGCCGTTGTCGAGGGTGAAGGTCTCGTACGGGATGTTCACCCGCGACACGAGTTCGGACACCGGCGCGGGCCTGGCCGCAGCCTGGGCGACGACGGACATCGGGCTCAGCGCCACGGCGGCGGCGGCGGCGACAGCAATCCAGCGCATATGACAGGCTCCCCTTGGCCGCGCGGGCGGCGGCGGGCAGCCTAGAGCCCGTCCGGACGGGCGCAAGTTACGGAACGGTCAGAATGACCCGCGCCTTGACCGTCACGCGCCCGTCACGCGATGGCGTCAGGGCGAATCCCCGGGGGGAGGCGGCATGGACCAGGACAGGCAGGCGCCGGACCGGCTGAAGCGCGAACTCGGCGTCGGCGGCGCGACCCTGATGGGGCTGGGCTCCATGGTCGGGACGGGGGTCTTCGTCTCCATCGGCGTGGCGGCGGGCGAGGCGGGGCCTGCCGTGGTGCTGGCCATCGTGCTGGCCGCCGCCGTGGCGGCGTGCAACGCCCTGTCGAGCGCCCAGCTGGCGGCCAGCCACGCGGTCAGCGGCGGGACCTACGAGTATGGCTACCGTTATCTCAACTCCTGGCTCGGCTTCACCGCGGGCTGGATGTTCCTGTGCGCCAAGACCGCCTCAGCGGCGACGGCGGCGATCGGCTTCGGCGGCTATTTCCTGCAGCTGCTGGGCCGTGATCCCGTTGCGGCCGGCTGGCTGGGAGCGGCGGCCGCGGGGCTGTTCACCCTGCTGGTGCTCGGCGGCGTCCGGCGTTCGAGCCTGATGAACATCGCCATCGTCTCGGTGACGCTGCTCGCGCTGGCGGCCTTCGTCGTGTTCGGGGCGCCGGCCGCGGCGGACGGCGCCGGGGCCAACCTGCTGCCGATGCTGCCTGCGGGGGAGCCGGAGGCCTGGCGGCGGTTCCTCTACGCCACGGCGCTGATGTTCGTCGCCTTCACGGGATATGGCCGCGTGGCCACCCTGGGCGAGGAGATCCGCGATCCGCGCCGCAACATCCCCCGCGCGATCATCACCACGCTACTGGTTACCAGCCTGCTCTATGTGGCCGTGGCCCTGGTCGCCATAGGCGCCGTGGGGGCGGAGCGGTTCGCCGCGGCGGCCGACCGGGCGACGCCCCTCGGCGCCGTCGCCCAGGCCCTTGGGACGCCGTGGCTGGGCCCACTCGTGGCGGTCGGCGCGGTCACCGCCATGCTGGGGGTGCTACTGAACCTGATCCTGGGGCTTTCGCGCGTGGCGCTGGCCATGGGCCGCCGCGACGACCTGCCGCCGGCGTTCGGGCGGCTCGACGCAAAAGGCGAGGCCCCCGCGGTTGCCGTCATCGCCGTGGGGGTCTCCATTGCGGCGATTGCGGCGTTCGGAGGGGTGGAGACCGCCTGGGCGTTCAGCGCCTTCACCGTGCTCGTCTACTACGCCATCACCAATCTGGCGGCGCTTCGCCTGCCGGCCGCGGAGCGCCTCTACCCGCGCGTGATCGCCTGGGCGGGGCTGGCCGCCTGCCTGTTCCTGGCCTTCTGGGTCCCGCCGGCGATCTGGGGGCTCGGGCTCCTGCTGATCGGGGGCGGGCTCCTGTGGCGGCTGGCGGCGTCGCGACTGTGGGGACGGGCGGCTCGCTAGCTGCGCGCAAGCCCGATCCGGCCTGCCTTTGACGTGGCGCCGCCCCGGCCTGCGGCCTATCTCTCAGGGGAGGCGCCGCGCCCAGCCTTCCGCAAGGTAATCTTGACGTTGACGTAAAGGACGGCTTAGTGACCGGCGCCGTCCCAAGGAGCCCGTGATGACCGAAGCCTACATCTACGACGCCGTCCGCACCCCGCGCGGGAAGGGAAAGAAGGACGGCTCGCTGCACGAGATCACCGCCCTGTCGCTGGCCACGCAGATGCTGGAGGCCATCCGCGACCGCAACGAGCTGGACACCAGCCTCGTCGACGACGTCATCCTGGGCTGTGTCTCGCCGGTGGGCGAGCAGGGCGCCGACATCGCCCGCACCGCCGTGCTCAGCGCCGGCTACGCCCAGACCACGGCGGGCGTGCAGGTCAACCGTTTCTGCGCCTCGGGCCTGGAGGCCTGCAACATGGCCGCCGCCAAGGTGATGAGCGGCGAGGCCGACTTCGCCATCGGCGGCGGGGTCGAGGCCATGAGCCGCGTGCCCATGGGCTCGGACGGCGGCGCCTGGCCGACCGATCCGACCTCGGCCTTCCCGACCTACTTCGTGCCCCAGGGCGTGTCGGCCGACATGATCGCGTCGAAGTACGGCTTCTCCCGCGACGACGTGGACGCCTACGCGGTGGAGAGCCAGAAGCGCGCCGCCCGCTCCTGGCAGGAAGGCCGCTTCAAGAAGACCGTGGTGCCGGTGAAGGACCAGCTCGGCGTCACCATCCTCGACCACGACGAGCTGATGCGTCCGAACACGGACATGCAGACGCTCGCCTCGCTGAACCCGTCGTTCACGGCCATGGGCCTGATGGCCTTCGACAGCGTCATCAACCAGCGCTACCCCGAGGTGGAACGCGTCGACCACGTGCACACTCCGGGCAACAGCTCGGGCATCGTCGACGGCTCCGCCGCCGTGCTGATCGGCTCGAAGGAGGCCGGCGAACGGGCGGGCTTGAAGCCGCGCGCGCGCATCCGCGGCATGGCCTCGATCGGCTCGGAGCCCTCGATCATGCTGACCGGTCCCGAGCCCGTGACCCGCAAGTTGCTGGGCAAGCTCGGCATGGAGGTCGGCGACATCGACCTCTACGAACTGAACGAGGCCTTCGCCGCCGTGGTGCTGCGCTACATGCAGGCGCTCGACATCGACCATGACCGGATCAACGTCTGCGGCGGCGCCATCGCCATGGGCCACCCGCTGGGCGCCACGGGCGCCATGATCCTGGGCACGGTGCTCGACGAGCTGGAGCGCACTGGCAAGTCCACCGCGCTGGCCACCCTGTGCATCGGCGGCGGCATGGGCACCGCCACCGTCATCGAACGCGTCTGATCCGGGAGAGCTTGGACATGGAAACCTTCAAGATCGACGTCGACGCCGACGGCATCGCCCTGGTCACCTTCGACGTGCCGGGCCGCAGCATGAACACCCTGACTTCCAGGGTCATGGAGGAGCTGCCCCAGGTGGTCGAGCGCATCCGGAGCGACGACGCCATCAAGGGCGCGGTCATCACCTCGGGCAAGGAGAGCGGCTTCTGCGCCGGCGCCGACCTGGGCGACATGGCCGGCGGCGCCTTCGGCGGCGCTTCGGGCGCCATGGACGAGGCGGCCCTGAAGCAGGGCTTCGACACGGCCTGGAAGATGAACGGCGCGCTGCGCGAGCTGGAGACCTGCGGCAAGCCGGTGGCCGCGGCCATCAACGGCCTGGCCCTGGGCGGCGGGCTGGAGCTGACGCTGGCGTGCCACTACCGCGTCGTCGCCGACAACAACAAGATCCAGCTCGGCCTGCCCGAGATCAAGGTGGGCCTGTTCCCCGGCGGCGGCGGCACCCAGCGCCTGCCGCGCCTGATCGGCGCCCAGGCGGCGCTCATGGCCATCAGCGAAGGCAAGTCCTTCCGGCCCCAGGAGGCGCTCGGCGCCGGCATGGTGCACGCCGTGGTCCCGGCCGGCGAGCTGATCGACCACGCCAAGGCCTGGGTGAAGACCGGCAAGGCAGTCCAGCCCTGGGACGACAAGGGTTTCAAGATCCCCGGCGGCGGGCCCTACCACCCGGCCGGCATGCAGGTCTTCGTCATGGGCAATGCGCTGCTGCGCAAGCAGAGCTACGGCAACTACCCCGCCGTGCTGAACATGATGAAGGCGGTCTACGAGGGCCTGCAGGTCCCGATGGACGCGGCCCTGCGCATCGAGACGCGCTACTTCGTCAAGACGCTGCTGACGCCCCAGGCCAAGGCCATGATCCGCTCGCTGTTCCTGTCCAAGCAGGAGCTCGACAAGGGCGCCGTGCGTCCGGCGGACGTGGCGAAGTCGGACCCGAAGAAGGTCACGGTGCTGGGCGCCGGCATGATGGGCGCGGGCATCGCCTATGTGCAGGCCATGGCCGGCATCGAGACGGTGCTGATCGACGTGACCCAGGAAGCCGCCGACAAGGGCAAGGCGCACGTCGAGGGCCTGCTGAAGAAGCGCCTGTCGCGCGGGCAGATGACCCAGGAGAAGTTCGACGCCACGCTGGGGCTGGTCACCGCCACCACCGACTACGCCCAGGTGAAGGGCTCCGATCTGGTCATCGAGGCGGTGTTCGAGAGCCGCGAGATCAAGGCCGATGTCACGAAGAAGGCCGAGGCCCAGCTCGA
This sequence comes from Pseudomonadota bacterium, assembly GCA_023432855.1. Classification (GTDB taxonomy): domain Bacteria; phylum Pseudomonadota; class Alphaproteobacteria; order Caulobacterales; family Caulobacteraceae; genus JAEZEZ01. The sequence continues at coordinate 19,320 of JAEZEZ010000081.1, read as the reverse complement.
GCCCGGCGCCGTGTTCGGCTCCAACACCTCGACCCTGCCGATCACCGGCCTGGCCGAGGCGAGCGTGCGGCCTGAGGACTTCATCGGCATCCACTTCTTCTCGCCCGTCGACAAGATGATGCTGGTCGAGATCATCATGGGCGAGAAGACCGGCCAGGCGGCGCTGGCCAAGGCGCTCGACTACGTCATGAAGATCAGGAAGACGCCGATCGTCGTGAACGACTCCAGAGGCTTCTACACCTCGCGCTGCTTCGGCACCTTCCTGATGGAAGGCATGGCCATGCTCGAGGAGGGCTACGCCCCGGCGCTGATCGACAACGTCGGCCGCATGACCGGCATGCCGCGCGGTCCGCTGGAGATGCACGACGACGTCGCGCTGGACCTCTCCTACAAGATCGCCAGGCAGACGGCCGAGGACCTGGGCGACAAGTACGTGCCCACGCCCGGCCAGGACATCGTGGCGAAGATGGTCGAGGACGGCCGCTACGGCCGCAAAAACGGCAAGGGCTTCTACGACTACCCGGCCGAGAAGGGCTCACCCAAGACCCTGTGGAAGGGCCTGTCGGACCTCGCGCCGGTGAAGGTCAACGACAGCGACGATGCGCTGATCGAGGAGCTGAAGACGCGCCTGCTGTATCGCCAGGCCGTGGAAGCGGCGCGCTGCTGGGAAGAGGGTGTGGTGGATGATCCGCGCGAGGCCGACGTCGGCGCCATCCTGGGCTGGGGCTTCGCGCCCTGGACCGGCGGCCCGATCAGCCTCATCGACCAGGTCGGGACGAAGCGCTTCGTCGAGACCTGCGATCGCCTGGCCGAACAGTACGGCGACCGCTTCAGGGTCCCGCAGCTGCTGCGCGACATGGCGGCCAAGGGCGAGACCTTCTACGGCCGCTTCGGCGGGCGGAAGAAGGTGGCGGCCTAGTCTCGCACGTCCTCGTCCTTCGACAAGCTCAGGATGAGGACGAATGATGACGGGGCCCGACTGAAATCCTCATCCTGAGCCTGTCGAAGGACGAGGATTTCAGAGCCCCGGAGGCCGACAATGCAGACCCGCATCATCAGGACCGCGACCATTTCCCAGCACGTCCGGGAGGCCGGGGCCGGGCCGCTGGTCATCTTCTGCCACGGCTTTCCCGAGCTCGGCTTCTCCTGGCGCAGCCAGATCGAGGCGGTGGCGCAGGCGGGGTTCCACGCCGTCGCGCCGGACATGCGCGGCTATGGCGGGACCGAGGCGCCCGAGGGCGTCGAGGCCTACTCCATCCTGCATCTGGTCGGCGACATGGTCGCCCTGGTCCAGGCGCTGGGCGAGACCCGGGCGGTGGTGGTCGGCCACGACTGGGGCGCGCCGGTGGCCTGGCACTGCGCCCTGCTGCGGCCGGACATGTTCCGCGCCGTGGCCGGCCTTTCCGTGCCCTTCACGCCCCGACGCGCCGAGCGGGCGCCGCTGCCGGTGTTCCGCGCCATGTCGCGGGCCATGGGCAAGGACTTCTACATGCTGCGGTTCCAGGAGCCTGACGCCGCGGCGGAGCTGGAAGCGGACGTCGCCCGCGCTCTTGGCGGCGCCTTCTGGGGCTACGACGGCGCCACGCCGGACGACCGGCGCGCCAGCGGCTTCCTGGCCCCGGGCGTGAGCTTTCTGGAGTCCATGGGCCAACCCGACGGTCTCCCGCCCTGGCTCACGCCGGAGGATTTCGCCGTCTACGTCGAGGCGTTCCAGCGCAGCGGCTTCGAAGGTCCCCTGAACTGGTACCGGAACCTGGACCGCAACTGGGAGCTCACCGCCTTCGCCCAGGACCGGCGCATCGAGGTCCCCGCGCTGTTCATGGTCGGCGAGAAGGACCCGGTGCGCGGCTACTCCGGCAAGGGGGAGGCGGAGCTGGAGGCGTGGGTCCCGGGCTTGCGTGAAAAGCGCGTCGTCGCCGGCGCCGGCCACTGGCTCCAGCAGGAGCGGCTCGACGAGGTGAACGCCGCCCTGCTGCAGTTTCTCGCGTCCCTGACGGCATGAGTGTCGGAATCGACACGCTGTCTTCGTCCTGTTGGTTAGCGGCGGTAATATAGCTGCCGGTTGCAGAAAAGAGCGGTACGGGACGTTGAATCGTCCCGGTTTCGCCATACCTCTGCGCCGGGTCGGCCACGAAAGGTTACGCATGCAATTTGCTCGGAGCGCGGGCCCGCTGGCCCTCGCCATCGCGGCCGCCATGACCCTTGCCGCCTGCGGCGGCGAGGAGAAGAAGGTCGAGCCCCGGCCCACACTGACCGTCACCGCCGCCCGGGTGACCGAGACGGCCCTGCCGCGCACGGTGGACGTGTCGGGCACAATCGCCGCCTGGCAGGAGGTTCCCGTCGGCGCCGAGGCCGGCGGGCTGGAAGCCGCCCAGGTGCTGGCCGACGAGGGCCAGTACGTGCGCCAGGGCCAGCTGCTGGTGAAGCTGAACGACCGGCTGCTGCGCGCGCAGGTCGCCTCGGCCCAGGCCACGGTCAACCAGATGAACAACGCCCTGGCCCGCGCCCGCGAACTGAACGAACGCGGCTTCCTCTCGCGCGCGGCGCTGGACACGGCCGTCGCCAACCAGGCCACCGCCGCCGCCGCGCTTTCCGAAGCCCGCGCGAGGCTGGACCAGACCAATATCCGCGCGCCCGTCTCGGGCCTGATCACCGCGCGCAGCGTGGTCAAGGGCCAGATCGTCTCGGCCGGAACCGAGCTCTTCCGGCTTGTGCGCGAAGGGCAGATCGAACTGAACGCCCAGGTGCCGGAGGCCGAGCTGCGGCTTGTCCGCCCAGGGCAGTCGGCGACGGTGACCGGCGAGGGCAAAGCAGCGGTCACCGGCCGCGTCCGCATCGTGACGCCCCAGGTGGACCCGCAGACGCGGCTGGGCCTGGCCCGCATCTCCCTGCCGGAAGTCGCCGACTACCAGCCCGGCAACTTCGCGCGTGCCTCGATCGATGTCGGCGCCGCGCCCGCGATGGTCGTGCCCTCCAACGCCATCGTCTTCCGCGAGGGACGCTCCGGGGTCTACGTCATCGACGCCTCCAGCAAGGTGCGCTTCGTCCCGGTCCGCACCGGCGAGCGCGTCGGCGCCATGGTCGAGGTCGAGCAGGGCCTGACGCCCGGCCAGCGCATCGCCGTGCAGGGCGCAGGCTTCCTGGCCGAGGGCAACCTCGTGCGCGTCGGGCCGGCCGCCGGTGCGGCCGCGGCGCCCAAGGCGGCGCCGAGGGCCGCGGACGCCGCGAAATGAACCCGAACACCATATCCTCGTGGTCGATCCGCAACCCGATCCCCACGGTGGTCATGTTCATCGTGCTGACCATCGGCGGGCTGGTCGGCTACTCGAACCTGCGGGTGAACAACTTCCCGGACGTCGAGCTGCCGGTGGTCGCGGTCACGGTGGTGCAGCCGGGCGCCGCGCCGACCGAGCTGGAGACCCAGGTCACCCGCATCGTCGAGGACGCCGTCTCGGGCCTGGGCGAGGTGCGCCACATCACCTCGACGGTGAACGAGGGCGTGTCCACCACGGCCATCGAGTTCCAGCTGGGCGTCGACCTGGAGAAGGCCACCAACGACGTGCGCAACGCCGTCACCGGCACGCGCCAGAACCTGCCGTCGGACGTGCAGGAGCCGATCGTCCAGCGCATCGACTTCACCGGCATACCGATCGTCAACTACGTCATCCGCGCCCCCGCCATGAGCCCGGAAGAGCTGAGCTGGTTCGTGGACAACGACGTGGCCAAGCGGCTGCTGTCGATCCGCGGCGTCGGCCAGGTGCAGCGCGACGGCGGCGTGAACCGCGAGATCCGCGTCAAGCTGGACCCCGGCAAGCTGGCCGCCCAGGGGGTCACCGCCGCCCAGGTGTCGAACGCCCTGCGCGCCGCCAACATCAACCTGCCCGGCGGACGCGGCGAGATCGGCGGCCAGGAGCAGGCGGTGCGCACCGTCGGCTCGGCCGGCAGCCTCGAAGACCTGCGCGAGACCCGCATCCCGCTCGCCAACGGCGGTTCCATCCGCCTGGCCGATCTCGGCGAGGTAGTCGACGAGTGGTCCGAACCGCGCGGCCGCGCCCGCTTCAACGGCCAGGAGGTCGTCGGCTTCGGGGTGGTGCGGTCGGTCGGCTCGTCTGAGGTGGACGTGAAGAAGGCCGTCGACGCCGCCGTCGAGCGTCTCGACGAGGAGCGCGCCGACATCACCATCGAGGAGGTGACCTCCACCACCGAGAGCCTGAACCACAGCTTCCACGCCTCGGTCGAGGCGCTGCTGCTGGGCGCGGCCCTGGCGGTGTTCGTGGTCTGGCTGTTCCTGCGCGACTGGCGCGCGACCCTGATCACCGCCACCGCCATCCCGCTCAGCCTGCTGCCGACCTTCTGGGTGATGGACCTGCTGGGCCAGTCGCTGAACGTGGTGACCCTGCTGGCGCTGACCATGACCATCGGCATCCTGGTCGACGACGCCATCGTCGAGATCGAGAACATCGTCCGCCACATCCGCGACGGGAAGGCGCCCTATCCGGCCGCCATCGAGGCCGCCGACGAGATCGGGCTGGCGGTGGTGGCCACGACCGCGACCCTGGTGGCGGTGTTCGCCCCGACCGGCTTCATGCCGGGCGTCGTGGGCCAGTTCTTCAAGAGCTTCGCCATCGCCTGCTGCGTGTCGGTGGTCTTCTCGCTGCTGGTGGCGCGGACGCTGACGCCGCTGATGGGCGCCTATCTGCTGCGGCGCGACCAGGGCAAGGAGCACAAGGAGCCGTTCTGGATGGGCCGCTACCTGAAGGCCCTGAACTGGTCTCTGGACCATAAGGTGATCGTGCTCATCGCCGCGGGGGCCTGGTTCGTGTTCTCGGGCTTCCTGGCCTCGCGGCTGCCGTCGGACCTGTTCCCGGCCGAGGACATCGCCCAGTCGGCCATCAGCGTGGAACTGCCGCCCGGCTCGACGCTGGACGAGACCGACCGGGTGGTCGAGCAGATCACCGCTGTGCTGGCCAAGCGGCCCGAGGTCGACAGCGTCTACAGCTCCGTCGGTTCGGCCACGACGGCCTTCGGGCCCGGCGGCAATTCAAGCGCCGGCGAGGTGCGCCGCGCCAACCTGACCGTGAACCTGGTCCCCAAGAGCGAGCGGGACCTGACCCAGCGCGAGTTCGAGGCCGCCATCGGCGACACCCTGCGCACCGTCCCCGGCGCGCGGGTCAGCATGGGCGTGCAGAGCGGCAACGTGATGTCGATCTCCCTGGTCGGCGACGACCCGGAGAAGCTGGGCGAGGCGGCCGCCAGGGTGGAGGCCGAGATGCGGGCCCTGCCGGGGCTGAGCAACGTCTTCTCCACCGCCAGCCTGGTGCGGCCCGAAATCCTGATCACGCCCAAGGCGGACCAGGCGGCGCTGCTGGGCGTGTCGGCGGCGGACCTGTCCCAGGTCGCGCGCGTGGCCACCCTCGGCGACGCCGACCAGCTGCTGCCCAAGTTCAACCTGTCCGACCGGCAGATCCCCATCCGGGTCATGCTCGACCAGGACGCGCGCGAGCGGCTTGACGTGATCGCCAACCTGCAGGTGCCGACCGCCGCGGGCGGGTCGGTGCCGCTGGCGGCGGTGGCCGACATCTCCTTCGGCGCCGGCCCCAACCAGATCAACCGCCTGGACCGCCGCCGCACGGCCTCGATCCAGGCCGAACTGGCGGGACTTACGCTGGGTGAGGCGTCGCAGCAGGTGCGCACCCTGCCGTCGATGCAGAACCTGCCCGCCGGCGTCCAGGAGGCGCCCAGCGGCGACCTCGAGACCATGCAGGAGCTCGGCACGGGCTTCATGTTCGCGCTCGGGACGGGCGTGCTGCTGATGTACGTGGTGCTGGTGCTGCTGTTCCGCAGCTTCTTCCACCCGATCACCATCCAGGCGGCCCTGCCGCTGGCCTTCGGCGGCGCCTTCGCCCTGCTCCTGATGGCGGGCATGTCGCTGTCGATGCCGGCGCTCATCGGCATGATCATGCTGATGGGCATCGCGGCCAAGAACTCGATCCTGCTGGTCGACTACGCCATCGAGTCCCGCAAGCGCGGGCTGGACCGCCGCGCCGCCCTGCTGGACGCGGCGCACAAGCGGGCGCGGCCGATCATCATGACCACCGTGGCCATGGGCGCGGGCATGCTGCCCATCGCGGCGGGCCTGGGCGTGGGCGTGGAGTTCCGCCAGCCCATGGCCGTGGCCGTCATCGGCGGGCTGATCACCTCGACCCTGCTCAGCCTGTTCTTCGTGCCGGTGGTGTTCGGCCTCATCGACCGCCTGCGCAACTTCCTGCTCAAGCGCGTCGGCGGCCGCTTCGAGGCCCAGGGCAAGGACGAGGACGACGCCGCCCAGGCCGCGGCGAGGGGCGGGGCTTAGGGGCGCAATTCCTTCTCGTTATCGAGAAGGAGATCCCGGCATGCCGGCGCGCGAGAGCGCGAAGGCCCATGCCGGAGGATGAGCAGGAGACTCGACGCGGCCGGTGTAGCGTTTCCTGCTCACTCTCCCGCGCAAGGACCTCCGGCGCTGACGCGCCTCCGGTGCGCGGGGCCCTCTCTCTCGATGACGAGAGAGAGTCACTCCTCCGGCAGATGGACGATCAGCTGGATCTCCACCAGGCCCGCGTCGACCAGCAGGCCGGTCGTGCCCACCGCGGTCCAGGCCGGGTGGGGCTCGCCCATGAACTCGTCCTTCACCGCGGCGAAGGCGGCGAAGTGCTCGTCCTTCGAGCCCTTGAAGTGCGGGCTGTCCCAGACGTGGAAGGTGTTGATCATCACCACGTCGTCGAAGTCCGCGCCGGCCGCCTTCAGGGTGCGCTCGATGCGGCGGAAGGCGTGGCGCAGGCCGGCCTTGTAGGCTTCGACCTCGTCGGCCTGGCCCGGCGCCTTGGCCGCGACCACGCCCGAGACGTAGAGCGTGTTCCCCACCCGCCGGGCGGCGGCGAAGTGGTAGGCGTCGTAGGCGCCCCGGTCGGCCGGATGCGGCAGGATGACCTCGCCGCCGGAACTGGGGATGCGCTCGGGCGCGGCGGGACCCGAACCGGCGACCGGCTGGGCGGAGGCGGCGCCGGCCAGGGCGCAGATCAGGGCGGCGGCGAAGACGGTTTTCATGTCGGTCCCACTGTCGAGGCGCCGCTTCCTAGGGCCCGACCGCCGTTACGCCAAATGACATCGCGGTAAGGCTACGCTGGCTTTTCCGCGGCGTTGGGCCATCTTCTTCCCATGAAAGCCCTCGCGCCCCTCGTCGTCGCCTGCGCCGCGATCGCGGTCCCGGCGTTCGCCCAGTCCTACGACCATGACCTGGAGGCCCAGCGACGCCGCGCCGAGCTGCAGGCCTGGGGCGCGCGCGCCGACGCCCAGGCCGCCGAGGCCGAACGCGCCCAGGCCGAGGCGCGCTGGCGCCTGCGCTCGATCGAGGCCGCCCGGAACCAGCCTCGCGTGCCCGGCCAGGCCTATGGAAACACCGACAGCGGCGTGCTGACCGAACGGCTGGAGCTCGACGCCGCTGAGCGCCGGGCCGACGACGCCCACATGCGCCGGCTGCAGTCCGAGCTCGACAGCATGGACGCCTGGCTCAACCGGTCGCGCGCGCCCCGGCGCTGAAGCGGCGCCGATTTCCGACTTCGCGCGTTCCGTGCTGTTAAGGCAGTCGAGGATCGCGGCAGGAGGCGGACATGCGTTGGCGCGTGGGCAGGGGTTCGGGCAACATCGAGGACCGTCGCGGAATGGGCGGCGCTATAGGCGGCGTCGGCATCGGCGGCGTGGTCCTGGCCCTGATCGGCTATTTCGTCTTCGGCATCGATCCGCAGCAGATGATGAACTCCGGCCTGGTGGGCGGCGGCGCCCAGCAGGAGGGCGTGCGCGGCGCGCCGCAGGACGAGGGCGGGCAGTTCGTCAGCCAGATCATCGGCTCGACCGAGGACGTCTGGAGCCGCGAATTCGCCGAGGCGGGACGCCAATACGAGCCGCCGACGACCGTGCTCTACGAACAGGGCACCGGCACGGGCTGCGGCTACGGCCAGGCGGCGCTGGGGCCGTTCTACTGCCCCGCCGACCGCAGCATCTATCTCGACCTGAATTTCTTCCGGCAGCTCGAGACCCAGTTCGGGGCGCCCGGCGAGTTCGCCCGCGCCTACGTCATTGCCCACGAGGTCGGCCACCATATCCAGACCCTGACCGGGACCTCGGCCGAGGTGCGCCGCGCCCAGCAGGCCGCCCGCAGCCAGGGCGAGGCCAACAGCTATTCGGTCAGGCTGGAACTGCAGGCCGACTGCTACGCCGGCGTCTGGGCCAGGCAGTCCAACGCCGCGCGCCAGTGGCTGGAGGCCGGCGACGTCGAGGCCGGCATGCGCGCCGCCTCGGCCGTGGGCGACGACACCCTGCAGCGGCGCGGCGGCGGCGGGGTGCAGCCCGACAGCTTCACCCACGGCTCGTCGGAACAGCGCGTGCGCTGGTTCACCATCGGCTACCAGTCCGGCGACCCCGACGCCTGCGACACCCTGAACGCGGCGCGGCTGTAGGGGCTTCCGCCCCACCGGATGGTGGGTGACCGCGGGGGAGAATCCCCCTCTGCGACTTCGCGTCCCAGGCGCGCCCGCTTTCGCACGGTTCTTGAACGGTGTTATTCAGGAAACCTACGGTTGCGCGGGGGCGCAGGCAGGATGCCGGATCTCACCGAAGTGCTGGCCACCACGGTCAAGCAGTGGAAGTCGGGGCCGGAGCGGGGCGACGTCAACGCCCTGCTCCGGCAGCTGGACGCGAAGCTGTCGCCGCTGGTCGGGTCGCTGAAGCGTCGCGGCAAGACGCGCTGACCGCCGCGAATCCCTGTAGGGACAAGGCATGATCGCCGATACGCCACGGCCGCCCTACTGGGCGGTGATCTTCTCGTCCCTGCGCACCGACATCGCCGAGGGCTATGGCGAGATGGCCCAGGCGATGGTCGACCTGGCGGCGAAACAGCCCGGCTTCCTGGGCGTCGAGGGCGTCCGCGAGGGCCTCGGCATCACTGTCTCATACTGGGCCGACCTCGACAGCATCGCCGCCTGGAAGGCCGATATGAAACACCTCGCCGCCCAGAAGGCGGGCCGCGAGAAATGGTACTCGGCCTACAAGACGCGCATCGCCCGGGTCGAGCGCGATTACGACATGCAGACGTCGGCGATGGCTGCCTCTCCTTCAGGAGAGGACGCGAGCCGGCCGTAGGCCGGGAGCGGGTGAGGCGTTGCGGCCGCCGCCGACGCCTCACCCGGGTCTCCCCGGACGATGTCCGGGGATCCCCGTCCTCTCCTGAAGGAGAGGCAGGCCTTCCAACTTCCGCCCATCCCGCCTAGTCTCGCCGCCTGTTCTCCGGGGGGCCGCGCCTGAGCGGCTGAGAGGCGGGTGATCCCGCGACCCGTCGAACCTGATCCGGGTCATGCCGGCGAAGGGATGGGAACGACGCGGGCCGCCTCCACAGGCCTCCCGCGCCCGGACTTGCGCCGGCTGCCCCTCCGCCTGGGAGGTCGCAGTCATGGAGCGTTCCCGTTACATCGCCGGGCTGATCGGGCCGGTCATGCTGATCGTCGCCGCCAGCCTGCTGGCCAACCCCGGCCTGATCGACGGCCTGGTCGAGGACGTGGCCGAGAGCCCGGCGCTGATCCTGACCAGCGGCGTGCTGGCCATGCTGGCCGGCCTGGCGATCCTGCGCGGGCACAATGTCTGGCGCGGCTGGCCGGTGATCATCAGCCTCTTCGGCGTGCTCAGCCTGGTCGGCGGCGCGGCGCGCATACTGTTTCCGCAGTGGATCGCCGACATGGCCACGGCCATGGTCGCCAACACCGGCTGGCTGCCGGTCACCGGCGCCTTCCTCGGCGTGCTCGGCGCCTTCCTCACCTGGCAGAGCCTGCGCCGCGACGCCGACGCCCCGACCTCTTACGAACCCCCCAAATCCGAACCTTCAGCGGACCTTCCCCGATGAACCTCCACGTCCCCGTCTCGCAGATCGCCGCCGAAGCGCGGCCCGGCAGCCGCAAGGTCTATCAGCCCGGCGTCCTGCACCCGGACATCCGCGTGCCCTTCCGCGAGGTGGCGGTGCATCCGTCGGCCAACGAGCCGCCGGTGACCATCTACGATCCGTCCGGCCCCTACACCGACCCCGCCGCGCAGATCGACATCGCCGCCGGCCTGCCGCGCCCGCGCGAGGCCTGGGTGCGCGCCCGCGGCGACGTGGAGGAGGTGACGCCCCGCGAGGTCCGGCCCGAGGACAACGGGCATGTTTCGCAGAAACACCGCGTGCCGGAGTTCCCCCTGAAGCCGCGCGTGCTGCGCGCCCGGGGCGGGGCGGCGGTGACCCAGATCGAGTATGCGCGCCGGGGCATCATCACGCCCGAGATGGAGTTCGTGGCCATCCGCGAGAACCTGCGCCGCGAGGCCCGTGATCCCTTCATCCGCGACGGCGAAAGCTTCGGCGCCGAGATCCCCGACTTCGTCACGCCCGAGTTCGTGCGCGACGAGGTCGCCCGCGGCCGCGCCATCATCCCGGCCAACATCAACCACGGTGAACTCGAGCCGATGGCCATCGGCCGCAACTTCCTGGTCAAGATCAACGCCAACATCGGCAACTCGGCCGTGACCTCCTCGGTGGCCGAGGAGGTCGAGAAGATGGTCTGGGCCATCCGCTGGGGCGCCGACAACGTCATGGACCTGTCGACCGGCCGCAACATCCACAACATCCGCGAGTGGATCGTGCGCAACAGCCCCGTGCCCATCGGCACCGTGCCCATCTACCAGGCGCTGGAGAAGGTCGGCGGCGTGGCCGAGGACCTGACCTGGGAGGTCTATCGCGACACCCTCATCGAGCAGGCCGAGCAGGGGGTGGACTACTTCACCATCCACGCCGGCGTGCGCCTGCCCTTCATCCACCTGACGGCCAAGCGGGTGACCGGCATCGTCTCGCGCGGCGGCTCGATCATGGCCAAGTGGTGCCTGGCCCACCACCGCGAGAGCTTCCTCTACGAGCGCTTCGACGAGATCTGCGAGATCATGCGCGCCTACGACGTGTCGTTCTCGCTCGGCGACGGCCTGCGCCCCGGCTCCATCGCCGATGCCAACGACGAGGCCCAGTTCGCCGAGCTGCGCACCCTGGGCGAGCTGACCAAGGTCGCCTGGGACCACGGCTGCCAGGTGATGATCGAGGGCCCCGGCCACGTGCCGATGCACAAGATCAAGGCCAACATGGACGAGCAGCTCAGGCACTGCGGCGAGGCGCCGTTCTATACGCTGGGCCCGCTCACCACCGACATCGCGCCGGGCTACGACCACATCACCAGCGCCATCGGGGCGGCCATGATCGGCTGGTTCGGCACGGCCATGCTCTGCTACGTCACGCCCAAGGAGCACCTGGGCCTGCCCGACAAGCAGGACGTGAAGGACGGCGTCATCGCCTACAAGATCGCCGCCCACGCCGCCGACCTGGCCAAGGGCCACCCGGCCGCGAGAGCCTGGGACGACGCCCTGTCACGCGCCCGGTTCGAGTTCCGCTGGGAGGACCAGTTCAACCTCGGCCTCGACCCCGAAACCGCCCGCGAATACCACGACGAGACCCTGCCCAAGGAGGCGCACAAGACCGCCCACTTCTGCTCAATGTGCGGGCCGAAATTCTGCAGCATGAAGATCAGCCAGGACATCCGCGACAGCGCTGAGGCGCTGGAAGCGGAGCAGGGGATGGCGGAGATGGCTGGGCGATTTCGGGAGCTGGGTGGGGAGGTCGAGGTGGCAGTTGACCGCTCATACGTGGCCCCGCATAGGTGACCGCTCGGGTTGCCAAGCAGTGCGAGCGGAACGGTGCCGAAAGGACCACCAGAACGACCGGGTTTTCGCGATTGGGTCGACAAGCAGGTCGAGCCCAACTGGCCGCTGCTCCCGCTCACTCACATCACTAAGGGCTTAGTCGCGGAGGACATCGTTCGGTCCGGCCGGATTGAACCTGTCAGTGGGAGCGCCTTCAAACAGCCGCTGGCTTACTTCTTTTATGGTCGTGCAGGCTACCGGGTTAGTGGCGAGAAGACGATCAACCTTGCGGCTGCCTCTCCTTATTGTTTCGTGTTCAAGCCCGAGCTCATTAGAAGAGCTTGGCGGATTTTTGCTTTCGATACCGGTGCATTCCACAAACGCCTGTTCAGTCATGTGCTTCCAGATGAGATTAATGTCGGTGATTTCTCTCTAGAAAGAGATGAAGACAGGCCGAACAAGCTAATCTCTGCTGTGTTCGGGCGCCTTTACGAATACTTCAAGGGTGACAGGAGTGCCGTTAGGCCCGCTAGTGACATCTCTGACCCTTGGGATCTCCTTGTCGAGGCATACGTGAAGCTTCTAACGTCGCCTGGGAGAAACGAGCCCGACGACCGCATTTGCTCGATCGAAGTGACATTCTCCGACCCTGTCCTTCTTTCGGATCATCTGCAGGCAATAATTGTGCCGCATACGATGTGGCGCGATGGCCGTGGAGCTCCCTGGTTGGAGCAATTGAAGGCCAGCAACGTCGAAATTAGGACTTACGAGTTTATTCCGGGGCGCTCGCCGGCAGAATACCAGTCACTTATGGAGCTAGAGCTAGGCTCCTTGTTTCACGAACAGTCCTACCTATGAGGCCAAAACCTAAGCCTCAGGCCGTAATCGTTGGTGTGGTGCCCTATTCATCCACCTTACCGACCTTTGCCTTGCCGATCCTCCGTGAGAGCGAGGACGGACCTTTGCTGGTCCAAGACATTGATCCTCTCACCGAGAATGTGGTCGGCTTCCTGAGCTTTTCTGATACAGACGTCACGCTAATTGAGGTCTCACCATCTTCAATCACTCTCGGAGCCGAACGGCGGCTTGCCTTCCTTGATCGAGATGGCGTCGTTACAGTGGGTAGCCTGAGCGGTATCAAGCCTGTCTTGGAGCACGAGGTTGTTCGGTCCGATCCGGAAATCGCGCTTCAGATCGTAGAGCTGATCGGATCGGCGAGCGCGAAGACGGAACAACGCCGAGCAGTGCGGCAGGCAATCTCCACGGAAGTCGGCGAATCAGCAGGTCGTTCGTACGAAAAGTCTGCGCTTAGGCTACTTCTGTGGGACCGGGTCGTTAAATCTGCTCGGGATGAGACGTCCGCACGCGAGGCTCTTGCGAAGCGTTCTTTGATTGATGTTTTAATCGCGGACGACGGAAAGGTTTCCGTTGACTTGTCTTCGTTGAATCTCCAAGATTTTCCTGCTTTAGACTTGGATTCCTTGATCGAAGAATTGTCGGCTGAATTCGAAACCGACACGTCTTCCGCGCCGACGGCCGATGAGGTGCGGGGCCAGGGAATATCAACCGAGATCACTGGCCAAACGTTGAAGCGATTTCTAGATCATCGGCTCCGTCGCGACGGTCGCATTGCTGGTTGGAACTACAACTTTACAGCCGAGCGGCTCAAACGACTCGGTTTCAATTCTATCGAGGAAGTTGCGCGAGCCGTGGCTCCCTACAACGGCGACCTTCTGAGCTATGTGGCTTCGAGTACGCGGCAGGGTCAGATAAGAAAGCTTGAGCTGATGTTGGCGGCACATTTCGGCGACCGCCCGCCAGATGTCTATCCCTTCAATACAGTCTGGATGGCTCGGTACGTGGAGCGGTTCAAGAACGCGGACATTCCCCTTGGCGCTGACCCGCTACCAATCGAGAAAGCGGGCCTTCCGCTATTTGAGTGAATTAGTCTCCGGCGGGTGCCGGTCGAGAAGAGGCTTCTGTCGATGCGTCGGAGCTTGGCGGCAGCGCGATTAGCGACCGTATCGACGCCAAGAGGACTGCCCCTTCACTGCCGCACCCCCGTCGGCGCCAGCGCATAGCCGCTGATCCCGACCGCCATCCACAGCACCAGCCCCGCCAGCACCGCCAGGTTCACCCAGCGGTTCTTGACCGCCATGCACAGCGCGCCGGCGCCCACCAGCACGAGGTTGTCCCAGTTGCCGAAGCTGTCGCGGCGGCCGAGCCAGAACTCGATGGCGGGGCGGAGCGTGCTCATGACCAGGATCGGGGCCAGGAACAGGCTGAAGAAGTAGATGCGCACCCGGTCGTAGTGGGCGCCCAGGTCCAGCGTCCGGTCCTCGGGGACGTCCTCGGGCAGGATGGCGGCGGCGGCGGCGAAGACGAACAGGTTGACCATCACCTTCAGGATGGTCTCTCCGATGGTGGTCTGCTGCAGGTCGCGGAAGTTCCACTGCTGGGTCCAGTAGAGCAGGATGGCCAGCAGCATCAGCGCCGCCGCCAGCAGCGGCCGCGCGTCCCACCTGACCCGCCCGCGCGCCAGCACCAGCCGGTTCACCGATATGGCCAGGTGCGTCAGCGCCAGCCCCAGGATGATGGCCTGCAGCCCGAACACGAACTCGAACAGCGACATGGAGCCTCCCCCGGGGGCCGATGGGAAAGCTTAGCCGAGAATCCCGGGAAGAGGGTGCGCCGCGATGAACCCTCCTCCTCGATGGAGGAGGGCAGGGTGGTGGTGGATCGGTGAGGCTGCAGGGAAGGGCTGGCGTGGCGCCGCCGGGGCCTTTCCGGCCGACCTCCTGCCCCCACCATCTCCCCCACCCTCCTCCATCGAGGAGGAGGGAGATGTCCGCCGACTCCCTCCCGGCGGGAGAGGGGACGTCAGCCGAGCGGCTTCAGTTCGTAGCCCGAGATGGCGACGCCGACCCACAGCAGCAGCCCGCCCAGGATGGCGATGTTCACCCGCCGGTCGCGGATGAACATGCAGACGAGGGCCCCCAGCATGAGGACGAGGTTCTCCCACCAGTTCGCCGGATCGGTGACGCCCGTGCGCGCGAACTCGATGGCCTGGGGGATGAGCCCTACGGCGAAGATCGGCGCGATGAAGAGGGCGAAGAAGTAGACTCGCACGCGCTCGAAATGGGCGGGCAGGTCGACGGCTTCGCCTTTCGGCGTCTCGTCCGGCAGCACGGCCGAGGCGGCGGCGAAGACGGTCAGGTTGATGAGGATGTCGCGGACGATGTCCCCGATGGTGGTGGTCTCCGCGCCCTGGCGATACCAGGCGCCCGTCCACAGCAGCAGGATGTTGCAGGCTACCAGCCCCGCCGCCAGCAGCGGCTGGACCGCCCAGATCACGCGCTCCCGCGCCAGCACCAGCTTGTTCAGCGACACCACCAGCTGCGCGAGCGCCAGGCCCAGGATGATGGCCTGCAGCGCAAAGGTGAACTCGAACAATGACATGACGCGGCCCCCGACCGCACGCAACCTAGCCGATAAACGCCGCGCCGCCATGCTGCCGATCGTCTCCCGGGGGGAGAGGGGAGGGGTGTTGCGCGGCGCCCCCGGATCAGGATGGGATTCCCGGGCCGTGCAGCCCTCGGTCGGGCGGCGCGCGGCGAGGGTCTTTGACATTTGGAAGGGCGGTATCGACGGGCGGACGGCCACGCCCCCGCTGTTACGCGGAACAGCGGAATAACAGCGGGGAACAGCGAAATAACAGCGGGAGAACAGCGAAACGGCTTCCCCCACCATCCGTCATTCCGGCCGCAGACCGCGCAGCGGACGGAGAGCCGGAACCCAGCAAACGCTACGCTGGTTGCCGGCGTCTCTCGCAGCGTTGAGGTGGGAGCTGCTGGGTTTCGGATAGCTGCTCCGCAGCTTCCGGAATGACGGCCCTTTATTGGGGGTGAGGGCCCACCGCCGCTGTTACGCCGAACAGCGAAATAGCAGCGGGAAACAGGGGCCCGGGCTGTCGGGAAGCCCCCCACTCGCCGTCATTCCGGCCGCAGTCCGCGCAGCGGACGGAGAGCCGGAACCCAGCAAACGCGACGCTGGTCGCCGGCGTCTCTCGCAGCGTCGAGGTGGGAGCTGCTGGGTTCCGGATAGCTGCTCCGCAGCTTCCGGAATGACGGCGCTTTATGGGAGGTGAGGGCCCACCGCCGCTGTTTCAGGAACAGCGGAATAACAGCGGGGAACCGCGGGCCGGGGGGAAACCCTCGTCCTTCGACAGGCTCAGGATGAGGGTTTCTGGCAGGCCATCTCACTCGTCCTCATCCTGAGCTTGTCGAAGGACGAGGACGTCACGCCCTGCGGTCGGGACGGGCGCACCGCCGCTGTCTCAGGAACAGCGAAATAACAGCGGGAAACAGCGGACCGGGCCGAACCTACTCCGCCACCACCTTCAGGGTCAGTTCGTTGACCTCGGCTTCGCAGGTGACGGTCGCGGCTTCGGGGGTGCAGGTTCCGGTGGCGGGGGTGGGGTCGCCGTCGGCGAGCACGGCGTCGACGACGAGGACGCCCTCGGCGTTGCGGGCGCCGCGGTAGCTGACGACCATGTCGGCGACGGCGATGTCGACCCGGGCGACCTCGCCCTCGGCGCCGGTCGTGACGGTGCAGGGCTGGTCCTCCACCGCGTGGCCGTCGAGGAACATGCGGCAGGTGAGGGCGGCGCCTTCGGCAGGGGCGGGCGCGGTGGCCAGGGCAGCGGCGAAAGCGGCGATCAGCATGGGGAGCTCACTCGGATGAAGGGCCGCACGGCATAGCTGAACCGACGGGGAAGGCCAGCGGGAAGAAGTGGGCCACGGAAAACGCGGAAAGCACGGAAGCTGGGACCACGGACCATCAAGGACCAGCAGTGACCTGAGGCCAGGCGTTGCGGTTCTCTTGAATGACGCGCGAAGCGCGTCGGTCGCCCGGGCCGGCCTCGCGCCACGAGGGCTGACCCGCTCAGGTCCGTGATGGTCGGTGATGGTCCGTGGTCAGCTTGAATGGCGCCGCCGCCTTCCGTGCTCTCCGTGCTTTCCGTGGTTCCCCTCTTCCCTCCCGGCGGGGCGTGTTACGGTCCCGACCGCAACTGGCCGGAGACCTTCGATGTCCCGTTTCGCTTTCCTGTTCGCCGCCGTCGTCGTTGTCGCCTCTGGGATCGCCTGCGCGGCGCTGGCCTGCAGCTGCATGCGCTACGGCACGGCGGGGGAGCAGCTCGACCAGGCCGACGCCGTGTTCCGCGCCCGGGTGGTGGCCAGCCGCAGGCTCGACGCCTACGAGGCGCTGACCACCTTCGAGGTGATCGAGAGCCTCAAGGGCCCGACCGGCCGGGTGGAGATCCGCCACGAGACGCAGGTCGGCGGCATGTGCGGCATCGTCTTCCAGCCCGGCGAGGAGCTGGCGCTGACGGCCTTCAAGGCCGCGGACGGGAGCTGGCGGACGAACTCCTGCGCCATCCCCCAGCACCCATGGACCTCCTTCCGCGAGGCGGCGGGGCGGTAGGGGAGCGCCCTCGTCCTTGACTGCTTCGCGCCGTTCTTCGGGTCGACAAGCTCAGGATGAGGGCTAATGAAGGCGCGGCGCATCAACAGAAATCCTCATCCTGAGCCTGTCGAAGGACGAGGATTTCTTCCCACGAGGACCCCATGACCGACCCGATCGCCGCCTGGCACGCCTTCGTCGAGACCCGCAGCCCGCGCACGCTCGAGCGGCTGCTGCACGAGGACGCGGTGTTCGAGAGCCCCGTCGTGCACACGCCCCAGCAGGGCCGGCCGATGGTCATGGCCTATCTGATGGGGGCGGCCGAGGTGCTGGGCGCCGACAGCTTCCGCTACCTCGGCGAATGGCGGGCGGAGCGGTCGGCGGTGCTGGAGTTCGAGTGCCGGCTGGACGCCATCGTGGTCAACGGCGTCGACATGATCTGGTGGGACGAGGACGGCCGCATCACCCGCTTCAAGGTGATGATCCGCCCGATGAAGGCGGTCCACGAGGTGGCCCGCCGCATGGGCGAGATGCTGGAGCGGCTGAAGGGCGGGTAGGCTCGGCCCCCCACAGAAGGTTCGGAGAGTTGGGGAGTCTCAGGATTGCGGAAGCTTAAGTTTACGCCGCGACCGCCGTTCGCCTATGGGGGCGCCATGAAGCGCTTTCTGCCCCTGTTCGCCGCGGCCGCCGCCGCCGTTCCGGTCCTGGCCCAGGCCCAGCCGGGTTACGACGACCCGCCGCCGCCGCCCATGCTGGTGGAGGCCAGGCGCGACCGGGATGCGACCTGCCTGCCGGCGGACAGGACCGCGAACCTGGACGCCGTCATCGAGGCCTCGCTGGGCGACAGCGCGCCGGGCGTCGCCGTGGCGGTCGTGTGCGACGGCAGGCTGGGCTACAGTGCGGGCTTCGGCCGCGCCCGGCTGGACTGGCCGCGCGCGCCGATGTCGCCGTCCAGCAGCGTCTTCCGCCTCGCCTCCGTCACCAAGACCATGACCGCCGCGGTGATCCTGAAGCTGGCCGAGGAGGGGCGGCTGTCGGTCGACGACCGGGTTTCGAAGCACCTGCCGGACTTCCCGCGCGGCGACGAGATCACGATCTACGAACTGCTGAGCCACACGGCGGGCCTGCCGGAGTTCAGCGAGGACGCCAGCCTGGCGGACCACAAGACGCGCGACCACACGACGGCCGAGATGGTGGCCTGGATCGCCTCGCTGGAGCCGAAGTCGCGCTTTGCGCCCGGGACCGGCTGGGCCTACTCGAACTCGGCCTATGTGCTGCTGGGCGCCATCATCGAGACGCTCACCGGCCAGTCCCTGCAGCAGGCCTACGCCGAGCGCCTTTTCCGGCCGCTGGAGCTGACCAGCATGGCCTTCGACTTCCCCGGCGGCGAGCCGCTGCGCTACGCCGGCGCGCGCGACGCCACCCGGGTGCTGGGCTACAAGCGCGACCGCAACGCGCCGTCGGGCTTTGCACCGGCCGACCCGATCAGCATGACCCTGCCCGGGCCGGCGGGATCGCTGCGGGCGACCGCCGTGGATACGGCCCGCTTCGGCGACGCCCTGTTCGGCGGCCGGCTGCTGCAGCCGCAAAGCCTGACGATGATGACCACGCCGGGCTTGCTGAAGGACGGCCGGCCCAACCGCTGGGGCATGCCGGAGGCCTGGCGCGAGGGGCTGAAGGCCGACTACGGCCTGGGCGTCTTCATCGACGCGTTCGAGGGGCGGCGCCGCTTCTGGCACGCCGGCGACATCGACGGCTTCCGCACCCTGATGAGCCACTTCCCCGACCAGGGCGTGACCGTCGTCATCCTGCGCAACAGCGAAAGCGGCGACCCGAAGGAAGCCGAGATCCAGGCCGCCGTGCTGGCGGCGATGGAGAGGTAGGGGGACGCCCTGACGGGCGCCCCCGGTTCGTCAGTCGCCGCGGGCGGCTTCGCGTTCGGCCTGGCGCTCCTCGCGGGCCTTCTTGCGGGCGGCGCGGATGGCTTCCACGTCCTCCTTCTTGGCCGCGCCCTCGGCCTTGGCCGTGGCGTTGGCGCGGGCCTCGGCGGCGGCCTTCTGGCGGGCTTCCTGGGCCTGCTGGCGTTCGGCCGCCTGGGCCTGGCGCCGGGCCTGGGCC
>JAEZEZ010000058.1 GCA_023432855.1 Pseudomonadota bacterium | reverse complement strand
GGCGGCCGGCCCCCCGGCGCCCGTTTCCATATCCAGCATCGAGACTGCCGTGAACCGTACCGCCCTCAACCTGCTCGTCCTCGCCGCAGCGACGGCGCCGGGCGCCGTTATCGCCCAGCCCGCCATCCCGGGCAAAATCCTGTTCGAGAGCCGCCTTCGCTACGAGGCGGTGGACCAGGCCGACCGGCCGCTCGGCGCCGACGCCCTGACGCTTCGCACCCGGCTGGGCTGGCAGTCGCCCCAAGTGTCGGATTTCCGGTTCCTGGCGGAGCTCGAGAACGTCACCGCCCTGGTCGATGACTACTCGGACCCGGTCGACCCCGATCCGCGCCGGCCGACCGTCGCCGACCCCGAGACCACGGAACTGAATCGGGTCCAGGTGACCTGGACCGGCCTGCCCCGCACGGAGATCGTCGCCGGCCGTCAGCGCATCATCCTCGGCAACGCCCGCTACATGGGGAATGTCGGCTGGCGTCAGAACGAACAGACCTTCGACGGGGTCAAGCTGGTCACCAGCGCGCTGGAGCCGGTGACCCTCAGCTATGCCTGGATCGGCCGGATCAACCGGCCTCTCGGTCGGGATCACCCCCAGGGCGTATGGACAGGCGATGTCCACGCCGCCGTCCTGGAAGGCGAGACCCCCGCCGGACGGCTGTCCGGCTATGGCTACCTGATCGATCTCGAGGAAGCACCGGCGCAATCGTCCGCTACCTTCGGCGCGCGGTTAGCGGGCGCCCGCCTGGTCGTGGCCGCCACCAGCGCGACCTGGGAGCTGGAGTACGCACGCCAGGGCGACTACGGCGACAACCCGGCCGCCTTCGATCTCGACTACCGGCTCGTCGCGGGCGGGTTGAAGGGCGAGCGATGGTCCGCGGCCCTGGTCTACGAGCGACTCGAGGGCGATGGCGCGGTCGGGTTCCGCACGCCGCTGGCGACGCTGCACGCGTTCCAGGGTTGGGCCGACGTCATCGGCGCCGCTCCGCCGGACGGTGTGCGGGACCTCTACCTGCGCGGCCAGGCCGCCGTTCCCCTGGGGACCCGGGCGGTGACCCTGAAACTGGAGGCCCACGACTTCCGGGACTCGGACGGCGAGGTCCGATACGGCCGCGAGCTGGACGTGGCGGCGGCGCTTCCCCTGGCCAAGGGCTGGTCGGTGGAACTGAAGGGCGCCCGTTTCCGGGGCGACCATCCGGCCTATCCCGACACCACCAAGGGCTGGCTCAGTCTCGAGTACCGCTATTGAGCCGGGTTCAGACCGCCCCGCTCAGGAAGCCGAGCGGATGGTGCGCCCGCGCGACCGTGACGATGTACAGGAACACCAGCACCGCGGCCGCGAAGAATCCGAGCCGCATCTTGCGCGGCCGCGACGGGTTCAGCGCGACGGCGCCGAGGCCGATGTAGACGACCAGCAGCAGGACCTTCACGGTCAGCCAGTGGTCCCGGAAGGGATACTGCTCCACCACGGTCATCAACATCAGCGCTGCGGTGAGCAGGGTGGTGTCGATGGTCCAGCTCAGCAGGCGCAGCGGCATGGCGCGCGTCCACGCGGCGCCGAACAGGTTCAGCGCCGCGCCGCGGAATGCGAAGAGCAGCCCGCTGGCGATTACCGAGCCGATATGGACCCAGCGGATCTGGAGATAGAACTCCTCCAAGATCAGGCCTTGGGATCGCTGTCGGGTTCACCCGGCTCGCGCTTCGGCCGGATCCAGAGCATGGCCACGAACAGTGCCAGCGCGAGCGCGCCGATGCTGAACACCACGTCGCCCGGCACCCGCATCCAGACCAGCAGGTCCACAATCGGCTGCTGCATGAACTGCTCGGACCGGGCGTACCAGTAGCCGTGCCGGATGGCGGCCAGCAGCTGCATGGTTCCAAGCGGCAGCAGGGTCAGGAGGGCCATCATGGCGAGGCCGATGTTGAACGACCAGAAGCTGACGGCGAGGATCTTCTCGTTCCAGACCAGATCGGGTTTCAGCCCGCGCAGGCAGAACAGCACCAGGCCGATCCCGAGCATGCCGTAGACGCCGAACAGGGCGGTGTGGCCGTGCAGCGGGGTCAGGTTGAGGCCCTGCATGTAGTAGAGCGACAGCGGCGGGTTGATGAGGAAGCCGAAGAGGCCCGCGCCGACGAGGTTCCAGAAGGCGACCGCCAGGAAGAACATCACCGGCCACTTGTAGCGGCGCATCCACGGGGTCGCCCCGCCGAGCTTCCAGTGTTCGTAGGCCTCGAAGCCGATGTAGGCGAGCGGCACCACCTCCAGGGCCGAGAAGCTCGCCCCCAGCGCCAGCACCGGTGTCGGCGTGCCGCTGAAGTAGAGGTGGTGGAGCGTGCCCAGCACGCCGCCGGCCATGAAGATGATGGTGGCGAACAGCACGGCGATCGTGGCCGTGCGCACCGGGATGAGGCCCAGGCGCGTGAACAGGAAGGCGATCACCGCCGTGGCGAAGACCTCGAAGAAGCCCTCGACCCACAGGTGGACCAGCCACCAGCGCCAGTACTCGACGATCGAAATGTGCGTGTTCTCGTTCCAGAACAGCGCCGCCGCGAAGAACAGGCCGATGGCGACCGTCGACAGGAACAGCAGGCCGACGATCGAGCGGGCTTCGTTGGGGACCCGCAGCGCCGGCCACAGGGCCCGTCCGACCAGGAACAGCCACAGCATCAGACCGATGAACAGGTACCACTGCCAGAAGCGGCCCATGTCGGCGTATTCCCAGCCCTGGTGCCCGAACCAGAAGTTCCGCTCGAGGCCGAGCATCTGCATGACCGCCGCCCACTGACCGGCGAACGAGCCGACGACGATGACGATCAGGCTGATCCAGAGGAAATTGACGCCGAGCCGCTGGAACCTGGGCTCGTGTCCGGAGATGGCGGGCGCGATGTAGAGGCCGGTGCCCAGCCAGGCGACGGCGATCCAGAGCACGGCGAGCTGGGTGTGCCAGGTCCGCGTGATGGAATAGGGCATCACGTTGGCCATCTCGTAGCCGTAAACGAGCTGACCCTCGACCTGGTAGTGCGCCGTCATGGCGCCCAGCAGGATCTGCACCAGGAACAGCGCCAGAAGCACCCAGAAGTACTTGGCGGTCGCGGCCATGGAGGGCGTGACCACGATGCTGCGCATCGGGTCGGTCGCTGGCAACCGGTGCGGCTCTTCCCGCCGGCCGTGGCTGACCGCGTGGTGCCAGCCGAGAAGCGCGATACCGGCCAGCAGGAAGGTCACGCTGAAGGCCGACCACAGGAAAGTGTGAGCCGGAGGTCGATTGCCGACCAACGGCTCGCTGGGCCAGTTGTTGGTGTAGGTCGTCTGGCTGTTCGGCCGCTCCGTGGTCGCCGCCCAGGCGGTCCACCAGAAAAACGCGCTCATCGCCCGCCGGTGTGCTGCGTCGGGCACCGTGTCGTTCTTCATCGCGTAGTTTTCGCGAAGCTCGGCGGTGGCCGGGTCGTTGCCGAAAAGGCTCTCGTAGTGACGGGAAGCGGCGGCGATGGCGGCCGCGCGCTCGTCTGAAACGGTGATGATGTTGGTCTGCGGATCGTAGGTGTTCGTCCGCATGCGACGCTGCAGACGGGCCTGCAGCAGACCCTTCTGCTCTTCGTCCAGCGCCTCGAAGTTCGCCGCGCCCTGCTGCCGGGCCCAGATGTCGAGGAGATTGACCGCCTCGCGGTGGAGCCAGTCGGCCGACCAGTCGGGCGCGACATAGCCGCCGTGGCCCCAGATGGAGCCCAACTGCATGCCGCCGGCCGATTGCCAGACCCGTCGGCCCAGTTCGATGTCCTCGCGGGTGTAGACCGTGCGGCCCGTCTCCGTGACGACCCGCTCCGGCATCGGAGGAGCCGCGATCTCGATCTCGCGGCCGGTCCACAAGAGGACGCCGAACGACACGACCAGAAGGCCGATGAGGATCATCCATAGACGGCGGGCGCTGGTCACCAGAGTTCCTCCCGGGCTGCGACAACTTGTCCAACCATGGGCGGTGTCGCCGGTTCCGTCAAACCAGAAGGCTCGGATTTTCAAGGGGGGACCGGGAGGGACCGGCTTCTGGGCGGCCTCTCCCGGGGGTCAGGGCCGCCTCATCCACACTTGGAGTAGCCGCACTCGAAGCAGGTGTCGCAGCCTTCCTTGCGCACCATTCCCGGCGTGCCGCAGCGGGGGCAGCTGGGACCCGCGATCGTCGAAGACGACGGCTCGGGTGAGGCCGCTTGCGCCGGGAGCGCGGGATGGGTCTCGAGGCGCGTCGCCGCGTTGTCGGCGGCGTCGCGCGCCAGGTGGCGTTCGATCACGCCGCCGATAGCCGCCAGCAGCGAGGGAACGTAACGCCCGTTCAGCCAGCCTCCGCCACGCGGGTCGAACACGGCCTTGAGTTCCTCGGCGACGAAGGAGACATCCCCGCCCCGCCGGAAGACCGCGGAGATCATGCGCGTCAGCCCAAGCGTCCAGGCGTAGTGCTCCATGTTCTTGGAGTTGATGAAGATCTCGAAGGGCCGCCGTTCGCCGCCGCTCTCCACGTCGTTCAGGGTGACGTAGACGGCATGCGGGCTGTCGGGCCACTTGATCTTGTAGGTCGAACCTTCGAGGGACTCGGGTCGGGGGGTCAGCACCGGGGCCACCGCGGACGGGAGCTCCGGCTTGGGCGCTTCCGCCGGCGCCGTCGAGAGGACAGAACCGGTCACCGCGTTCGGACGATAGGTGGTCAGGCCCTTGCAGCCCATGCGCCATCCCTCGACGTAGACGTCGGCGAAGTCATCGAAGGCGATGTCTTCGGGCACGTTGACCGTCTTGGAGATCGAGCTGTCGACCACGTCCTGGGCGGCGGCCTGCATGCGCAGGTGATCCGCCGGGGTGAGGGTCTGGGCGGTGACGAAGGCGTCTTCCGGGGGAGGCGCGTCGCCATGCAGCCGCTTCCAGACGGACAGGGCGTAGTCCTCGACCGCCTCCTCGCGCTTCGAACCGTCCTTCTGCAGGACCTTGCGGGTGTAGGCGAAGGCGAAGACCGGCTCGATGCCCGAAGAGACGTTGCCGGCCAGCAGGGACGTGGTTCCGGTCGGCGCGATCGAGGTCAGGCAGCCGTTGCGCAGGCCATGCGTGGTGATGAGCGCGCGTGTCTCGGGGTCCAGGCTGAGCACATTGGGCGTGTCGAGGATGCTGGAGTCGTAGAGCGGAAATGCGCCCTTCTCTCCGGCCAGTTCAGCCGAGGCGCGATAGGCCTCCCGCTTGATGACGCCGAGCCAGCGCCGCGTCAGGTCGGCCGCCGCCTGCGTGCCGTACCGGACGCCGCAGAAAACCAGCGCATCGGCCAGGCCCGTCACGCCGAGGCCGATTCGCCGTTTGGCCTTGGCCTCGTCGTCCTGGGCGGGGAGGGGGAAACGCGAAACGTCGATGACGCTGTCGAGGAAGCGCACGGCCGTCCGGGTCAGCTCACCCAGCCGCTCCTCGTCCAGCTCGGCGTCCGCCTCGAAAGGCGTCGGCACCAGCCGGGCCAGGTTGATGGAGCCGAGGAGGCAGGCGCCGTAGGGCGGCAGCATCTGTTCGCCGCAGGGGTTCGACGCCGAGATCGTCTCGCAGTAGGCCAGATTATTCTGGGCGTTCACCCGATCGATGAAGATCACGCCGGGCTCGGCGACGTCGTAGGTCGCCTGCATCAGCTTGCGCCAAAGGTCGCTGGCGCGGACCGTCTTCCAGGTCTTGCCCCCGAACACCAGGGGCCAGTCCGCGTCGGCCTGCAGGGCCTCCATGAAGGCGTCCGGCACCAGTACGGAGACGTTGAAGTTGCGCAGCCGCGCCGGGTCGCGCTTTGCCTCGATGAAGGCTTCGATGTCGGGGTGGTCGATGCGCAGGCAGCCCATCATGGCGCCCCGGCGCTGTCCCGCCGACATGATGGTGCGGCACATGGAGTCCCACACATCCATGAAGCTGAGAGGGCCCGAAGCCTCGGCGCCGACGCCCTTCACCGGAGACCCGTTGGGCCGGATGGTCGAGAAGTCCATCCCGACGCCGCCGCCCTGCTGCATGGTGACGGCCGCCTCGCGGACATGGCCGAAGATGCCGCCCAGGTCGTCGGGGATCGTCCCCATGACGAAGCAGTTGAACAGGGTGACCGACCGGCCGGTGCCGGCGCCGGCCAGGATGCGGCCGGCGGGGATGAACTGGAAGTCGCTCAGGGCGTCGATGTAGCGGTCGCGCCAGTAGGCGCGCAGCTTCGGGCGTTCGCTTTCGGCGACCGCTGTGGCGACGCGCGCCCAGGTCTCCTCCATCGACTGGTCGCCGCCGCCCCGGGCCGGCTTGAATCGATACTTGCCGGACCAGATCTCGGCCGCCAGCGGATTGTCGAACGCCATGGTGTCCTCCCTTTTCGGAGCAGGAGGCTCGCCGATTCCCCGGAGGTGGAGTTTGCGCTGGCGCAACGAAGCCGCAGATCGACGCGCCCAGGTTCGGCGTCCCCTCAAGGTAGGAACGATGACGCCGAATTCCAGCTCCACAAAGCCGTTCGTCGAAGCTGACGACGACGCCGGCGATGTCGCCCGCTACGGAACGCCGCGGCTCGTGGCCCACATCCGGGACCGCTACCACGATACGCATCGCCGTGAGCTGGCGGACGCGATCGCGCTGGCCGAGCGCGTCGAATGCGAAAACCGCGCCGACGACGCCTGTCCGCATGGTCTGGCCGATCACCTCGCGGCGATGCTCGATCATCTCGAGACCCACCAGCACAAGGAGGAGGTAGTGATCTTCCCGGCTCTCATGCGCGGGGCGGGCGCCGTCATGACGAAGCCGCTGAGCAAGATGGCGTCGGACCATGCCGAGTTCGAGACGGATCTGCGCGAGCTGAGGCGACTGACCTCCGGCCACGAACCCCCGTCGCACGCCGGGACCCACTGGCGGCTTCTCTACGCCTTGTGCCGCAAGGTGGACGCGGATCTGCGCGAACACATCCGGCTTGAGGACGAGATTCTTTTTCCGAGATTTTTCGCGTTTGCGCCAACGCAACGTGGACCGGGTCCACACCCCCTAGAAGACGGCCATGGCGCGGTTGAACCGCGCGTCTCTCACCAAGGCCAATAAAATGCTGAAGTCCAAACTCCTCCCCGCCCTCATCGCCGGCGCGGCGATCTTCGCCGCCGGCCCGACCCTCGCGGCCGAGCACGTGGTGAAGATGCTCAACTCGGGCGCCGATGGCGCCATGGTCTATGAGCCGTCGGTCATCAGGGCGAAGCCGGGCGACACTGTCCGCTTTGTTCCGACGACCAAGGGCCACAACGCCGAGCTCATCGCCGGCATGGCCCCTGCCGGGGTGACCTTCCCCAAGGGCGCCATGGGCAAAGAATACGTGGTCAAGGTCGACAAGGCCGGCGTCTACGGGTTCAAGTGCGCGCCGCACTACGGCATGGGCATGGTCGCCCTGGTTCAGGTCGGCAACGCCCCCAACCGCGCCGCGGCCGAAGCCGTGGCCGCCAAGGCTCCCGGGGTGGCCAAGAAGCGGTTCGCCGCCATGTTCGCTCGCCTGAAGTAACCGCCCGCTCCCCCCGAGACAGGGCGGCCCCGAGGCCCGGAACGCACCGCGTTCCGGGCCCCTTTCGTTGGACGGGTTCTAGAAAGCTGGGAGCCTAAGCCGTGAGGCGGGCCGTCGCCGCCACGGCGCTGCGCAGTTCCTCGATGAAACTGTCGTCCATGCCGTAGACCTCGGCAGCCTCGCCAAGGGTCATGTGAACGGCCATGTCGCAGCCGGGACAGGCCATTTTCCGCCGCACGAAGATGGAGACGAGCGCGGGCCAGGCGCCGAGGACCTCGGCCACGGTCATGCCGGGCTCAGGCAGGCGAGGTGGTGAAACGCTGGACATGGTCCGAAGTTGACACGGCGCCGGCTGCGAACGTTGCGCGCCGACAAGGCCGGATCACGATCCTTCGTCGACCGCCAGGTCCTCGGCCAGCGCCACGAGGGCGTGGGGCTTGCGGATGACGATGTGCCGGCGGGTGCTGCCGGTGATGCCCTGCTGGTCCCAGGCCGCGAGCGTGCGGCTTACGGTATGCAGGGTGGACCCGGACATCTCGGCGAGATCCTGGCGGGTGATCGGGAAGTCTATCTCGACACCCTCGTCCGTGCGCTTGCCCGCCTGCCGCGCCAAACGCGACAGGGCGCGCGCGATGCGGCGTTCGACGCGATCGGCCGTGAGTTCGCCAAGGCGCTGCTGCAGCTCGATCAGGCGCGTGCCGGCCGAGGCGGTAGCGCGCAGTGCGATGTCGGGGAAGCGCTGCATCAGGCTGCGCATCGCTCCGACGGTCCACACGACTTCGACGCTGTCGACCACGGCGACCGCGTCGGCCGGGAACGGCTGGTCCATCAGAGCCGCCACGGTGCCGTACATGTCGCCGGGGCCGATGAACCGCAGAACGGACTGGCCGCCGTCGGGTCGCGACTTCACGACCTTTACGCGGCCGTGCAGCAGACTGTGGCAGGTGACGCCGGCGTCGCCCTGGGCGAAGGCGCGCTGGCCTTTCGGGAGACGCCGGATGGAGCCGGCCGCGAGCACGGCCGCGAGATCGGCGTCCGACAGCGAGGCGAACATTTCCGAGCCGCGAAGCACGGAAGGGTCGGCGGTCGTTGTCATCAGCTCGGTATCTCCCGCGCGCAGGTCGCGAGCCTCGTATGGCGCCGTCGGGCGGGGCCGGTCGACTAGGGAAAACCCCCTAGGGGATGGACCCGAATTTCTGTGGTGCGGCCCGGCCGTTAGCTTTCGGTCACTGACAAAGCGCCTTCGAAAGATCACGCCCTTGCCCGTCCAGACCCTCCAGACCTGCTGCCCTCAGATGGCCGCCAGCCTCGGTTCCCGCCAGACGCCGCCGGCGCTGGCCGCGGTGTTCGACCGGCTGGCCGGTTGCCGGACCCGCAGTTTCGCGCCCGGCGCGGAAATCTTCGGTGAGGGCGAACCCGCCGATTTCGTCTACCGGGTGCTCTCGGGCGTCGTTCGGACCTACCGTCTGCTCAGCGACGGCCGCCGGCAGATCTGTGACTTCCTGCATCCCGGAGACATCCTGGGTCCGGAAGCCGCGCTGGCCCACCGCAACACCGCCGAGGCCGTGACGGAGGCGGTGCTGCAGGCTATCCCCCGCCGCGCCCTGGCCGAAGCGGCCGAGTCCGACGCCCCCCTGGCCGGCGACCTGTGGCGGCTGTCGGTGAACTGGTTCCAGCGCAGCGAGGACCACGCCATGGTCCTGGCTCGCCAGGGCGCCGTTGAGCGCGTGGTCTGCTTCCTGCTCGCCTACGCGGCCCGGGTGGGCGCCGAGCGCGAGTTCGACCTGCCGATGACGCGCCAGGACATCGCCGATCACCTGGGTCTGACCATCCACACCGTATCGCGGACCATGTCGCAGCTGCAGGCGGACGGGCTCGTGCAACTGGAATCGCTGCGTCACGTCCGGCTCTGCAGCCTCCCCGATCTCCAAGCCATCAGCGCCTAGGGACAACCCTCGTGAGCATGCACAGCAAGATCGCGGCGGGCGGCGACGCCGCGCGCCCGCTTCCCGCGACCTGGGCCGGTCACGCCGCCCGCAACCTGCCGCGCTACACGAGCTATCCCACCGCCATCAGCTTCCAGCCCGGCGACGACGACGAGCAGGCCCGCGCGTGGGTCGGCGCAACGCGGGCCGACCAGACCATCTCGGCCTACGTCCACGTGCCCTTCTGCCGCCGGCTGTGCTGGTACTGTGGCTGCCACACCAGCGTCGTCCACGAGTATGGGCGCGTCGCGGTCTTCCACGACAAGCTGATGCGTGAAGCCGAACTGTGG
The DNA here is from genome assembly GCA_023432855.1 of Pseudomonadota bacterium. GTDB lineage: Bacteria > Pseudomonadota > Alphaproteobacteria > Caulobacterales > Caulobacteraceae > JAEZEZ01. Next base: position 7,600 of record JAEZEZ010000058.1, on the reverse strand, counting down.
GCCGAGGCGCTGGGGCCGCACGCGGGCCTCGCGCATCTGCACTTCGGCGGCGGCAGCCCCAACGCCCTCCAGCCCGAGGATTTCCTCGCCCTCGCCCGGGTGCTCACCGACCGGCTCCGGCTTCGTCCGGGCGCGGAAGTCGCCGCCGAGCTCGACCCCGGCATGCTGACGGCGGAGTTCATCGACGCCGCCGGCGAGGCGGGCGTCACCCGCATCAGCCTGGGCGTGCAGACCTTCGACCCGGTGGTGCAGGCCAAGGTCAACCGGATCCAGCCCTTCGAAATGGTGGCGGAGGCGGTTCGCCGCATCCGCGCCGCGGGCGTCTCGGCGCTCAACTTCGACCTCATGTACGGCCTGCCGGCGCAGACGCCGCAGAACGTCCGCGAGTCGGTCGAGGCCGCGCTCACCCTGCGCCCCGACCGGGTGTCGGTTTTCGGCTACGCCCACGTGCCCTGGATGAAGAAGCACCAGGTCATGATCAAGGAAGCCGACCTCGCCGACGTCGCCGGGCGCTGGGACCAGGCCGAAGCGGCGGACCAGGCCCTGGTCGCCGGCGGCTACGTGCGCATCGGCCTGGATCACTACGCCCTGCCGCACGATCCGCTCAGCATCGCCGCCGCAGGCGGAACGCTCCGCCGCAACTTCCAGGGCTACACGGACGATCCGGCCCCGGTCCTCGTACCCATCGGGCCGTCGTCGATCGGCCGCTTCAACGAAGGCTTCCTGCAGAACCAGATCCCGACCGACGCCTGGGGCGCCGCGGTCGAGGGGGGCCGGCTGCCCATCGTCCGCCGCCTGGCGGTGACGGCGGAGGACGAACTGCGCGGCGCCGTCATCGAGCGGCTCATGTGCGACCTCGCCGTCGATGTGGCGGCGACCTGCGAAGCCCATGGTTTCGCGTCCGATGCCCTGGACGCCTGCATTGCAGACGCCGAGCGCCTGGCGCCTGACGGACTGGCCGTCGTCGAGGGCCGCACCGTGCGGATTCCCGAGGAGGCGCGGCGCATGATGCGGGTGGCCGCGGCCTGTTTCGACAGCTGCCTGCCGCAGACCCGGGGCCGTCACGCCACAGCCGTCTGAGCGGCTTCGGGCTCTTTGCGCCAGCGCAACGTAAGGCCCCGCCGCTGAGCGCATGAGCATCCCAATCGCCGGCTTCGGGGGAGTCCCGCCGGCAAAGGGATCATCGAGATGAACATCAAGCGATTGTGGTTCGTCCTCGCCATTCTGATGGCGGCGTCATTCGCCGTGCTCGGGCTGATGGGGCGGGAAATCCACCGGCAGGCGCCGCCGATACCGGCGCAGGTTCTCGACGCGGGCGGCAATGTGCTGTTCACCCGCGCCGACATCCAGAACGGCCAGCTGGCCTGGCAGTCCATGGGCGGCCAGCAGGTCGGCTCGATCTGGGGGCACGGCGGTTACGTCGCGCCCGACTGGTCGGCCGACACCCTGCACCGCGAAGCCGTCACCCTGCTGGACCTCTGGGCCCGGCGCGATCACGGCAAGGCCTACGCCGAACTGACGGACGAGCAGCAGGCGGCCTACAAGCCGCGCCTGAAGCGTGAGCTGCGCACCAATACCTACGACGCGACCACGGAAACGATCACCGTTTCCGCCGACCGCGCCGCGGCGATCCGCGAGGTCGGAGGCCACTACCGGGCTCTGCTCAGCGGCGATCCGGCGCTCGAAGAGCTGCGCGAGCAGTACGCCATCGCCAACAACGCGGTGCCGGACCCCGAGCGCCGCGCCCAGATCTCCGCCTTCTACTGGTGGACGGGCTGGGCGGCGGCCACCAACCGTCCCGGCGACACCGTCACCTACACCTCCAACTGGCCGCACGAGCCGCTGATCGACAACGTGCCGAGTTCGGCCAATGTGGTCTGGTCGGTGGCCAGCATCATGCTGCTCATCTTCGGCATAGGCGCGCTGCTCTTCTGGCACGCCAGGACGAAGAAGGAGGAACACCACGAGGCGCCCGCGACCAATCCGCTCTCAGGCGTCCAGGCGACCCCGTCCATGAAGGCGACGGGCAAGTACTTCTTCACGGTCATCGGGCTCTTCCTGCTCCAGGTCGGGCTCGGCGCCGTGACGGCCCACTATGCGGTCGAGGGCCATGACTTCTACGGCTTCCCGCTGTCGGAGTGGATCCCGTACGCGGTGACCCGCACCTGGCACACCCAGCTCGCCGTCTTCTGGATCGCCACCGCCTGGCTGGCGACGGGGCTCTACATGGCGCCCCTGATCTCGGGCCACGAGCCGAAGTTCCAGAAGCTCGGCGTCAACATCTTGTGGGCGGCCCTGGTCTTCGTCGTGCTCGGTTCGATGGCCGGCGAATGGCTGGGCGTGCAGCAGGTCTTCGACCTGAACGCCAACTTCTGGTTCGGCCATCAGGGCTGGGAATACATCGACCTCGGCCGGTTCTGGCAGATCCTGCTGTTCGTGGGCCTGATGCTGTGGCTGCTGCTCGTCACCCGGGCGTTGTGGCCGGCCTTGAAGAGCCCGTCGGACAGCAAGCCGGTGCTCGTGGTGCTGTTCCTGTCCACCGTGGCCATCGGCCTGTTCTACGCGGCCGGCTTCATGTGGGGGAAACACTCGCACATCTCGATGGTCGAGTACTGGCGCTGGTGGGTCGTCCACCTGTGGGTGGAGGGCTTCTTTGAGGTCTTCGCCACCGCCGTCATCAGCCTGCTGTTCGTCAAGCTGGGCCTGGTGCGGGCGACGACGGCGAACGGCGCGGTGCTGTTCGGGACCATCGTGTTCCTGTTCGGCGGCGTGCTCGGCACCGCTCACCACTGGTACTTCGCCGGGACGCCGGTGTCGGTGATCGCCATCGGCGCCACCTTCTCGGCGCTGGAAGTGGTGCCCCTGGCCCTGATCGGGGCGGAGGCGTTCGAGACCTGGCGGCATTCCAAGGCCGCACCCTGGGTCCAGACCTACAAGTGGCCGATCATGTTCTTCGTGGCGGTGGCCTTCTGGAACCTGCTCGGCGCCGGGGTCTTCGGCTTCATGATCAACCCGCCGATCAGCCTCTATTTCATCCAGGGCCTGAACACGACGGCCACGCACGCCCACAGCGCCCTGTTCGGCGTCTACGGCATGCTGGGCATCGGGCTGATGCTGTTCTGCTTCCGCGGGCTGGCGACAGCCGGGCAGTGGAGCGACCGGATGCTCGGCTGGACGTTCTGGATGCTGAACGGGGGGCTTGCGGCGATGGTCTTCATGTCGCTGCTGCCGGTCGGCGTCGTCCAGGCCTTCGCCTCGATCGAGCACGGCATGTGGTACGCGCGCTCGCCGGAGGTGATCCATTCGCCGCTGGTCGAGACGCTGGTCTGGATGCGGGTGCCCGGCGACGTGATCTTCAGCGTCGGCGCCTTCACCCTGGCCGCCTTCGCCGCGAAGCTCGTGATCGGCCCGCGCAAGCCGCGGCTGAAGCCCGAGACGGGACCGCAGCCCGCTCCGCTTCCGGCGGAGTAGGCCAGGTTCAACCTGGTCGGGGGCGGGCGGCCTGCGCCGTCCGCCCCCAGCCTGTTTCATGGAGTGAGTACAGTGACGAGCACGGCCGAGCGCATGCGGCGACATACGGGCCCCGCCCTCTTCAGCTTCGGCTTCCGGCCGTTCTTTCTCTTCGCCGCCGTGTGGTCGGCGCTCGCGGTGCCGATCTGGGTCGCGAGCTTCACCGTCGGCGACGGCAGTGTGGGCGGACTCGACGGCCGCCTCTGGCACATCCACGAGATGCTGTTCGGCTACGTAGGCGGCATCGTGGCCGGCTTCCTGCTCACCGCGGTGCCGAACTGGACCGGCCGCCTGCCCGTCACCGGCGCGCCGCTGGCGGGCCTGTTCGTCCTGTGGGTCGCCGGCAGGCTGATGCTGCTGGCGCCGGCGGACTTCGCCCTGGCGGCCGCCATTGTCGACAGCGCCTTCCTCGCGGTGTTCGCCGCCCTGGTCTGGCGCGAGGTGCTCGCCGCCGGCAACCGGCGGAACCTTCCCGTATGCCTGCTCGCCACCCTGCTGGCGGCGGCCAACATCGCCTTTCACCTCCAGGCGGTCTTCCCCGTGATCGGCGACTACGCCACGCGCGCGGCGGTGGGCGCCATCAGCGGGCTGATCGCCCTCATCGGAGGCCGCGTCGTTCCCAGCTTCACCCGCAACTGGACGGCGGCGCGCGGCCTCAGCCCCGATCCGGTTCCATTCAACCGCTTCGACAAGCTCGTGCTTCTCGTCACAGGGCTCGCGCTCGCGGCCTGGGTTCTCGCCCCGGAGAACGTCCTAACCGGCGGCGCCCTGATCGCCGCCGGCCTGATGAATTTCGCCCGGCTGGCCCGCTGGCGTGGGTGGGTCACCGGCCCCGAGCCGCTCGTGTGGATTCTTCACCTTGGCTACGTCTGGCTGCCGATCGGCCTGGCGTTGCTTGGCCTGTCGAAGGTCTTGCCCGAACTGGTTCCGGCCACCGCCGGCGTGCACGCGCTGACCGCAGGGTCCATGGGGGTCATGACGCTTGCCATGATGACCCGCGCCACGCTCGGTCATACCGGGCGGCCGCGGACGGGCGAACGATGGACCACGGCCCTCTACGTGACGATCAATCTCGCCGCGATCTTGCGCGTGACCGCGCCCTTCCTGCCCGACCTAACGGTGCATCTGCTGGCCTGTTCGGCGGCGCTCTGGGCGTTGGCGTTCGCCCTGTTCATCTATCGCTACGGCCCGATGCTGGTGCGGCGGCCGCTCGCCTGAGGCGTTTTCGGCGGCCTTGGGCCAGCGCAAGGCCGAAGCCGGGCTATGAGTGCAGCATGAGCGCATGTCAAAGTTCGTCTCCGCCTTTCCAGAGGACCTCTGCTGCTATGCCGACGCCTGGGTTTCCGCCCCGGACCGGGCGAGCGGTCGTCGTCCCGTGAGGCGCCATCTGCTGCGCCTGGTAGGGAGCGCGTCGATCGCCGCGGCCGTGGCGGGCGTGTTTCTCCCGCTGCTGCCGACCACCCCCTTCCTGCTCGTCGCAGCCTGGTGTTTCGCCCGCTCCTCGCCGCGGCTGGACGCCTGGCTGCGGGCGCATCCGCGTTTCGGCCCCCTGATCCGGGACTGGGAGGAGCGGGGCGCCGTCCCGGCGAAGGCCAAGGCTCTCGCGGTGACAGGGATGTCGGCGAGCCTGGCCGTCATGTGGTTCGTCGATGTCCGCCCCGCTGTCCTGGCCGTCGCGGCCGCATTCCTGGCCGCCGTCGCGGCCTGGCTTCTCTCACGACCTTCCTAGGACCGCCTCATGGCTATCAGCCTGCCCCCCGCCCCGGCCGAACTGCTGTCCGCCGCCTACTTCCCCGGCCCTCGGTCGGAGAACGAATCCTGGACCCGCGGCGAGCTCCAGACCGTTCTGGACCACTGGTTCGGCTGGCGCCGGGATACGGCGCGCAACGACCCCGGCATCTCATCCGCAAAGGGTTTCGAGGCGCTGGCTAAAATCGAGCGCGTACGCCTGGGAGAGGGCGTGCGCGAACTGTCTGAACGGCTGACCGCGGAGACGCCCACCCATACGCCGCACTATGTCGGGCACATGAAGGCCGAACTGTCGTTGCCCGCCCTGCTCGGCTGGTTCGCGGCGATGCTGCACAACCCCAACAACACCTCCCGGGAGGCCAGCCGGGTCGGCACCCTCATCGAGGCCGAGGCGATCGCCATGCTGGCCCAGATGGTCGGCTTCGACCCCGCCGTCGCCCAGGGCCACTTCACCTCCGGCGGCACCATCGCGAATTTCGAGGCTGTCTGGCGAGCCCGCTATCGCCTTGATCACTGGCTGAGCCTGGCGCTGTACGAGGCGGAGACCAGCGGGGCGCCTCTCGACGTGTTCGAAGCCGCGCACATGGGTTGGGAACGCTTCAGCGAGTTGTGGGCCCGACACCAGCTCGATGACGAGACCCTGCGGCGCTACAGCGCCGTGGCCGGGAACCCGGCGGACGTCTGGCGGCGGATAAGCCTGGCCAGCGGACGCGACTACCTGGGGCCGGTCGTCCTGGTGCCCGGCAACAAGCACTACTCCTGGCAGAAGGCGGCCAATGTCTTCGGCCTGGGCGAGGAGAGTTTCTGGTCCGTCGCGCTGGACGCCGAAGGCCGGCTGGACCTGCTGGACTTCGAGCGCCGCGTGGAGCAGGCGAGGGACCAGGGCCGTCCGATCCTCATGGCCGTCAGTGTAGCCGGCACCACCGAAGCCGGCGAGATCGACCCCATAGACCGTCTGCACGACCTGCTCGACCGCTGGGCCGTCGAACGCGGATGGCGGATCTGGCGCCACGTCGATGCCGCCTATGGCGGTTTCCTGTGCAGTCTGCTGGGCGGGGACGCGGCCAGGGTCCTGTCCGAGCCTTCGCAGCGCGGGCTCGCGGCGATCGCCAGCGCCGACTCTGTGACGCTCGATCCGCACAAGCTTGGCTACGTGCCCTACGCCTGCGGCGCTTTCCTCGTGCGTGACGCGGAGCGCTACGCCGTCTCGGGGTTCGCCGCGCCCTATCTCGACCGGCCGGAACTGGGCGATGGCAAGTGGTCGTCGACCCTGGAAGGCTCTCGATCCGCAGCCGGGGCGGCAGCCACCTGGCTGACCGGGCGGACCCTCGGTTTCGGGCCGGAGCGGATGGGCGCTCTGCTGGCGGAGACCGTACAGTCGCGCAAGGCCTTCCAAGCCGCGGTGCGGGCGGCGCTTCCGACCGTACGGTTCCTCGAGCCCGCGGACACCAACATCCTCTGCTTCTCGGTCGCCGAGACGGGAGAGCCGGCGAGCGCCTCCAACCGGCGTACGCGCGCGGTTTTCGACCGGCTGTGCGCCTCCGAGGACTTCGTGGTTTCAAAGACGACGCTGGGCCCGGACTACGCTGCCCAGAGGGCGCGACATCTGGGGAGCCACGGTGGGATCGACGACAGCGACGGGCTGCTGATGATCCGTACCGTGTTCATGAATCCGTACTGGGGATCGCCCGCCGTTCGGGAGGCGCTGATTCCCCAGTTCGTCGACCGGCTGGGCCAGGCCATGGAAGAGGAGCCGGCCCGCGCGCGGGCGCTGGCCGGCTAGCCCGCGAAGAGCAGGATCGCGAAGGCCAGGACAAAAGCCGTGGCGCCCGCGAGAATGAGCCGGCTGGCGCCGCCGCTTCGGGGGCGGCAGAGGATCACGCCCGCAAGTCCCAAGGCCAGCACACCGGCGAAGATCAGCAGCAGGAACGCCAGCCCTATCCATGCCTGGCCGCCGTCCGCCGCCAATGAGCGCCAGATCAGGCCCACGGGCAGGGCGAGCCCGATGAAGGCGGCAGCGTTGAGGCTGAGGACGGCGGCGCGCATCGTCGGTCTCCGGATTTCGGGGCGAGGGGCGGGACGGCCGTCATCGGGGTGGACACCGGCCGTCCCTGAGGGCTGCGCCCCTCGTCAACAGCCCTTTTCGCGATAGAGGGAGAGCAGGTGGTTCATCCGCTGCTGCTCGGGTTTCGTGCCTTCGACGTCGTTCGCCGGGCCGCTGGAGGCCACGGCGGCGCCCGCTGCATCGGCGGCGACCTCGGTCGCGGCGATGGCCGCGATGGCGCCCACGGGCCCGAGCGCGCCGAGCGCGTTGCGCAGGCCGAACCGGGCGGCCGTGCGG
>JAEZEZ010000065.1 GCA_023432855.1 Pseudomonadota bacterium | reverse complement strand
GTCAGGCGCAGGTAGTTCAGCGTCTCGCCGTCTACGGGGAAGATCGCGGCGGTGGAGCCGAACTCCGGCGACATGTTGCCGATGGTGGCGCGGTTGGCGAGCGAGGTGGCGGCGACGCCCTCGCCGTAGAACTCGACGAACTTGCCGACGACGCCGTGCTTGCGCAGCATCTCGGTGATCGTGAGGACGAGGTCGGTTGCGGTGATCCCCTCAGCCAGCTTGCCGGTCAGCTTGAAGCCGACGACCTCGGGGATGAGCATCGAAACCGGCTGACCGAGCATGGCCGCCTCGGCCTCGATGCCACCCACACCCCAGCCCAGTACGCCCAGGCCGTTGATCATGGTGGTGTGGCTGTCGGTGCCGACCACGGTGTCAGGATAGGCGGTGACGGTCTTGCCCTCTTCCGAGGTCCAGACGGTCTGGGCCAGGTACTCCAGGTTCACCTGGTGGCAGATGCCCGTGCCCGGAGGCACGACGCGGAAGTTGTTGAAGGCCGACGAGCCCCAGCGCAGGAAGCGGTAACGCTCCATGTTGCGCTCGTATTCCTTCTCCACGTTGCGCTTGAAGGAGTTGTCGTGGCCGAAGTAGTCGACCATCACCGAGTGGTCGATGACCAGGTCCACGGGGTTCAGCGGGTTGATCTTCGACGGGTCGGCGCCCAGCGCGGTCATGGCGTCGCGCATGGCGGCCAGGTCGACCACCGCCGGCACGCCGGTGAAGTCCTGCATCAGCACGCGGGCGGGACGGAAGGCGATCTCGTGCTCCACCTTGCCGCGGTTGCCTTCGTCGAGCCACGCGGCCACCGCGCGAAGGTCGTCCTGGCTGACGGAAACCCCGTCCTCGTTGCGCAGCAGGTTCTCCAGCAGCACCTTCATCGAGCGCGGGAGGCGGGAAATCCCGGTCAGACCCGCTTCCTCGGCGGCGGCCAGGCTGTAATAGACGTATTTCTTGCGCCCGACGGCGAGATCGCGCCGGGTTGTGAAGCTGTCATTGGACGGCATGGGAGATCCTTCTTGTCGTACGGCCGACCGACAATCGGTACCGGGTTCGCGCGCTTGAGGCGGGAATGCACAGGAGTCCCGCCGGCGCGGCGTGGTCCCGGTGCGGCCGCGCGTGTCTTAGACCGAGTGCGGCGCGTCGTCACCCCGTTATCCCGGTCGGCGCCGTGGTCTTTGCGGTCCTGCGGGGCGGTCGCGGCGTGATCGCGCACCTGACCGTCGAGGCCGTCGCGCTCTCCCGCGGCGGCCGCCAGCTGCTCACCGGCCTTTCGTTCACCGCCGATGCGGGCCAGGCGATCGCCCTGACCGGCGCCAACGGCTCGGGCAAGACCTCGCTGCTGCGGGCCATCGCCGGCCTCATCCGGCCCGATGCGGGCGCCGTCTCGTTCGCCGGCCCCGCCGGGCCGCTCGAGGCCGAGGACGCCCGGGCCGGCGGCCTGCACATGCTGGGGCACCAGGACGGGCTCAAGCCCGGCCGCACGGCGCGGGACGAACTGGCCTTCCAGGTCGCCTGGACCGGCGGAAGCGGCGCCTCCATGGCCGCGGCGGTCGAGGCGCTCGAGCTGAAGCCGCTGCTGGATCTCGAGACGCGCAAGCTCTCGGCGGGCCAGCGGCGCAGGGTGGCCCTGGCCCGGCTGCTGGCCTCGCCGCGGCCCCTCTGGCTGCTCGACGAGCCGCTGTCGCCGCTCGACGCCCGCTGGCGCGAACGCTTCGGCGGCCTGATGCGCGATCACCTCGCCGGCGGCGGCATGCTGGTGGCGGCGGTGCACGATCCCCTGCCCATCGCCGCGCGGGAGGTGGCGCTGTGAGCGCCTTTACGACCCTCTACCGCCGCGAACTGACCCTGGCCTGGGGCCGGGGGGGCGGGGCGCTGCTGGCCTGCGCTTTCTTCGCCTGCATCACCGCGCTCGTGCCGCTGGCGGTCGGCTCGGATCCGCAGAGGCTGGCCGCCGTGGCGCCCGGCGTGGCCTGGATCGCACTGGCGCTTTCGACCCTGCTCTCGCTCGAGCGGCTCTATGAACGCGACTTCGAGGACGGGGCGCTCGACCTGCTGGCGCTGGGGCCGATCCCGCTGGAGGCCGTCGCCCTCGCCAAGGGGCTGGCCCAGTGGACGGCCGGCGGCCTGCCCCTGGCCGTCGCCGCCCCCGTCGCCGCCATCGCCCTCGGCGCGCCGGTTTCGCTCGCGCCTCTGACTTTCGCCGCGGCCCTGGTCGGCGCGCTTGGTTTCGCCTTCACCGGCTCGATGGGCGCGGCCCTGGCGCTGGGCGCGCGGCGCGGCGGCGTGCTGGTCGCCGTGGTGGTGCTGCCGCTGTTCGCCCCGCCGGTGATTTTCGGCGCCGGCGCGCTGGAGGCGTTCGCCGCCGGGCTGAACTGGGCGCCCGCCTTCGCCTTCCTCGCCGCCTACAGCCTGGGCGCCCTGGCCGTGACGCCCTTCGCCGCCGCCGCGGCCGTGCGCAACGCCCTGAGCTGAGGCCTCAGCGCAGGCCCGCGATCCAGGCCTCGATCCCGGCAGTGTCGGCCATGTTCCCGCTCCACAGGTGCTCGGGCCGGTGCGGCTCGTTCAGGCCGCGCGGACGGCCGCGATAGACCTTCATCGGCAGGCGCAGGACCGCCATCTCGCTGGGCAGCGGCTGTTCGCGGATTTCCATGTAGAGGGTGTCGGCCGAGGTCTCGCCGCCCACCTGCACGGCGCCCAGCGCCTTCCACAGGTCCACGGCGTCCAGACAGGCCGAGGCGCAGGCGGCGTCGGTCAGCACATAGGCGCGGCCGGCGAACTGCGGCGCAGCGGCGGCCCCGGCGGAGGGGGCGTCGTCCGTTCCCTCGCCCTGCCGCCACAGCGGCCGGCCGGCGGCGCGGGCCGCCTCCATGCCGGCGACGACCTCTTCCACCCACTTCAGCCACTCGGGGTTGGCCTGCGGGTCCTGGCGCAGGGCCTCGCCGAAGCCGCGGATGGTGGCGATGTTGGCCTCGGCCACGCGCCAGTCGACGTAGTCCGAGCCCGGCTCGCGGGCGGCGACGTAGTCCTCGCCCCACAGCACCACCGCCATCTCGCGGCTCCAGGCCGAGGAGCCGCCGCCGTTGCCGCGCAGGTCCAGCACCACGACCGGCGCCGCGCGCAGGGCGGCCTGGTCGGCCTTCATGCCCTCGACCACGGCACGCAGGGCCTTGCCGGCGTCCGAGGCCGGATTGCCGTCGAAGGAGCCGGCCGAGATCCAGGCGCCGCCGCCCGCAAGGGCGCGGCGCTCGATGGGCGCGCGGAAGCTGCGCTGGGCCTCGGTCAGGCGCTGGCCGGCCTCGTCGCCGCTCAGGTCGCGCCAGTCGAGGCGGTAGGTGACGCTGCGGCCGTCGTGCTCGAAGACGCAACTCTGCGGCTGCTTGATCCAGGGGTTGGAAGCGTCGAGGAACAGGCGCGCGCCCTGCCGCGCCCGCTGGGCCTCCAGCTGCCAGCGGCCATGAAAGCGGCCGACGTGCTCCTCGGCCAGGCGCCAGGCGGAATGGCCGTCGCACGAGATCAGCTTCGCGCCGAGCTCCGGCAGGCCGGCCTGTTCGAGCCGGACGGCGATGATCTGGTCGCGGCCCTCGAAGCGCGTCAGGAACCCCGGCCATCGGTAGGTTAGCGGCGGCGCCTTCTCCAGCATGCCGACGCTGAGGTGACCGTCGTCGAAGATGGCCGCGTATTCGCGCAGGGCCCACCACCAGCCGCCGGCGGAGTTGGCCGTGGGCGCCCGCTCCATGGCCCGCTTCAGGCCCTCCTCCAGGGCCAGCTTGAACGAGGGGTTGAGCTCGTCGACCGGACCGGGGTGGCCTTCGTCGATGGCCGCGCGCATGGCCAGCAGGTCACGGGTCAGGACCACGTCCCACTGCGGCTCGGGGCCCGCGGGCGCCTGCGCGGCGGCGGGCGTGGCGGCGGCGGCGAGCGCCAGTGCGGCGCACATCAGGGAGCGTTTCATCGGGGGCCTCGGTCGAATGTCGCCCGGTCTAGCGCCTGTTTCGCTACGGCGCCGCTTAAACTTACGCAATTGTCCCAGCCTTGCCCCCGCCGCGGGCGGGTTCTATGTCGCGGCCAATGTTCGGCCTGGCCAACCCCCAGCGGTTCATGACCGCCACCCGCTACCTGCCCGCCGTCTTCGGCGTGCTGTGCGTGCTCCTGTTCGCCGCCGGAATCTGGACCAGCTTCACCGCGCCCGAGGACTACCAGCAGGGCGACACGGTGCGGATCATGTTCGTGCATGTGCCGGCCGCCTGGATGGGGCTGTTCGTCTACGCCGCCCTGGGCGGCGCCAGCTTCTTCGCCCTGGTCTTCCGCCACCTGCTGGCCGACGCCGCGGCCCGCGCCGCCGCGCCGCTGGGCGCGGCCTTCACCTTCCTGGCCCTGGTCACCGGCGCCTTCTGGGGCCGGCCCATGTGGGGCGCCTGGTGGGTATGGGACGCGCGCCTGACTTCGGTGCTGGTGCTGTTTCTCTTCTACCTCGGCTACATGGCGCTGAGGGCCTCGATCGACGACGAGACGAAGGCCGGGCGCGCCGCCTCGGTGCTGGCGCTGGCGGGCCTGATCAACCTGCCGATCGTGAAGTTCTCGGTCGACTGGTGGAACACCCTGCACCAGCCGACCTCGGTCCTGCGCCTGGACGGTCCGACCATCACCGCCGACCTGCTGACGCCGCTGCTGCTCATGGGCGCGGCCTACACCTTCTTCTTCCTCGCGCTGTGGGTGGTCGCCATCCGCGCCGAGATCAACGCCCGCCGCGCCGCCGCCCTGGCGCTGAAGGCCGCCGGGAGCGCCTGATGCCGGACTTCGACATGGGCAAGTACGCCGCCTACGTGTGGCCGGCCTGGGGGATCAGCGCGGTCGTGCTGCTGGGCCTGCTGGCCTCGGTGCTGGGCCGTGCCCGCCGCGCCGCCCGCGCGCTGAGGGACGCCGAGGCGCAGCAGCGATGAAGCGCCTGTTCGCCTTCCTGCCGCTGGTGCTGCTCGCGGGTCTTGCGGTGCTGTTCGTGGGCTGGTCGCTGAAGCGCGATCCGGAGTTCAAGCCCGACGCCCTCGTCGGCAAGCCGGTGCCTGCGGTGATGGTCTCGCCGCTGGCGGGCGGGCCGCCCGTGGCGCTCGACGCCCAGGTGAGAGGCCCGGCCCTGGTCAACGTCTTCGCCTCCTGGTGCGCGCCGTGCCGGGTCGAGCACCCGGAACTGATGCGCCTGAGCGCCCGGGGCGTGCGCATCGTCGGCCTCGCCTGGAAGGACAAGCCCGAGGACAGCCGCGCCTTCCTGGAAGAGCTGGGCGATCCCTTCGCCCTGGCGCTGAGCGACCAGACCGGCGCCTCGGGCGTGGAGCTGGGCATCACCGGCGTGCCCGAAACCTTCGCCGTCGACGCGCGCGGCAAGGTGGTGGCCAAGCACGCCGGGCCGCTGACCCGCGAGGACGCCGACCGCCTGATGGAAGCGCTGCGTTAACCAAGTTTTTGCCGGCGGCGGCGAAACCTCGCGCCATGGCCTCGCCGATCGGTTCCAGCTTCAGTCCCCTGCCGCCCGCGCGGCCCCAGCCGTCCGACGCGGCCCGCGCCGCCCAGCGCGCCTTCTTCTCCCAGGCCCTGACGACGGCCCAGGCGACGCCC
>JAEZEZ010000130.1 GCA_023432855.1 Pseudomonadota bacterium | reverse complement strand
ACAGAGCCCCGCCTGGCCCGACGGGGGCGGCGCGCCCGCCGGACGCGCCGGCGCCGGCTCGCCCCGCCGCTTCAGCTCCTTCAGCAGGCTGTCCCAGCGCCGCTCGGTGAAGAAGAAGCCGCTGTCGACCAGCTCGAGGTCCTGGGTCCGTGCAAAGGCTTCGGCCCCCTCGCCGATCATCATGACGTGCGGCGAGCGCTCCATGACCCGGCGCGCCAGGGTGATCGGATGGCGCACCGTGGTGACCCCCGCCACCGACCCGGCCCCGCGCGTCCGCCCGTCCATGATCGAGGCGTCGAGCTCGTTGCGCCCCTCGCTGGTGAAGACGGCTCCGCGGCCGGCGTTGAACAGCGGGTCATCCTCCATGCCGCGGATGACCGCCTCGACGGCGTCGAGCGACGATCCGCCGGCCCGGAGCACCGCCGACCCGCGTTCGACGGCGTCGGCCATGGCCCTGCGATAGGCCGCCTCCGTCTCGGGCGACAGGTCGGCGCGCTCGATGACGCCGGCGCCGCCGTGGACTGCGATGGCCCATCGGGGCGTCTCGGCGTTCGCGGCGCCGATGAACGTGTTCGCGATGATGAAGACCGCGCCGATCAGCCCGTAGACAGACCGGAAACGACCGAAGACGGACAGGTTCGGGACGGGTTTCACGCGTCGACCTTGATCACTCCGCGGCGGATCTGGTCGAGCTCGATGGAGTCGAACAGGGCCTGGAAGTTGCCCTCGCCGAAGGCTTCATTGCCCTTGCGCTGGATGATCTCGAAGAAGATCGGGCCGAACAGGTTCTGGGTAAATATCTGAAGCAGCAGGCCTTCTTCGTCGGACCCGTCGATCAGGATGCGATTCTTGCGCATGCGATCGACGTCCTCGCCATGGCCCGGGATGCGCTTGTCGATGAGGTCGAAGTAGGTGTCGATGGTGTCCTGGAAGGCCACGCCGCGACGCTTCAGTTCTTCCACCGTCTCGAAGATGTCGCGCACGCCCAGCGCCAGGTGCTGGATGCCCTCGCCGCCGTATTCACGGATGAACTCCTCGATCTGGGACTGGTCGTCCTTGGACTCGTTCAGCGGAATACGGATCTTCTTGTCCGGCGCGATCATCGCCTGGCTGACGAGACCTGTGGCCTGGCCCTTGATGTCGAAGTACTTCTGCTCGGTGAAATCGAAGACCTTGCCGTAGAATCCCGACCAGGTCCGCATTTCCCCCCGCTTCACGTTGTGGGTCAGGTGATCGAGGTAGAGCAGCCCCACCTCGTTCTCGCTCTCGCGGTCGGCGCCCGGCAGCGGAGTCCAGTCCGCCCAGGCTCGTCCCGCCTCCACGAGGTAGAGAACGGAGCCGCCGATCCCGTTGAGAGTCTTGCCGTTTTCAAGGGCGGTCGGGCCCGGGTCGACCGGGGTCGCGCCCCGCCGGATGGCTTCCTCATAGGCCGTCTCGGCGTTGTCGACACGGAAGCCCATGCCCGTGGCGGAGCCGCCGTGAAGCCGCCGGAACTCGGCCGCCTGGCCCGTGTCCTCGCGGTTCAGCAGGAAGTTGATGTCGTTCTGCTTGTAGCGGACGATGTCCCGCGTCGGGTGCTTCGAAACCGCCGTAAAGCCAAGTTTTTCAAAGGTGGCGGCCATCCCTTCGGGATCCGGACTGGTGAACTCGACGAACTCGAAGCCGTCGGTGCGGATGGGATTGGACATGGGGGCCTCCTGAAACTTGCGCGGAACCTAGTGCCGCCGGACCGCCAAGCCAACCCGCACGGGCGAGACTTGGCGCCAGAACCCTGCTAGCAGGGCCCGCCTCCCACTGACCGGTCGCCCCGTGCTGCAGACGATCCACTACTGGACCATCGGCCTTCTCGGCCGCCTCATCCGAAGCCTCTACGACTGGGTCATGGGCCTGGCGGGAGGCCGCCGCGCCTTCCCGGCCCTGATGGCGGTGTCCTTTGCGGAATCCTCCTTCTTCCCGATCCCGCCGGACGTGATGCTGGCGCCCATGGTGCTGAAGCGGCCGGACAAGGCCTACTTCTACGCCTTCTGGTGCACCGTGGCGTCCGTCCTGGGCGGCGTGGCCGGCTACGCCATCGGATACTTCCTCACCGACCTCGGCCAGTTCCTGCTGAAGCTCAGCGGCCACGAGGAGGGGCTTGCGGAATTCCAGCACTGGTACGACCAGTTCGGCATCTGGGTGATCCTGGGCAAGGGCCTGACGCCGATACCGTACAAGCTGGTGACGATCGCCTCGGGCATCGCCCACTTCAATTTCGCCATGTTCATCTTCGCGTCGGTCCTGACGCGCGGGGGCCGCTTCTTCCTGGCGGCGATGATCCTCAAGCGGTTCGGGCCCCGGATTCTCGAGATCGTGGAGAAGCGGCTGATGATGACCACGGCGGTCGTGCTGGTCCTGATCGTAGGCGGCGTAGCCCTCGCCCGCCTCCTGTGAGGGCGTCTCGACGCCGCCCCGGTCCCACGATAAGTCTCGCTACATGAAGGTCTTCGACGTCATTGGCCGCTGGTGGACGGCCTTCGCCCTGCTGGCGTCGATCGCCATGCTCGCGGGCGCTCACGCTTTCGAACGGTTCGGCGGATTTCCGCCCTGCCCGCTCTGTCTGAAGCAACGGGATGCGTACTGGCTGGCGATCGCCATCTCCCTGACCGCGACGCTGTGGGCGTTGCTCAGCCGCTCCAAGGGAACGCCCCGGGTCGCCGCGTTCATGCTCTTCGCCGTGTTCACGGCTGGAGCGGTAGTCGCCACCTTCCATGCGGGCGGCGAACTCGACTGGTGGAAACTTCCGGCTTCCTGCACCGGCTCCGGCGGCGTGGTCAGCATCGACGATATGGCCGCAGCCCTGAGCGGCGCACCCGTTCGCCTACCCGCCTGCGACGTCGTCGCCTGGAAGATGTGGGGCATATCCATGGCCGGATGGAACGCGATCATTTCCGCCGGGTTGGCCCTGCTGAGCCTGCTCGCCTCCATGCGCAAGAAGACGACCAAGGACTGGCACGTGAATGTCCTCCGCTAGCGCCCCGCCCCGCCCCGGCCAGGGCACCCTGCGCCAGCGCCTCGCCGAGATCCTGCGGGTCGACCATGCGGGAGAACTGGGCGCCGTCTGGATTTATCGCGGCCAGAGAGCGGTCTTCGAGCATGCGCCCGGCCGGGACCGTATCCGCGCCGATCTCGCCGACATGGAGGGGCACGAGCAGGCCCATCTCGACCGCTTCGACGCCCTGCTGAACGAACAGAAGGTGAGGCCGACGGTGATGGCGCCGGTCTGGCGCGCGGCAGGCTTCGCTCTTGGCGCCGGCACCGCTCTGCTGGGCGAGAAGGCCGCGCATGCCTGCACCGAAGCCGTAGAGACGGTGATCGAGGACCACTACGCCGGCCAGATCGCCGAACTACAGGAGCGGGAACCCGACCTGGCGGACGAACTCGCCCGTTTCCGGGACGAGGAACTCGCCCACCGTGACAAGGCCGTTGAGGAAGGCGCCCGCGACGCCCCGGGCTATGCACTGCTCTCGGCGGTCATTCGCGCCGGTTGCCGCACTGCGATCAAACTGAGCGAAAAAGTCTGAACGTCTTCCGTCTGTCGGAAACGACTGACAGGATGGCCGAGTCTCACAAGCGTCCTCCCCGAACACGGAGCTGCCCATGATCCGCGCCCGCCGCGCGCGCATCGTCGCCACCCTCGGTCCCGCAAGCCGATCTCCGGACACCGTGAGGGCGCTGGCCGAGGCCGGCGCGGACGTCTTCCGCCTCAACTTCAGCCATGGTTCGCAAGACGATCACCGCGCTGCATGCGACGCGGTTCGCGCGGCCGAAAAGGCCATCGACCGGCCCCTGGCGGTGCTCGCCGACCTTCAGGGCCCGAAGTTGAGACTGGCCCAGTTCGAAGGCAGCCGGGCGGAAATCGAGACGGGCGGCCGTTTCCGCCTTGAGCTGGAAGGACCAAAGGGAACAGCCCAGCGCGCAGTCCTGCCCCACCCGGAGATCTTCGCGGCGCTCAAGCCCGGGGTGGTCATCCTGATCGATGACGGTCGGCTGCGCCTCAAGGTGGAGACGTGCGGACCGGATTTCGCGGACACGACCATCATCCAGGGCGGGGTGGTCTCCGACCGCAAGGGGGTCAACCTTCCGGGCGTCGTTCTGCCCCTGTCGGCGCTTACGGATAAGGACCGCGCCGACCTCGCCTATGCGCTGGATCTGGGCGTGGACTGGGTCGCGCTTTCCTTTGTCCAGAAGCCCGAAGACATGGCCGAACTCCGAAGCCTGGTGGCCGGCCGGGCGGCGATCCTGGCCAAGGTCGAGAAGCCCCAGGCGCTGGATTGCCTGGACGAGATCGTCGACCTCAGCGACGGGGTGATGGTCGCCCGGGGGGATCTCGGGGTGGAGCTTCCGCCCGAGGACGTGCCCGTGGCGCAAAAGGTCATCATCCGCGCCGCCAAGCTGCGCGGGCGGCCCGTGATCGTGGCGACGCAGATGCTGGACTCGATGGTTCATGCGCCGACGCCGACACGGGCGGAGGCGTCGGACGTGGCCAACACGGTCTACGAGGGCGCGGACGCCATGATGCTGTCGGCGGAGAGCGCTTCGGGAGATTTCCCCCTTGAATCCGTGGCCATGATGGATCGCATCATCTCGCGGGTGGAGCAGGATCCGGCCTGGCCGCGGCTCATGGCGGCCGAGCATGCGCGTGAGCGGCCGGCCGACCTGAACGCCATTGCGGCGGCTGCGACGCGGGCGGCGGAGGCTTCCGAGGCGGCCTGCCTGGTGGCCTTCACGGCGGGCGGGACGACCGCCCGGCGGCTGTCGCGCGAGCGGCCGCTGCAGCCCATCGTGGCCCTGACGCCGTCGATCCAGACGGCCCGGCGGCTGGCCCTGTCCTGGGGGCTGGAGCCGCGGGTGGCGCAGGACCCGGACAACGTCGAGGCGATGGTGGACGAGGCGCTCGCCGAAGCCAGAAACCTAGGCCTGGCAAGGGATGGCGAGGCGGTGGTGATCGTCGCGGGCGTACCCTTCGGCCAGGCCGGTTCGACGAACATGATCCGTATCGCGCACGCCTGACGAGGCGACTTCAAGCACTGTTATGGGGCGCGAAAAGTGCGTCCCGGGCGCGCTCTCAGGGCTCCAGCTCGATGTCCCAGTAGAGGTAGTCGAGCCAGCTCTGGTGCAGGTAGTGGGGCGGAAACCTGCGGCCCTGCTCCTGCAGTTCGTGCATCGAGGGACGTCGCGCTTCGCTCGCCGGGAGCATGCCGGCCTCTCGCGGCGTCCGGCCGCCCTTGCGCAGGTTGCAGGGGGCGCAGGCGGTCAGGATGTTCTCCCAGGTCGTCCGTCCGCCCTTCGAGCGCGGGATGATGTGGTCGAAGGTGAGGTCGCCCGTGGCGTGGCAATACTGGCAGGTGAAGTTGTCGCGCAGGAACAGGTTGAAGCGGGTGAAGGCGGGCGCGCGGTTCTGGTCGATGTAGGCCTTCAGCGACACCACGCTGGGCAGGGCGAACTCGAGCGACGGGGAGCGGACGATCTTGTCGTAGGTGGAGACGACCTGGACGCGGTCCTGGAACACCGCCTTCACCACCTCCTGCCAGGGCCAAAGGGACAGCGGATAGTAGGACAGCGGACGGTAATCCGCGTTGAGGACCAGGGCGGGCCAGCCGGACGGCGGGTTCGTCAGAACCTGCATCGGCCACACCCCTGGCGGACCGCCGGGTCCGCTATGCGAAAAGGGCCAGGACTGAAGACACGCCTCCTTCCCGATCACGCGGCGGGAATCAGGTGACGCCCGACATCAGCGCTTATACTCCGGATCAGACGACGGCTCCATGAAGCCGGCGCCCGTCAGGCCTCGTCGCGTGGCGGCTGTTCCCCCGGCGCCACGCCGGGAAAGCCGGGCAGGCTCCACCCCCAGGCCAGCGCGCCGGCGCGCAGCGAGAACCCGAGCACGAAGCCTGCCGCCGCCGACGGCAGGGCGCCCAGCCCCAGCCAGTGCAGCACCACGAATACGGCAGCCGCCAGCAAGGCGGCCGAGATGGTGATCTCCCGGCGCAGCAGCACCGACGGCTCGCCGGCCAGCACATCGCGCACCACGCCGCCGAAGGTGGCGGTCAGGGCGCCCATGACGATGCACACGAGCGGCGGCACCCCCCAAGCGGCAGCCTTGGCCGCGCCGATCACGCCGTAGGCGGCCAGCCCCAGGGCGTCGAGCCAGAGCAGGGCGTCGAGACGCCACGGGCGCGCCCCCAGGATCCAGATGGCGCAGGCGGCGACAATGCACACGGCCACGTAGCCCGCGTCCTGCACCCAGAACACCGGCGCGCCGATCAGCAGGTCGCGCAGCGTGCCGCCGCCGATGCCGGTGATGGCCGCGAAGAAGGCGAAGGTGACAAGGTCGTGCTTGTTGCGGGCCGCGGCCAGGGCGCCCGTCGCGGCGAACACCGCCACACCGGCGTAGTCCAGACCGATGAGGAGCGGCGACGGCGCGATCATACCGGTCGCGATATATCGCCCCGGCGCACGGCGCCATACCAAGCCCACAGAAGATGCGCGGCGGTCGACCGGTGTGGCGCCCAGGCCAGCGCCCTGTCCGCCGTCTCGCGCTCGCTCGGCCTCACGGCGGCGCCGTCGACCCAGCCTACGGCCTCGCGCAGGGCCAGGTCGCCGACCGGAAACAGGTCCGTGCGGCCCTCGCAGAACATCAGGAACACCTCGGCGCTCCAGCGGCCGATGCCGCGCAGCGACGTCAGCGCCGCGACCGCTTCGTCGTCAGGCAGCAAGTGCAGGTGTCCCACCCCGTGCCGGTCCTCCAGGAAGGCCTGGGCGATGTCGTGGACGTAGCGCGCCTTGGGGCGTGACAGCCCCATGCCGGCCAACGCCTCGGGGCCGGCGGCGAAGGCGGCCTGCGGCGTCACCTCGCCCAGGCCCGCACGCACCCGGCCCCAGATCGCGGAGGCCGCCGCCGTGGACACCTGCTGGCCGACGATCATGGACACCAGGCCCTCGAAACCTCCGGCCTCGCTGCGCCAGTGCAGCGGCCCCACGAGGCGGTCGACCTCCTGCAGGACGGGATCCAGAAGGACGAGCTGGGCGCGCCAGGCGGCGATCTGGCGGGGGGTCGGATGGGCGGACAGCGGAGGCTCCCTTCGCGGCGGGGGGTGGATGCTGTATGCGCGCGGACATGGGCTTCGTCACCCGCTTCGCGCCGTCGCCGACCGGCTACCTGCACAAGGGCCACGCCTTCTCGGCGCTGACCGCCTACGAGGCCGCCCGGGCGGCCGCAGGCCGTTTCTTGCTGCGGATCGAGGATATCGACCTGACGCGATGCCGCCCCGAATACGAGGCGGCGATCCACGAGGACCTCGCCTGGCTCGGGCTGCAGTGGGAGACGCCGGTGCGGCGGCAGTCAGATCACCTCGACGAGTACGAGGCGGCGCTGGAATCCCTGCGCGAACGCGACCTGCTCTATCGATGCTTTCGCACCCGCCGCGAGGTGATGGACGAGATCTCGCGCGCGCCCCATGGTTCGGGCGAGGGCCCCGACGAGGTCATTTTCCGGGGCTCGCCGCTGGCGGCCGAGGAGGAGGCTGAACTCCTGGCGCAGGGACGCCCCTTCGCCTGGCGGCTGTCGCTCGACCGCGCCCGGGAGGCGCTGGGCGCGGAATGGGACCGGCTCCGCTTTCTCGAGGAGGGCGAAGGCGAGGTGCGGGCGCGGCCGGAAACCGCCGGGGACGTCGTGCTGGGACGCAAGGACGTCGGCGTCGCCTACCACCTGGCGGTGGTATGGGACGATACGCTGCAGGGCGTGACCCACGTCATCCGCGGCGCGGACCTCTTCGACGCCACCCATATCCAGCGCCTGCTGCAGGCGCTGCTCGGCCTGCCGACGCCCGTCTACCGGCACCACCGCTTGCTGACCGGACCGGATGGGCGGCGCTTCGCCAAGCGCGACCGCGCCCAGACCTTGCGCGACCTGCGCGCCTCCGGCGTCAACGCCCATGACCTGCGACGCGAGCTGGGCTTCGGAGAAGCGAACCCATGACCCCCCAGCGCGCAGACGCCCGCGCCCTTCTCGTGCTCATGGTCGGCGCCGCGGCCATCGGATTCGCGCCCATCTTTGTGCGGCTGACCGAAACCGGGCCGGCTGCGGCGGGCTTCTGGCGGCTGGCGCTGGCCCTGCCGTTCCTCGCGATCATGGCCTTCCGCCCCGGCGCCCCGCGGGCCCAGGCCGGCGCGCCGTGGCGCTGGACGGGGCTGGCCGGCGTCTTCTTCGCCGCCGACCTCGCCTGCTGGCATTACGGGGTGACCTACACCTCGGTGACCAACGCCACGGTCCTGACCAACCTGACGCCCGTGGTCGTGACGCTGGCGGCCTGGCTGCTGTTCCGGGAACGGCCCCAGCGCCTCTTCGTACTGGGACTCGCCCTCGCGTTGGGGGGCGCGGTGACCATGGCGCTCAGCCAGAGCGGCGCGCGGGGGATCAATCCGCCGCTGGGCGACGCCCTCTCGGCTGTCACCGCTCTCTTCTACGGAGCCTATTTCCTCGCCATCGGCCAGGCGCGAAAGACCGCCAACGCGGCGCGGGTCATGCTGTGGTCGTCCGCCGCGGGCGCGCCGCTGTTGCTCGTCGCCGCCCTGCTGCTGCGCGAAGATCTCCGGCCGGAGACCCTGGCGGGATGGGGCGCCTGCGTGGCGCTCGGCCTGGTGCACGTGATCGGCCAGGGCGCGATCGCCTGGGCGCTGGGACGCCTGCCGGCCGCCCTGGCCTCGGTGGTGGTCTTCGTCCAGCCGGTGGTGGCCGCAGGCCTGGGCTGGATCATCTTCGGCGAGCCGATCGGCCTGATCCAGGGGCTCGGCGCCGTGCTGGCGCTGGTCGGGGTGGCCATCGCCCAGCGCTCCACCGTCAAACGTGGAACGGGCCCGGAGGTCGCCCCCGGGCCCGCCTGAGTTCCGTCGCTGATCCTGCGGTCAGAGCGGCTGCAGGTTCACGGCCGCGGTCTTGCCGCGCTCGTCCTGCAGGTCGTAGCTGACCCGCTGGCCCTCATCGAGCCCCTGAAGCCCGGCGCGCTGAACCGCCGAGATATGGACGAAGACATCCTTGCCGCCGTCTTCAGGCTGGATGAACCCGTAACCCTTCGTGGTGTTGAACCACTTGACCGTACCACTCGCCATCTTGGCGTCTCCATTTAGCCGTTCCAGTGGACCGGGACCTGCGCCCCGCTCCGCGCAATCCCGTCCCAGAAGCAGCTTCGTGGAGGTCGGACCATGTGGGTCCTCCGCCCGGTCGTCGGCAGCCGAAAGCTCGGATCGCGGCCGCATTGTTGCCCCCGGCTTTTCCGGGGGTCAAATTAAACCGGGGCCCCGGCGGCAGGGGACGCTGCGGCTGGCTCGGCCGCAGGCGCGGGAGGGTCTTCAGCGGCTGTCGGCGCCGGACCCTCGGGACAGAAATCCCAATGGCCCATGTCCATGTGCAGATGATCGTGATGGGCTGCGTTGTAGTCCGGCCCGATCACCGTGCCGAAGACCTCGCAGCCGCCCAGGCGCAGCCGGCGCAGGAATTCCGCCTCGGCGCCGCCCGTGGTCCAGTGCTCCTTGACGGTCACCCTTCGACCGTCGGCGAAACGAAATTCACCCAGATCGACGGCGTTGGCGGTAGCGTGCTCGCTGGGCCTTTCGGTCTCCTGGCCGCCGATGCGGCGGCAGGAGTAGGAGCCGTAGCTGACCACGCCCTCGACCTCGCTGCCCATCAGTTCCTGCGCAGCGGGTTTCAACACCTGCCGGTCCCACATGACATAGGCCGCCGCCAGCTTGCAGCTCATGGGCAGGTCGGAGGGACTGAGCGGGGTTATGCCCGAGCGCAGCACGACGGCGTTCCGAACCTGGCAGTAGTCGCCCTCGACCACCTCCGGCGCCAGTTCGGCCTCGACTCCGGCGTCGCGCAGAGCGGTCAGGCAGGCGTCCGGATCGACGTCGAGCCGCTGGACCTGAAGCGGCGTGGCCAGACCGGGGGGCTGGGTGAGGTCCACCGGCTTCCAGGGCACGTGCCGGGACGGGGCGTACATGTCGACCACGAACCACGCGGCGAGCCCCAGCCCCGCGAGAAAAACGAGTCGTATCAGAAGGCTCACGAGGCCGCGCACCCGCGGACCGTGGCACGGCGCCGGCGGCGCCTCAAGCGGGGCCGCGCGCCCAGTCCGCCGCGTGCTCCTGCAGCAGCCGCGACGCCAGGGTGCGGCAGGCCTTCTCCCCCCTGGTCTTGCCCGCGTCGTTGGAGACCGCCGCCACCGCGATGCGCCGTTCCGGAATGACGATGGCGGTCGCGAACCACATGGTATTGGACCCGTTGTGGAGCAGGGCCCGCGTCTTCGACCAGGGCGCGTTGTCGACCACGCCCCAGCCCAGCGCGTACGCCGGCTCGCCTTCCCCCCACGGGGCCGTCAGGCGGGCGATGGTCGCGGGCTGCAGCAGCCCGGCCCCCTCGGTGATGAACAGCCTCAGGAAGCTGGCGTAGTCGCCGAGCGAGGCATGCGCCGTGCCGGCCGGGCCCAGGGCGGCCGGATTGTCGGCGATGCCCTTTGGATCCACAGGCCGGCCGCCCATCGACTCGACCCCGAACGGGGGCGGCGTGTGGCCCCACGGCGCCTCACCCGCCGGCGCGCCGAAGCCTGCGGATTTCATGGCCAGCGGCTCGAACAGCTCGCGCTGGATCACGGTCTCCCAGGCCTCTCCGGTGATCGCCTCGATGGCGGCGCCGGCCAGAATGTAGTTGGCGTTGGAGTACTCGAAGGCGCCGGGCTTTCCCGTCGGCGGCGCCGCCAGCACCTTCTCGGCGAGTGCGCGCCGCTGGGCCTGGAGCGGCCGCTTGTCGGCATGGGCGGCCATCAGCCAGGTTCCGCCGAGAGCGTCCCGGTCAGAAACGCCGGCGCGATGAGCCAAGAGCGCCTCGATGGTCGCCTGCCGCCAGGCCGGGTCCGCCGTGAGGCCGGGAAACAGCTCGGCCACCGTCGCGCCCCAGCGCGCGCGCCCCTGCTCGACCAGCCGTCCATAGACCGCCGCTGTCATGGCCTTGGTGTTCGAACCGAGATGCCACGGATCCTGGGGCGTCACCTGCACGGCCTGGTCCGCGCGGCGCAGCCCTCCCGCCTCAAGCCAAGGGGTCCCCTCCGGCGTCACGACCACGCCGCCGAGCGCCGGAGCGCCGGTTTCGCGCAGGATCTCGCCAACAAGCCCGTGGACCGCCGGAGCCGGGACCTGGGCGCGAGCGCACCCGGCCGCAACACCGAACCCGAGCAAACCCAGACCAAACTGTCGTCTGTCCATATCTTCCCCCTCGGCAGTGAGCAGTGCGCAGTGCGCAGTGCGCAGCTTAGCCTCTGCCACCGGGCGTTTGGGTGAAAACTTGTCCAGCCGCCCCGCGACGCACGGAGCCTTGCCCCGGGCGGGCGAATGAGGCTCAGTCAGGGCGATGACCGACCCCGCTGTCCAGCGCTTCCTGCTCAGGCGGCTCCTTTCGCTTCCGTCGCCGGCGCTGCGCCTGCTGGCGGGCGGCGGCGTGGCGCACCGCGGCGGGCACACCCTCGACCCGCGCTTCCAGTACCTTTGGAAGGCCTGGCGCAGTCCCGCTTCCTTCGAGGCCATGAGCCCGGAAGACGCCCGGCAGGGATGGGCGGACCTGGTCGAGACGGCGGCGCCGCCGCGGGAAAAGGGCGTGGAGAGCGAGACCATCCTGCTCGACGGCCCGGGCGGGACCCTGACGACACGTCTGCACGCGCCTGCAGAACGCGATCCGGAAGGAGCGATGATCGTCTTCCTGCACGATGGCGGCGGTGTGGCCGGGGGCCTGGACGAAAGCGACGGGGTCGCCTCGGTGCTGGCCGCCGTGACCGGCGCCTCGGTCCTGGTCCCGGAGTATCGGCTCGCGCCGGAGCACCGCTTCCCGGCCGCTTTCGAGGACGCCCTGTGCGCGGTCCAGTGGGCGCGCGAGGCCGGCCATCGCTATGGCTGTGCGCACGATGACGTCACCGTCGCGGGCCTGTCCACGGGCGGAGGTCTGGCGGCGGCCGTGTGCATAGAGCTCAAACGCCTGGGCCAGCCGCAACCTCGCCGCCAGCTCCTGGTCACACCGATCCTCGACGCCGCCGGCGAAGGGCCGTCCATGCGGCTCCATGCCGATTCCTGGCCCCTGTCGGTCGAGGCGCTCCGGTGGACCATGCGGCATGCCCTGGGCCCCGAGGCCGACCCCGCGGACCTGAGGCTGTCGCCGTTCCGCAACCCCGACCCGGCCGGCCTGGCGCCGGCTGTCATCGTCGCGGCGGGTTTCGACCCCATGAGCGACCAGGCCGAGCTCTATGCGCGGAAACTGCTTGCGGCCGGCACGCCCGTCATCTTCCGCCGTCACGACGCCCTGCCCCACGCCTTTCCGCAATTCGGCGGCCTTGTTCCGGCGGCCGACCGGGCCTGGCGGGACGCGGGACGCCTCCTGCTCGCGGGCTAGTCGACGCCGACGGCGTCGCCGACGCCGGCAAAGCCGTCGGCCTTCAGCATGGCCGCCAGGTCGCGCTTGATGCGCATGACCAGCGACGGGCCTTCGAACACCATGGCGGAGTAGAGCTGCACCGCCGAGGCGCCGGCCCGGATCTTGGCGTAGGCCTGGGCGGCCGAGCCCACCCCGCCGGCGCCGATCAGGGCCATGCGGCCGCCGACCGCCTGCCTGAACAGCCTCAGGACGCGCGTCGAAGGTTCGAAAAGCGGCGCGCCGGAGAGGCCGCCCGTCTCGGACTTCAGGGGCGAAACGAGACTGTCGGGCCGCGCTATGGTCGTATTGGACACGATGATGGCGTCGATGCCTCCGGCGGCGCAGGCCTCGGCGATCTGTTCGATCTCGGCCTCCTCCAGGTCGGGCGCCACCTTCAGGAAGACGGGCCGCGGTCCGTGTTCGGCGGTCAGCACGCCCCGAGCCTCGGCCATGCGGCCGAGCAATTCGTCGAGCGCCGCGCGGGTCTGCAGGGCGCGCAGCCCCGGCGTATTGGGCGACGAGATGTTGGCGGTGAAGTACGAGGCCCAGGGCCACAGGCGTTCCAGGCCCGCGACGTAGTCGGCGACCCGGTCCTCGGCGTCCTTGTTGGCGCCGATGTTGGCGCCCACGACGCCGGGCAGGCCATGGCGCCATTGCAGGCGGCCGGCGAAAGCCTCCAGCCCCTGGTTGTTGAAGCCCATGCGGTTGATCACCGCCCGGTCCTCGGTGAGCCGGAACAGGCGCGGCTTCGGGTTGCCCGGCTGGGGGAGCGGCGTGACGCTGCCGCATTCGACGAAGCCGAAGCCGGCGGCCAGCATGGCGTCGGCGACCTGGGCGTTCTTGTCGAAGCCGGCGGCCAGACCGATGCAGTTGGGCAGGTGGAGCCCGGCGACGCTCACCGCCAGCACCGGGTCGTCCTCGCGCCGCGTGCGCGGTCCCAGCCCCAGGCGCAGCGCCGCGACCGTGACGCCGTGAGCGGTCTCCGGATCCAGCAGGCGAAAGGCGGCCGCGCCGATGTCGTGGAAGCTCATTCCCCGCTCCCCCCGCCATGATCGGCGGCGAAGAAGAGGCTGGAGAAGCGCGGCCGCAGGTGTTCGTCGAAATCGAACACGACGGCCGAGGCGGGCGGAAACTTTGAGCGGGCGCGGTCCATCACCGAGGCCGGCTCGGCCGCCTCGATGATCAGCTCGAGCATGGCCAGGGGCAGTCCCGGATTATGCCCGACGACCATGATCGCCTCGGCGTCGCCGGCGCGCTCGATCGCGTTGCGGATTTCGGCGGACCCGGCGTTGTAGAGCCGCCGGTCGAAGCGCGCCTCCACCTCGCCGAAGGCCTGCGCCGCCGCTTCCCAGGTCTCGCGCGTGCGCTGGGCCGCAGACACCAGCGCCAGGTCGGGTTGCAGTCCAGCTTCGGCCAGGACCCTGCCCATGAGGGCGGCGTCGCTCTGGCCCGCCTCGGTCAGGGCCCGGTCGAAGTCGTCGCCGGACGGCGCCCTGGCCTCCGCCTGGGCGTGTCGCATGAGGATGAGCTTGCGCATGGCGACGCCCTTCTAGGCGGGATCGCGCCGGCGCTCCACCGATCTTCGCACCGGCGCGGGCGCGGGTTTCAGCATTTCCGGAAGCGCGTCCGACAGCCGCGCCCGCACCGGCTGGGCGCGAACGGCGAAGGTGCGCTTCACCGCCTCCAGCAGGATCAGGCCCGCCGAGCCCGGCCAGATGCGCGAGCCCACCTGCTCGAAGGTTTCGGCCCAGTCCGCCAGCGGCCGCCAGGGCGGCACATAGACCGCCTGCGACCACGCAAGCGGCTCCAGTTCCGCGTCGCGCACCAGCCGCTCCAGCTGGCCGCGGGTGAAGGGCCGCCCGTGGCCGAACGGGGTCTTCTCGGCGTGGGACCAGAGACCGCCGCGGGAGGCGGCGGCGAGGATGACCCGCCCGGAGGCGGACATCACCCGGCTGATTTCGGCCAGAAGGGCGGCCGGGTTGTCGCTTTCCTCCAGCCCGTGGATGACCAGGATGCGGTCGAACATGGCGGTCGGGAACGGCAGGCAGGTCTCGTCCGCCAGGGCGGCGCGGTTGCGGCCGCGGGCCGGCCACGCCTCGACTCCCTGCTGGGCGGGCATGGCGGCGACGACGCGGCGGGCGCGGGAGAAGGGATCCATGAAGGGCGAGGCGTAGCCCAGGCCCAGCACGTCCAGCGCCGAGCAGTCGCCCCAGGTTTCGAGCACCTTGCGGCTGACGGTCTCGCGCACGGCCAGGCCCAGGGGCTGGGCGTAGAACTCACGAAGCTCGAGCACGTCACGGCGCATGCGGTTTCTCGGAGGGCCTGGCGCCCATATATGCCTTCGGACAGCTCCGGCGAAGGAACATCGGATGAGCCTAAGCGTACGCCAGTTCGCCTGTTTGCAGGACAACTACGGTTTTCTCGTCCGCGACGACGCGAGCGGGACGGTCGCCACGATCGATACGCCGGACGCCGACGCGATCCTGGCGGAGCTGCAGGCCAGCGGCTGGAGCCGGCTGGACCTCGTGCTCAACACCCACTGGCATCCGGACCACGCCGGCGGCAACGAGCGGCTGAAGGCGGCGACCGGATGCGAGATCGTGGGGCCACAGGAGGTCACACGCATCGCGCCGCTGGACCGCCAAGTCGAAGGCGGCGAGACGGTGATGCTGGGCGAGACGGCGCTCAGGGTCATCGCCACGCCGGGACACACGCTGGGGCACATCGCCTACTGGAGCGAGGCCGACGGGGTCGCCTTCGTCGGCGACACCCTGTTCGCCATGGGATGCGGACGATTGTTCGAGGGGACGCCGGAGCAGATGTGGAGTTCGCTGCAGGCGCTGGCGGCGCTGCCTCCCGAAACCCGGGTCTATTGCGCCCACGAGTACACCGCGGCCAACGCCCGCTTCGCGCTCAGCGTCGATGAGGATCCGGCGGTGGCGGAACGGGCCCGGGCCGTGTTCGCCGCGAGGGAGCGTGGGGAGCCTACGGTGCCGACCACCATCGGCGCGGAGATCGCGGCCAATCCGTTCCTGCGCGCGCCGAGACTGGTCGAGGCGGCGTCGGCGGCGGAAGCCTTCGCCCGGGTGCGGGCGGCCAAGGACGCCTTCGCCGGCTAGCGGCTGGCCAGGGTGCGGATGACGAGGCCGGACGAGGGCCGCCCCGCCATGCCGTGGGCGGGGGTGATGATGATCTCGAGCATGCCCTCGCGGATGCGCGCCGTCGGGCGCGGGCCGTAGAGGATGCGCACCTTCTTCACTCGCGAGACCGCGCCCCGGCCGGGCGCCGTGGCGGAGAGGCGGGTGATGGCGTCGGCGGCGACGCTGGCGGCGTCGGCCACCAGGAAGGACGAGCCGGGGGTCACCTCGCGGCCCTGGACGCCCGCCTCGAAGGGGATCAGGCGCTGGGCGGCGCGGCTGGCGCGGCCGCTGGCCTTGGTCAGTTGCTGCACCAGGGCCTGGGGGGTGAGCACCGGCGGACGGAATGGCTGGGCCGGGCCGACGGGCGCGGCCGGCATGCCCTCCGGATGCTCACGGGTGAACAGGGTCAGGCCGCCCAGCCGGGTGGTGCGCACCACCGGCTGGCCCAGGTCGTTCTTGTAGATGATGTCGCCGCGCGGGCCGGGCGTGGGGGTCAGCGCCCAGATCTCGGTGCCCTTGCTGAACTTGAGCAGGGCCGTGCGGCGCGACCGGTCGAACACGAAGTCGGCGCCGCTCTGGGACTCGTAACGGGCGGCCGCCGGGGCGTGGCGGCGCTCGCGCCCGTCCTCGGCGGCGGAGCCGACCATAGCCTCGCGCAGGGTCTCGGGCTGCGCCTGGGCGGAGGCTCCAGAGCCGCCGGCCCAGACGATCCCGAAGAGCGCCAGCGCTAGCGCCGTCCTGACCAAGACCCCTGAAAGCATGGCGTCAAAGGTAAGATATCGACCGGGGCGGTTTTGCGGCGCGGCCGGGTCAGCCCACCATGTACTGGCCGCCATTGAGCGAAAGCGTGCAACCTGTGACGAATCCGGCACGGTCGCCCGACAGCCAGGAAACCATGTCGGCGATCTCCTCGCCCTTGCCCAGGCGGCCGACCGGGATCTGGCTGATGATGCCGTCGAGCACCTTCTGGTCCATGGCGCCGACCATTTCGGTGTCGATGTAGCCCGGCGCGATGCAGTTGACCGTGATCCCCTTGCGCGCGTTCTCCAGCGCCAGGGCCTTGGTGAAGCCGATCATGCCCGCCTTGGCGGCGGAGTAGTTGGTCTGCCCCATCTGGCCCTTCTGGCCGTTGATCGAGCTGATATTGACGATGCGCCCGAAGTTGCGCTCGCGCATGCCCTCGATGACCTGGCGGGTCATGTTGAAGATGGAGTCCATGTTCACGCTGATGACCTGGCTCCACTGCTCGGGCGTCATCTTGTGGAAGAAGCCGTCGCGGGTGATGCCGGCGTTGTTGACCAGCACATCGACGGGGCCCAGCTCGGCCTCGACCTGCTGAACGGCGCGCTGGCAGTCCTCGAAGCTGCCGACGTTGCCCTTGACCACCATGACGCCGAATTCCTTCGCCGTGGCCTGGGCGGCTTCCTCGTTGCCGGAATAGCCGGCGGCCACCTTGAGCCCGTCGGCCTTCAGGCGCTCGACGATGGCTTTGCCGATCCCGCGCGTGCCGCCGGTGACCAGAGCAACTCTCTGCATTTGCGTTCCCTTTTGTCCCTGTGCGCCCCGCCGTCTCCGCGGCGAACGCGTTCAACCAGCAGTGTTAGCCGCCCGCGGCGTCGCGCGCCAGCTATGGTCGTTCGACGCACATGGCGACGCCCATGCCGCCGCCGATGCACAGGGTCGCCAGCCCCTTCTTCGCGCCCGAGCGCTTCATCTCGTGCAGCAGGGTGGTCAGGACGCGTGCGCCCGAGGCGCCGATCGGGTGGCCGATGGCGATGGCGCCGCCGTTCACATTGACCTTTGCGGGGTCCAGGCCGAGCTCCTTGAGCACGCAGAGCGACTGGGCGGCGAAGGCTTCGTTCGACTCCACCAGGTCCAGATCGGCGGCCGTCCAGCCCGCCTTCTCCAGCGCCTTCTTCGAGGCGGGGATCGGGCCGGTGCCCATGATCTCGGGATCGACGCCGGCGGTGGCCCAGGAGACGATGCGGGCCAGCGGTTCGATCCCGCGCGCCTTCGCCTCGTCGGCGCTCATCAGCACCACCGCCGCGGCCCCGTCGTTCAGGCCCGAGGCGTTGGCCGCGGTGACCGAGCCTTCCTTGTTGAAGGCGGGACGAAGGCCGCTCATGGCTTCGTAGGTGGCGCCGTGGCGGATGTACTCGTCGTCCTCGACCACGGTGTCGCCCTTGCGGCCCTTCACGGTCACCGGCGCGATCTCGTCCCTGAACCTGCCCGCCTTCTGGGCCGCCTCGGCCTTGTTCTGCGAGGCCACGGCGAAGCGGTCCTGCTCCTCGCGCGTGATCTGCCAGCGGCCGGCGATGTTCTCGGCGGTCTGGCCCATGTGATAGCCGTGGAAGGCGTCCCACAGGCCGTCCTTGATCATGGTGTCGACGAAGCCGAGGTCGCCCATCTTCTGCCCGTTGCGCAGGTTCGCGGCGTGGGGCGCCTGGCTCATGCTCTCCTGGCCGCCGGCGACCACGATCTTCGCGTCGCCCGACGTGATCTGCTGCATGCCCAGCGCCACGGCGCGGAGGCCGGAGCCGCAGAGCTGGTTGAGGCTCCACGCGGAGCTTTCGATCGGCACGCCGGCGGCGACGGCGGCCTGGCGCGCGGGGCCCTGTCCGGCGCCGGCCTGAAGCACCTGGCCCAGGATCACCTCGTCGACGTCGGCGGGCTTGAGCCCGGCGCGCTCCACGGCGGCCTGGATGGCCACCTTGCCCAGTTCGTGGGCGGGAAGGGCGGAAAGGGCGCCTAGGAAGGAGCCCACCGGCGTGCGGGCGGCGGACGCGATGACGACGTCGGTCATGGGGATTTCCTGACTTGCTGCGGTTGCGCCCCGTCGGGGCAGCCTTGCTGCACCGCGTCATAGCCCAGGAGGCGGCGCCGCGTCACCTCCGGCGCCACGGATGGACGCCTTCGCAACATCGGGAAGGAACTGTTGATCGCCACGTAACTTATTCTTGTCCACACGCCCGTAGGATCGCCGTTCATGAAGCACCTGTTCCAGCCCGACCCGGAGGAGCTCTGCGAGCACTATCCGAACCGCGCCGAGCGCGCGGCGGACTTCTGGGTGCACGCCATCGGCATCGTCCTGGCGGTGGTCGGCGGCTCGGTGCTGGTGATCCTGGCGCTGATGAACGGCGGGCTGAGCCTGGCCGTATCGGCGGCGATCTATTCGGTCTGCCTGCTGGCCATGCTGATCGCGTCGAACATCTACAACCTGCGCCGCCCGTGCCCGGAGCGGCGGCTGCTGCGCCGGCTGGATGAGGCGGCGATCTTCCTGCTGATCGCCGGCTCCTACACCCCCTTCACCACCCAGCGGTTCGACGGCGACGCGGCGGGATGGATGACCGGCCTGGTCTGGCTCGTGGCCTTCGCCGGCGTGGCGGGAAAGCTGTTCGCACCGCGCCTGCCCGAGTGGCTGTGGTGCTTGGTCTACATCGGGTTCGGCTGGCTGGCGGTGCTCATGCTCAAGCCGCTGGCGGCGGGAATTTCGGCCATCGCCCTGGCGCTGCTGGCCATCGGCGGCCTGCTCTACACCCTGGGCGTTCCCCTGTTCCTGTGGCAGCGCCTGCCGTTCCGGCGGGCCATCTGGCACGGCTTCGTCGTGGCCGGCGCCGCAGCGCACTATGGCGCGGTGATGCTGGGCGTGGTGCTGGTGGGCGCCCAGTAGTCCTCCGACCGCCTCTGTCGTCTCAACCTCGAAACTTGCTGGAAACCGGCGCCGAACCAGGGTGAAGTTTCCCGTCGCGTCCGGAGCCGTCATCCGCGATAATCCCGCATCGCAACACGACGGGAGCAACCGTTGACCGACGCTCAGGGAGAAGGCGCCGCCCAGCCGCAGGGCGAGCGCGTCGTCATCAAGAAGTACGCCAACCGGCGCCTCTACAACACGGCATCCAGTTCTTACGTGACCCTCGACCACCTGGCCGAGATGGTCCGCGAGGGCGTGGACTTCGTCGTCTATGATGCGAAGACGAACGAGGACATCACGCGCTCGGTGCTGACCCAGATCATCTTCGAGGAGGAGAGCCGCGGGGAGAACCTGCTGCCCATCCAGTTCCTGCGCCAGCTGATCAGCTTCTACGGCGACAACATGCAGGCGCTTGTGCCGACCTACCTGGAGATGTCCATGGACGCCTTCACGCGCCAGCAGGAACAGTTCCGGGGCCAGTTCGCCAAGGCGTTCGGCGGATCCGCCACCGGCATCCCCGGCGCCGGCTTCTACGACGAGCAGGTGCGCCAGAACCTGGCCATGTTCGACCGGGCGATGAAGATGTTCACGCCCTTCACCTTCCCCAAGCCGGAAGAGCCCGCCGCCCCGAAACCGGCGCCGGCGGCGGCGGCGGACGACACCGTCGCCCAGCTGAAGCGTCAGATGGAAGAGATGCAGCGGCAGATCGAGAAGCTGGCCCGGGGCAAATGACCGACCCGATCGACCCTGTCCGCCGCACGCCTCTGGCGCGCCCGTCCCGGCGCAGCGGCGGCGACCGGCGCAAGGGCTCGGACGCGGAGGCGCGGGCCGACCTGAGCTTCCCGGTTCCGGTCGAGACCCGGCCCGAGCCGGCGCCCGAACCGCCGGCCGACGCCGCCTTCGCCGCCCAGGTGCTGGGCCAGGGCGAGCAGAAGCGCGGCCTGAAGGGCGGCAAGGAAGTCCTGGAGAAGGCGCGCGGCGCCTACCTGGGGCGGGAGTATTCCGGCGAGGCGGACCGCCGCCCGCCGCCCGGACTGGTGAAGAAGACGGAGATCTGAGGCCGGCCTCCCGGACTGGCGCCGCCCTTGCTTAAGGAACCGGCAACCACGTTCAGAACGGGACCGGGTCCATGTCGAACTTTTCCGCCATCGCCGCGCGCGCCTTCGACATCCTGGCCGTGGCGCTGATCTTCACCGCCTTCGGGTGACCGACGGATTAGCGGGTAACGAATCTACCCCGGCCCTGCAGGTCGTCGTAGATGCAGTCTTCTTTGGTTTTGTGATCAGGGACATCCGGCCCGACGTATGCGGCCCACGCCGCCCCCGCTTTGGTCGGCTCGAAGTTGCGGATGCCACACCTCTCGGCAGCCTCGATGATTTCATCCCGACTGGCCCAATCACTCTGGCTGTAGCCGCAGGCTGCAAGCGGAGCGCCAGCCGTTAGGCTGAGTATGAGCCGCACGCGGCGGCGCAGGTTGCGGATCACTCCGCGCCGCCGAAGTCGAAGTCCTTGCGGGCGGTGATGATGGTGACGATGAAGCCGGCCAGCACGTCCAGCAGGGTCATCATGGTGATCAGGAAGAACACCGAGGTGGCGAAGGCCGGGACCAGCAGGAACTCCACCAGGCAGATGATGAAGACGATCATCGACAGGGAGTGATTGACGATGGCCACCCGGCGGCTGGTCGTCGCCTTCAGGAGCTCGAAGAACAGCATGAACAGCGCCAGCAGGATGAGCAGGTCGCCGGTGGTCAGGGTCCAGGCCGCGCCCGACGCCATGGGCACGCTGAACAGGGGCGCCGTCAGCGCCGTGTTGGTCGCCGCGCCGCCGCCGCCCATCATCTTGGCCACGGCGATAAGGTTGTAGAGCACGACCGGGATCGCCAGCAGCGGAAGAGCGATGAACATCGGCCTGGTCTCCTGTGCGCCGCGCGGAAGCTGTACGGTTAATATCGCCGTTCCCCCGATTGCGCCAGCCGGCCACGCTTGGCAAGCGGCCTCGCCCGAGCGGGGAAGCCCCTGCCGCAAAGCCTGTGCTAAGAGGGCCGGATGCCGAGTCTCGACCTCGATCGCCTGATCGCCGGCTGGCGCGGCCCCCTGCTCGCCGCGCTCGTAGCCTTAATCGCCGTTCTGCCCGGCCTTGCCGGCATGCCCGCGCTTGACCGCACGGAGGCCCGCTTCGCCCAGGCAAGCGCCCAGATGCTGGAATCGGGCGAGTTCGCCGAGCCGCGATTCCAGGACCGGCCGACCTATCAGGTCTCCCCCCTGGTCCACTGGCTGCAGGCCGCCAGCGTGAAGGCGTTCTCCAGCGCCGAGGCGCGCGACATCTGGGCCTACCGCCTGCCGTCCCTGCTCGGCGCCATGCTGGCCGCCGCCGCCTGCGCCTGGGGGGCGGCCTCCTTCTGGGGCCAGCGGGCCGGCGTCGCGGCCGGGGTGGTGCTGGCCGCCAGTTTCCTGATGTCGACGGAAGGGTTCATCGCCAAGGCGGACGCCCTGCTGGTCTCCCTCCTCATGGTCGCCATGGCCGCGCTGGCCCGGCTCTACGCCCGCGGCCGCGAGGGCGAACCGCTGGAGCGACGATGGAAGCTGCTGTTCTGGGGGGCGCTCGCGGCCTCCCTCCTGGTCAAGGGGCCGGTCGCCCTCCTGATCGCCGGGCTTACCCTGGCCGCCCTGGCCGTCTGGGACCGCAAGGCCGCCTGGATGCTGCGGCTGGGCTGGGCCTGGGGCCTCATCATGCTGGCGGCGGCGCTGGGCCCCTGGCTGGCCGCGGTGACCGTGGCCACCGACGGCGACTACTGGCGCGGCGCGCTCTCCGACCTGTGGCGGGGAATGGGCGGCGACGGCCGCCATCTCGGCTGGCCGGGCGTACACCTGCTGTCCCTGCCCCTGCTGTTCTTCCCGGGCGCCCTGCTGCTCGTCGCGGCCCTGATCACCGCGTGGCGGCGGCGGCAGGAGACCGGCGTCCGCTTCGCCGTCGCCTGGCTCGTCCCGGCCTGGATCCTGTTCGAGCTGACGCCGGCCAAGCTCCCCCACTATGTCCTCCCGCTCTATCCGGCCCTGGCCTGGCTGGCAGCCGCGGCCCTGACGCAGCCGCTGCCGCGCCGCGCCCTGTGGGGCGGCGTGGCGCTGTCGGCGGTGGCGGCGGTGGCCTGGAGCGTCGTGTGCATCTGGCTGCTCGGCCGCTACGGCAATGCGTCGGACCAGGTCTATGTGACGGCGGCCCTGGGCTTCCTGCTGGTCAGCGTCTTCGTGGGCGGCTGGTTCATGGTCCAGCGTGAGGTGACCACCGCCCTGATGCTGACCTGCGCGCTCGGCGTCCTGGCCCACGCCGCCGTGGCCGCCGGCCTGGCGCCGGGGCTGAAGGCGCTGTGGCCTTCGGATCGGGTGGTGCGCACGCTGGAACGGACCGGGCTGGAGCCCCGCGGCGGCCTGGTGCCCGGTCCGGTGGCGCTGGCCGGATTCGCGCCGCCCAGCCTGATCTTCCTGCTCGGCACCCAGACCGAGGCCGGCGGGGTGGCCGCCGCGGCGGGCGCCGTGGCCGAGGGCCGCCCGGCCGTGGTCGAGGCGCGCTCGGCGAACGCCTTCGTGAGGGCGCTGGCCGACCACGGGCTGAAGGCGCAGCCCGAGGCCGAGATCCGGGCCTATGACTATGCGCGGGGCGAACCCATATCCCTGATCATCTATCGACCCGGCCCGCCGGAAGGAGCCCAGCCTTGAACGACCGCCGCATCGAGATCGTCGAAGTGGGTCCACGCGACGGCCTGCAGAACGAGAAGGCGGTGCTGTCGGTCGAGGACAAGCTCGACTTCATCGGCCGGCTGGAGACGGCAGGCGCGCGGCGCATCGAGACAGTCAGTTTCGTCAATCCGGCACGGGTCCCGCAGATGACCGGGGCCGAGGAAGTCTCGGCCGCCCTCCCCCATGCGGACGGCCTCTCGCGCATCGGCCTGGTGCTGAACCTGCGCGGCTGGGACCGCGCGGTGGAGGCCGGGGTCGACGAGGCCAACGTCGCGCTTTCGGCCACCGACGGCTTCGGCACGCGCAACCAGGGCATGACGGTGGCCCAGCAGATGGACATGCTGGGGCAGATCGCCGAGCGCGCGCACAACTCCGAAGGCGCGGGCCAGGGCATGCCGTCGCTGTCGGCCACCATCTCGGTCGTCTGGGGCTGCCCCTTCGACGGCGAGGTCGACGAACAGCAGGTGACCGCCATGGTCAGCGGGATCGCCGCGCTCGGCATCCGCGAGATCGCCCTGGCCGACACCATCGGCGTCGGCGATCCGTGGACGGTGAGGAAGCGCGTCGAAGCGGCCCGCAAGGCGGCGCCCGACGCGACCCTGCGGCTGCATTTCCACGACACCCGCAACACCGGCCTGGCCAACGCCTACGCCGGGGTCGAGGCCGGGGTGCGGGTTCTGGACGCCAGCGTCGGCGGCATCGGCGGCTGCCCGTTCGCACCGAACGCCACCGGCAACATCGCCACCGAGGACCTGGTTTACATGCTCGAGCGCGGCGGGTTCGAGACCGGCTACGACCTCGACGCCCTGATCGAGACCGCCCACTGGATCGGCGGCAAACTCGGCAAGGCCCCGCCGAGCCGCCTCAGCCGCGCCGGCGGCTTCCCGCGGATGGCGGGGTAGGCGCGGTCCCTTCCCTCCGAGGAGGGACCCGAAGGGAGGCGCGAAGCGCCAACGAGGGCCCCGCGCATCGGAGGCGCGGCAGCGCCGGAGATCCTCGCGCGGGAGGAAGAGTGGCATGCGCGTAGCGCACCTTCTTCCATCGTCGCTGGCGGACGCTTCGCGTCCGTTCCCTTTCTTCCTCCGGCATGGGCCTGCGCGGCTGGCGCCGCTCCGGCATGCCGGGACCTCCTTCCCTCCCGAGAGGGAAGGAAGGCGAGCGCTATTCCCCTTCCCTCCTCGGAGGGAAGGAGGGCCCCGCGCATCGGAGCGAAGCGGAGATTCTTGCGCGGGAGGAAGAGTGGCATGCGCGTAGCGCACCTTCTTCCATCGTCGCTGGCGGACGCTTCGCGTCCGTTCCCTTTCTTCCTCCGGCATGCCGGGACCTCGTTGGCGCTTCGCGCCGCCCTTCGGGTCCCTCCCGAGAGGGAAGGATGGACGCGCTTGTCCGCCGCGTATGTTCCCTTTATGTTCCCTCCATGCTTGACCGTGCGACCATTCGCCAGCGGGCCAGGGCGATGCGGAATGCGCCGACGGACGCCGAGCGCGCGATGTGGCGGATCATCGGGCGGGACCGGTTCGGCGTC
This sequence comes from Pseudomonadota bacterium, assembly GCA_023432855.1. Lineage (GTDB taxonomy): Bacteria > Pseudomonadota > Alphaproteobacteria > Caulobacterales > Caulobacteraceae > JAEZEZ01. The sequence goes on along the minus strand of JAEZEZ010000130.1, from coordinate 15,318 downwards.
CGGTTCCGGCGCCAGCATCGGATCGGCGACTACATCGTGGACTTCGTATCCATCTCGCATCGCCTGATCGTCGAGGTGGACGGATCGCAGCACGCCGACAGCGATTACGACCTGAGGCGCGACGCCTGGCTCCGGGCGCAGGGATACCGGGTGCTGCGGTTCTGGAACCTGGACGTGCTGACCAACGCCGACGGCGTCGGCCGGGCCATCGCGCTGGCGCTGGGGCGGCCGTAGCGCAGTCCCTTTCTCGAAGAATAGCGCATTCCCCTTCCCTCCTCGGAGGGACCCGAAGGGAGGCGCGAAGCGCCAACGAGGGCCCCGCGCATCGGAGGCGCGGCAGCGCCGGAGATCCTTGCGCGGGAGGAAGAGTGGCATGCGCGCAAGCGCACCTTCTTCCGCCGTCGCTGGCGGACGCTTCGCGTCCGTTCCCTTTCTTCCTCCGGCATGGGCCTGCGCGGCTGGCGCCGCTCCGGCATGCCGGGACCTCCTTCCCTCCGAGGAGGGAAGGATTGGGCGCTACCGCTGGTCCGGAGCCCGTGCTTCCTCGACCAGCAGGCGCACCGCGTCTTCCAGCGACACCACCGTCTGCTCCTGGGAGCCGAGGCGGCGGATGGCGACCTTGCGTTCCTCGGCTTCCTTGCGGCCGACCACGGCGATGGCCGGGACCTTCTGCAGCGAGTGCTCGCGGATCTTGTAGCCGACCTTCTCGTTGCGCAGGTCGATCTCCACCCGCAGCCCCGCGTCGCGGAAGGCCTGTTCGACCTCCCGCGCGTAGTCGTCCGCGTCGGAGGTGATGGTGGCCACCACCGCCTGCACGGGGGCCATCCACAGCGGGAAGGCGCCGGCGTAGTTCTCGATCAGGATGCCGAGGAACCGCTCGAAGGAGCCGAAGATCGCCCGGTGCAGCATGGCGGGCCGGCGCTTGGAGCCGTCCTCGGCCACGTACTCGGCGTCCAGCCGTTCGGGCAGGACGAAGTCGAGCTGCAGCGTGCCGCACTGCCAGGTGCGGCCGATCGCGTCCTTCAGGTGGAACTCGAGCTTGGGCCCGTAGAAGGCGCCCTCGCCCGGCAGGATCTCCAGCGTCTCGCCCGCCGCCTCGGCCGCTTCCCTGAGCTGCGATTCCGCTAGGTCCCAGACTTCGTCCGTGCCGGCGCGCACGTCAGGACGCAGGGCCAGCTTCACGGCGTGCAGCTCCACGCCCACGTCCTCGTAGATCGAGCGCAGCAGCCGGCAGAACTTCTTCGTCTCCTCGACGATCTGGTCCTCGCGGCAGAAGATGTGGGCGTCGTCCTGGACGAAGGCGCGCACCCGCATCAGGCCCTGCAGGGCGCCGGACGGCTCGTAGCGGTGGCAGGAGCCGAACTCGGCCAGCCGGAGCGGCAGGTCGCGATAGGACTTCTGACCGACGTTGAAGATCTGCACGTGGCCGGGGCAGTTCATCGGCTTGACCGCCAGGAGCTCGCCCTCGGCCGTCTCGCAAGTGAACATGTTCTCGCCGAACTTCTCCCAGTGGCCCGACCGCTCCCAAAGGACCTTGTCGAGGATCTGGGGCGCCTTGACCTCCTGGTAGCCGTCCGCGTCCATGCGCCGGCGCAGGTAGTTCTCGAGCGTACGCCACAGCGTCCAGCCCTTGGGGTGCCAGAAGACCATGCCGCGGCCCTCTTCCTGGAAGTGGAAGAGCTCCATGGCGCGGCCGATCTTGCGGTGGTCGCGCTTCTCGGCCTCCTCGACACGCTTGAGGTAGGCGTCGAGGTCCTCCTGGCTGGCCCAGGCGGTGCCGTACATGCGCTGCAGCTGGGCGTTGCGGTGGTCGCCGCGCCAGTAGGCGCCGGCCAGCTTGGTCAGCTTGAAGGCCTTGCCCACGTGCTTGGTGGAGGGGAAGTGCGGGCCGCGGCAGAGGTCGAGCCACTCGCCCTGGCGATAGAGGGTGATCTCCTCGCCTGCCGGCAGGTCGCGGATGATCTCGGCCTTGTAGTGCTCGCCCACCGATTCGAAGTGGCGAATGGCGTCGTCGCGGTCCCAGACCTCGCGCACGATGGGCGCGTCGCGATCGACGATCTCACGCATCTTGGCCTCGATCTTCGGGAAGTCGTCGATCGAGAAGGGTTCGTCGCGGGCGAAGTCGTAATAGAAGCCGTCCTCGATCGACGGGCCGATCGTGACCTGGGTGCCGGGGAAGAGCTCCTGCACGGCCTCGGCCAGCACGTGGGCGGCGTCGTGGCGGATGGTCTCGAGCGCCTCGGGACTGTCGCGCGTGACCAGCTCGAAGGCGCCGCTTTCGAGCGGCCGGCGCAGGTCGCGCAGCTGGCCGTTCAGCTTCACCAGGGCGGCGCGCTTGGCCAGCGAGGGCGAGATGGAGGCGGCGACGTCATAGCCCGTCGTCCCTTCCGGGTACTCGCGGGCGGCGCCGTCGGGGAATTTCAGTTCGATCATGTTTCACACTTCGGCGGAGGAACCGGGTCATAGCCCGATCCCCCCCAGGGATTGCATCTGCACACGCGCCGGGCGGCCATCCAGGATCCGCGCCAGGGCCCGTGCTTGATCAGGGCCTCCGCCGCATACTCCGAACAGGTCGGAAGGAAACGGCACTGGCGCCCGATCAGGGGCGAGAGCGTCAGTTTGTAGGCGCGAAGCGCCCCCCTGACGGATCGTTCGTAGAGACTCATGCCGATGCGGCCGCCGAACGGGTCGTGCGCTTATCGCACCTGCGAAAAGCGCCGATCAAGCCGCGTCGGCGGTGCTAGTTCGCTCGCCTGATCTTTCCGCACCCTTGCGGGCCGCCTCGGCGGCGGCCTCGATGGCGACGAGCGTGGAGGCGTGGCGGGCTGGATAGTCCTTTACCGCGGCCAGCAGGGCGAGATCGGCGAAGCGGCCCTCGGGCGCGGGCCCGCCCTCCTTGAGCATGGCCCGCAGGGCGTCGCGGGCGGCCTCGACCTCTTCCACCGTGGCGCCGACGATGTGCTCGCCGACGATGCCGGCGACGGCCTGGCCCAGCGCGCACGCCTTCACGTCCTGGGCGTAGTCGACGACCACGCCCTCGCGCACGACGACGTCCACCACGGCCTTCGATCCGCACAGCTTGGAGACCCGCTCGGCCGAGGCGTCGGGCGCGTCGAGGCGCCCGGCCCGCGGAAGATTCGCGGCCAGCCTGAGGATCCTGGCGCTGTAGAGGTCGTCGATCATTGCAGGGAGAAGGTAATGGCATCCCCGGCGGAAATGAAGCGCCGGCTCTCTCTCGCCCTTCGAGAGAGAGGGCCCCGCGCATCGGAGCCGCGATAGCGGCGAAGATTCTTGCGCGGGAGAGTGAGCAGGATACGCGAGCTCTCCTGTATGGCGCGCCGCCGTCCTGCTCATCCTCCGCCGCAGGCCTGCGCGGCAGGGCCGCTCCGGCGCGGCGGTCCGTCCTTCTCGAAGACGAGAAGGATCAATCCTCCCGCTCGGCGCGCGCCTTCAGGGCCTCGCCCAGGATGCCGAAGCCGATCTTCATGGCGCGGCCGCGCTGCTTCGCCTCCAGCTTGGCCATGTAGCCGTCGAACAGGACCCCGTTGGAGAAGATGCAGCTGCCCGGCGCCAGCTCCTCGATCTCGAGGTAGCGCAGGGTCTTGTAGAGGAAGCCCTTGCGCTCCCAGACCAGCTGCTCGCGCGGGGCCCATTCCCAGACCTTCGCCTCGACCGTGCGCGGCGTCTCGCCGGGGTAGGCCTCGACCACCCTGAGCGTCTGGCCGTAGCCCAGCCGGCCGGTGATCTTCGGGTGGATCGGGTTCCAGTGCTCCCACTGGTCGAACTGCTCGATCAGCTCCCAGATCCGGTCGGCGGTGGCCTGGACGCCCAGGCGGTGTTCAATCTTGACGGCCATTGGATGTTTCTAGCGCCGCGTCTCAGCTCTTGAAACGCCAGGTCGCGCCCGACGGTCCGTCCATGACCTCGACGTTGAGCGCGTTGAGCTCGTCGCGGATGCGGTCGGCCTCTGCCCAGTCCTTGGCGTTGCGGGCGGAGACGCGGGCGGCGACAAGGGTGTCGACCTTCTCGCGGGTCTCGGCGTCGACGCCGGCCTCGAACCAGTCGTCGGGGTCGGCGCCCAGCACCCCCATGAGCGCCGCGGCGGCCAGCAGCTCGGCCTTCGCCCGGCGGCGCGCGCCGCCGGATTCGGCCGTCTCCAGCGCCTTGCCGAGCGCGAACAGCTCGGCCATGGCGCGCGGGGTGTTGAGATCGTCCTCGAGCGCCTCGAGGAAGGCGGCGGGCGGCTCGACCGCTTCGGCCTCCACCGCCTTGGCGCGGCGCAGGGCCCCGTAGAGCCGGTCGAGGTTGGCCTTCGACTGTTCGAGCAGGTCGCGGGTCCAGCTGAGCGGGGCGCGGTAGTGGGCGGCCAGCAGGGCCCAGCGCAGCACCTCGCCCGGCCACTCCTCGGCCAGTTCGTGCACCTTCACCACGTTGCCCAGGCTCTTGGACATCTTGTCCTCGCCCATGGTCAGGAAGCCGTTGTGCATCCAGTAGCGGGCGTAGGCCTCCTGGCCGTGGGCGCAGCGGCCCTGGGCGATCTCGTTCTCGTGGTGGGGGAAGATCAGGTCCTGGCCGCCTCCGTGGATGTCGATGGGCATGCCGAGCACGGCCTCGATCATGGCCGAGCACTCGATGTGCCAGCCCGGCCGGCCGGGGCCCCAGGGCGAGGGCCATTCCGGCTCGTTCTCCTTGCTGGGCTTCCACAGCACGAAGTCGGCGGGGTTCTTCTTGTAGGGGGCGACCTCGACCCGGGCGCCGGCGATCATGTCGTCGAGCGAGCGGTTCGACAGCCTGCCGTAGTCGGGGAAGCTGGAGACGTCGAACAGGACGTGGCCCTCGGCGGCGTAGGCGTGGCCGCGCTCCATCAAGGCCGCGATCTGGCCCGTGATGGCGTCCATGTGTCGAGTCACGTGGGGCGCGAGCGTCGGCTCAAGCACGCCCAGGCGGCCCATGTCCTCGAGATAGATCTGTTCGTAGCGGGCCGTGATCTCGCCGATGGGCACGCCCTCGGCGGCGGCCTTCGCGTTGATCTTGTCGTCCACGTCGGTGACGTTGCGGGCGTAGACCACGTGGTCCTCGCCATAGGCGTGGCGCAGCAGGCGGAACAGCACGTCGAAGACCACCGCCGGCCGGGCGTTGCCGATGTGGGCGTAGTCGTAGACCGTCGGACCGCAGACGTAGAGGGTCACCCGCGCGGGGTCCTGCGGTTCGAAGACGCGCTTCTCTCGGGCGAGCGTGTCGTATACGGCCAGCGGCATCGTGGCGGGCGCCTTTTGGTTGCGGGGGCGAAGCCCCGTCCCATATAGCGTTGCAGGCCGCGGGGAAACTCAGGACGTGATGGACGCTTCATTGAAAAAGCCGAGCCTGGTCGAGGTCGCCGGCGACCGCGCCGCCCGCCCCAGCCGCGAACAGGCGCTGGAGGCCGTGCGCACCCTGATCGCCTGGGCCGGCGACAACCCCGACCGCCCCGGCCTGCTCGACACGCCCAAGCGCGTGGTCGACGCCTACGGCGACTGGTTCAGCGGCTACGGCGAGGACCCGCGCGAGTACCTGGAGCGCACCTTCGAGGAGGTCGCCGGCTACGACGAGATGATCGTGCTCCGCGACATCGAGTACGAAAGCCACTGCGAGCACCACATGGCCCCGATCATCGGCCGCGTGCACGTGGGCTACCTGCCGGCGGGCAAGGTGGTTGGCATCAGCAAGCTGGCCCGCGTCGTCGACGCCTACGCGCGCCGCTTCCAGGTGCAGGAAAAGATGACCGCGCAGATCGCCCGGACCATCCAGGACGTGCTGCAGCCGCAGGGCGTGGCGGTGGTGGTGGTCGGCGCGCACGAATGCATGACCACCCGTGGCGTGCACAAGCGCGGGGTGAGCATGGTCACCTCCAGCATGCTCGGCGCGTTTCGCGAGGACGGGCGCACCCGCTCGGAGTTCCTGCGCTTCATCGAAGGCCGGCGCTGAGCCATGACCGCGGTCGAGCCAAGGGACTGCCCCTGCGGCACCGGCGCGGCCTATGCCGCCTGCTGTGGCCGCTGGCATGCCGGCGAGCCGGCTCCGGACGCGCTGGCACTGATGCGCTCGCGCTACAGCGCCTACGTGCTCGGGCTGGCTGACTACCTGCGTGCCACCTGGCATCCGTCCACCCGCCCGCAGTCGCTGGAGCTCGACGATCCGGAAGGCCTGCGCGTGGTCTGGCTGGGCCTGCAGGTCAGGTCGCACCGTGCGGCCGGCGACCAGGCCCAGGTGGAGTTCGTGGCCCGCTACCGCGCCGGCGGCCGCAGCGCCGTGCGCATGACCGAGCTGAGCCGCTTCGTGCGCGAGGACGGCCGCTGGTATTACGTGAACGGCGACGTCGCCTGAGCCGCCGGCCGCGCCTGCGGCCGCATAACGCACCGATGACACGGTACTCATGTTGGCGCGGCTAGCGTGCCGGGATGGAACTGGCCCTGCCCCTGGATTCCGCCGCCCGTGGCCTGCAGGCGCTGGCGGCGCGCTACGCCGCCGTGCGCGCGGCCACCGCCGCCCTGGCCGCACCGCTGTCGCCCGAGGACGCCATGCTGCAGAGCATGGACGATGCCAGCCCGGCCAAGTGGCACCTCGCCCACACGACCTGGTTCTTCGAGCATTTCGTGCTGGCCGCCGGCGGCGTGGAACCGCTGCGCCCGGACTGGCATTACCTGTTCAACAGCTATTACGACAGTGCGGGCCCGCGCCAGCCGCGACCACGTCGCGGCCTGCTCTCGCGGCCCTCGCTGGACGCGGTGCTGGGCTGGCGCGAGCAGGTCGACGCCCGCGTGCTGCGCGCGCTCAAGGCTGCGAGCCTGGCACCGGCGCAGCTGCGCCGGCTGGAGCTGGGCCTGCACCATGAGCAGCAGCACCAGGAGTTGCTGCTGACCGACATCAAGCACGGCCTGTGGAGCCAGCCGCTGCACCCGGCCTGGCGCACCGACCTGCAGGATCCCGCGCGCACCCCCGCCGCGGCGCCACCGCTGCGCTGGCACGAGTCCGGCGAGCAGGTGGTGACCCTCGGCGCGCCGCCCTGGCCGGACGCCGACGCCTTCGCCTACGACAACGAATCCCCGCCGCACCGCGTGCTGCTGGCACCGCACGCGCTGGCCAGCCGCCCGGTCACCAATGCCGAGTACCGCGCCTTCGTCGAGGACGGCGGCTATCGCGACCCGCGCCTGTGGCTGAGCGAGGGCTGGGCACGGGTGCAGGCCGGAGGCTGGGAGCGGCCGCTCTACTGGGAGCCGTGCCTGGAGCAGGGCTGGACCCTGGGCGGCATGCGCGTGCTGCATCCGCATGCCCCGGTTGCCCATCTCAGCTACTTCGAGGCCGAAGCCTATGCCCGCTGGGCCGGCGCGCGCCTGCCCACCGAGGCCGAATGGGAGCACGCCGCCGCCGCGCTGGCACCGGAAGGCCACTTCGCCGACGACGGCGTGTTCGAGCCGCGCCCGGCGAGCACCCAAGGGGCCGGGCCGTGGCAGCTGTACGGCGATGTCTGGGAATGGACCTGCAGCGCCTACCTGCCGTATCCGGGCTCGCGTCCCTGGCAGGACGACACCGGCGAGTACAACGCCAAGTTCATGTGCGGCCAGTTCGTGCTGCGGGGCGGCAGCTGCGCCACCCCGCGCGGGCATATCCGTGCCAGCTACCGCAACTTCTTCCCGCCGCACGCGCGCTGGCAGTTCGCCGGCGTGCGCCTCGCCCGCGACCTGCCACGCGATTGACCGGAGCCGCCGTCATTCCCCCCGCCACCGCCTTCATCCACACCGCCAACAGCGCCGTCAGCACGCCGAGCCTGGCCGAGGACGTGCTCGCCGGCCTGTCCGCGCGCCCGCGCTACCTGCCCACCAAATACCTGTACGACGCACGCGGCTCGGCCCTGTTCGAATCCATCACCCGGCAGCCGGAGTACTACCCCACCCGGGTGGAACTGGCCCTGCTGACCGCGCACCTGCCGCAGATCGCCGCCGCGGTCGGTGCGGACGTGCACGTGGTCGAGTACGGCAGTGGCAGCGGGCTGAAGACCGAACGCCTGCTGGACGCGCTGGAACAGCCGCTGGCCTACACCCCGGTGGAGATCTCCCCGGCGGCGCTGGAGGCTTGCGTGGAGCGCCTGGCGCCGCGCTTCCCGGAGGTGGCGATGCTGCCGCTGTGCGCCGACTTCACCCGGCCGCTGCGCCTGCCCCGGCCGATGCGGCCGCCGGCCCGCACCCTGGTGTTCTTCCCCGGCTCCACCCTGGGCAACTTCACCGTGGCCGAGGCAGTGGAACTGCTGCGCTCGATGGCGGCCACCATCGGCGACCAGGGCCGCGCCCTGGTCGGCATCGACCTGGTCAAGGACGCGGCGCTGATCGACGCCGCCTACAACGATGCCGCCGGGGTGACCGCCGAGTTCACCCTCAACATCCTGGCGCGGATCAACCGCGAGCTGGACGCCAACTTCGACCTGGGCGGATTCGCCCACCAGGCACGCTACGTGGAGGAACGCGAGCGGGTGGAAACCCACCTGCTCAGCCTGCGCCGGCAGCGGGTCCGGGTGGCCGGACGCAGCTTCGACTTCGCCGACGGCGACACCATCCAGGTCGAATACAGCCACAAGTACCGCGACGCGACCTTCCAGGCGCTGGTCGCGCGCGCCGGGCTGGAGGTGGTCGACGGCTGGGGCGGCATGGAGGAGGGCTTCGGCCTGCGCCTGCTGCGTCGCCGGCGCTGACCGCCGGGTCCGGGCGTCGCTATCATGCCGGCCGCGCCGTCGCGGCCCACGGGCCGGGGCGGTGTCCTTCCAGTGCCGCGGGACGCCCCACGTGACCACCCCCACCCCCTTCTCCACGCCTGCCGGTTTTGCCGGGCTGCAGCATTCGCCGATCGCCGTGGACGCAATCGCCGCAACCGCGTGTGCCGCAGTCGCGGCCGGACGCTTCCAGGGCCTGGACGCGGTCCTGGTGGAGACACCGGAGGCGAGCGCGGCGATCAGCCTGTTCGGCGGGCAGCTGCTGTCCTTCATCCCCCGTGGCGGGCAGGACGTGTTCTGGCTGTCGCCGCTGCGCGCGCCCCTGCCCACGCCGATCCGCGGCGGCACGCCGGTGTGCTGGCCGTTCTTCGGCCGCCAGGGCCAGGGCATGGACGTGCCGTCGCACGGCTTCGTCCGCACCGTGCCCTGGTCGGTGCGTGAGGCACGCGCGGAGGAGGGCGGCATCACCGTCGTCCTGGAGGCGCCGGTCCTGCCCGGCCTGGACCTGGCGGTGCATACCGGGATCCATGTCGGCCGCCAGCTGCGGCAGCGGCTGGTGACCCGCAACCTCGGAACCGCGCCGGTGGTGATCACCGAGGCCCTGCACAACTACTTTGCCGTGGCCGACGCCGGTGCCGTACGGGTGGAAGGCCTGGCCGGGCGCAGCTACCTGGACAAGAACGACGGCCAGCGTCCGCACCGGCAGCAGGGCGACTGGGTCCTGGCCGACCCGCGTGACCCGGGCCGCAGCGACCGCACCTATCCCGACGCCGGCGGCCGCTACCGTCTGGTCGATCCCGGCATGGGCCGGGCGATCGAACTGGAGGTCGGGGGCGGCCGCAGCGTGGTGGTGTGGAACCCGGGCCAGGACGGTGCCGCCGGCATGGCCGACATCGGCCCGCACTGGCGCAGCTTCCTGTGCGTGGAGGCGGCCAACGCCGGCCCGGACCTGGTGACGCTGGCCCCCGGCGCGGAGCACGTGCTGGAGCAGTGCATCGGCGTGCATCCGCTGTAGCCCTGCGCGGGTCCGGTGGCGCCGGTACTGCAATGCGTCGACACGGCGCCCGTATAGTCGGGTTCCCCGCGTGGATGCATGTGATGAGAGCTGCCGCCTTCCTCCTGCCCCTGCTGCTGGTACCGGCCATTGCCCAGGCCGATGCGGCCTACGACACCTGCGTGGCCGAACGGCTCAGGCCGCAGGCGCAGGCGCGTGGCATTCCGGCGGCGGATTTCGACCGCTACATGGCCGGCATCACGCCTGACCTGGGCGTGCTCGCCCTGCTCGACGCGCAGCCGGAATTCACCACGCCGATCTGGGATTACCTGGCCGGGCTGGTGGACGAGGAGCGCGTGGCCGATGGCCTGGCCATGCTCGACACCCACCGCGAGCTGTTGCAGCAGGTCGCCGCGCAATACGGGGTGGACCCCGAGACCGTGGTGGCGGTGTGGGGCGTGGAAAGCGACTACGGTCGCGTGCATGGCAAGCGCCCGCTGCTGCAGTCGCTGTCGGTGCTGGCCTGCATGGGCCGGCGCCAGGACTTCTTCCGCGGCGAGCTGCTGGCCCTGCTGAAGCTGCTGCAGGACGGCGACCTCCGTGATCCCGGCATCACCGGCTCGTGGGCCGGCGCCTTCGGCCACACCCAGTTCATGCCCAGCACCTATGCGCGCATCGCGGTGGATGGCGATGGCGACGGCCGCCGCGACCTGGTCGGCAGTATCCCCGACGCGCTGGCTTCCACCGCCAACTACCTCAAGCGCAGCGGCTGGCAGACCGGGCAGCCCTGGGGCTACGAGGTGCGCCTTCCGGCCGGTTTCGACGCCGCGCTGGCCGGGCGTACCAGCCGTCGCCCGCTGTCGGACTGGGTGGCCCGCGGCGTGACCCGCAGCGACGGCAGCGCGATCACGCCCTCGGCGGCGCGCAGCGCGATCCTGCTGCCGGCCGGAAAATCCGGCCCGGCCTTCCTGGTGTTCCGCAACTACGACGCGATCTATTCCTACAACGCGGCCGAGAGCTATGCGCTGGCGATCGCCACCCTCGCCGACCGCCTGCGCGGCGGCACCGGCCTGGCCACGCCCTGGCCGACCGATGACCCCGGGCTGTCGCGGGCGCAGCGGCGCGAACTGCAAACCCTGCTGCTGGCGCGCGGCCACGACATCGGCGAGGTGGACGGCATGATCGGCACCAATACCCGCCGCGCCATCCGCGACGAGCAGCAGCGGCTCGGCATCAGCCCGGCCGACGGCCGCGCCGGCCAGCGCATCCTGCAGGCACTGCAGCGTGCCACCACCGTGCCGGCCGCCGCGGGCGGATAATGCCGCACCCTCCCTCCGGGAATCAGCCCGTGGACGAACCCGCGTCCGGACGGCGCAAGGCCGCGCTGGTCTTCATCTTCATCACCGTGCTGATCGACGTGCTGTCCTTTGGCGTGATCATCCCGGTGCTGCCGCACCTGGTGGAGCAGTTCACCGGCGGTGACCTGGCCAGTGCCGCGCGCTGGGTGGGCGTGTTCGGCATGACCTTCGCCGCGGTGCAGTTCCTGTCCACGCCGGTACAGGGCGCGCTGTCGGACCGCTTCGGACGCCGACCGGTGATCCTGGTGTCCTGCCTCGGGCTGGGCCTGGACTTCGTGGTGATGGCGCTGGCCGGCTCGCTGCCGATGCTGCTGCTGGCGCGGATCATCTCCGGCGTGGCCTCGGCCAGCTTCACCACGGCCAACGCGTATATCGCCGACGTCACCCCACCGGATCGGCGCGCGAAGAGCTACGGCATGATCGGCGCGGCCTTCGGCCTGGGCTTCGTGGCCGGGCCGATGCTGGGCGGCTGGCTGGGCGGGATCGACCTGCGCCTGCCGTTCTGGTTTGCCGCCGGCCTGGCCCTGCTCAACTTCCTCTATGGCCTGTTCGTGCTGCCGGAATCGCTGCCGCCGGAGCGCCGCACCGCGCGCTTCGAGCTGGCCCATGCCAATCCGCTAGGTGCGCTACGGCTGCTGCGCCGCTATCCGCAGGTGCTGGGCCTGGCCGCGGTGGTGCTGCTGGCCAACCTGGCGCATTACGTCTACCCGAGCGTGTTCGTGCTGTTCGCCGACTACCGCTTCGGCTGGGGCCCGACCGAGGTGGGCTGGGTGCTGGCCGCGGTCGGGGTGATGAGCATCATCGTCAACGCCGGCCTGGTCGGCTGGGTGGTGCGCACGCTGGGCGAGCGCCGCACGCTGCTGCTCGGCCTGGGGTGCGGGGTGGTGGGCTTCGGCATCTACGGCATTGCCGGCACGCCGTGGCTGCTGCTTGCCGGTTTGCCGGTCAGCGCGCTGTGGGCCCTGGCCTCGCCGGCCACGCAGGCACTGATCACGCGCGAGGTGGGCAGCGAGGTGCAGGGCAGGGTGCAGGGTGCGCTGATGAGCCTGGTCAGCCTGGCCGGCATCATCGGGCCGCTGCTGTTCGCCAACACCTTCGCGCTGTTCATCAGCGAAAGCGCGCCGCTGGAGCTGCCGGGTGCGCCTTGGTTCCTCGCCGCGCTGCTGCTGGGCGCGGCCTTCGTGGTCGGCTGGCGCGTGGCCAGGCCCGCGCCGGCCGGATAGGAGGGCGCAGCCACCGCGCGGTGGCCGCGCCGCCGGGTTCAGTCGTTCTGCACGCTGATGATGCGACCGTCCTGCGGGTCCACGCGGAACTCCACCTTCTGGCCATCGGCGCGCTCGCCCTCGGCCTCCCAGATCCCGTCGTCGTACTTCACGTCATGGATCTTGGAATAGCCGGCGGCAGTCAGGCGCGCCTTGACGTCCTCGGCGCTGAGCCTGGAAACCATGTCCTCGGCGAACACACGCCCGTCCGCATCGACGCGCACGTCCACGCGCTTGCCGTTGGCGCTGGTGGCATCGGTCTCCCACATGCCGTCCTCGAACTCGGGGTCGTCGATCTTGGTGTAGCCGGCCTCGGTGAGCAGCTGGCGCACCTGCACGGCGGTCAGCGCGGTGTCGGCGGCCTTCTGCTGGCCCGCGGCCGGCACGTTGCCGGGCTTGGCCGGCTCGGCGGCAGCGGCCGGCAGGGCGAAGGCCAACGCAAGCAGGCCGGGGAGGACAAGGCTGGAAGTACGCTTCATGGCAGGCTCCTGCTGTGGGGTTGCACGCACCCTGCCGCGCCCAGCCTCAGCGCGAGGTGAATCGCCCGGCTTCGCGCCGGGGCCCGTTCAGTGGGGTGAAACCGTCGCGGTCGGGCTCCGGTGCATTTGCTAGGCTGCGCACCGATGGATGGAACCGCCCTTACCGCCAGTGATCACCCACGGGCAGACCCGCCCGGGCGCGGGCAGGCGGCGTGGCGCACCCTGCAGGCGGCCACCGCCGAACTGCACGCGCAGGTGGAGTCCACGCCGCTGATGGCGGCACTGATGTCACCGCGCGTCGATGCCCGGACCTGCGCGGAGGTGCTGCGGCGCATGCTGCGCATCCATGCCGGCTGGGAGCAGGCAAATGCCGCCCGACTGCAAGCCCTGGACTGGTCCTACCATCCGCGCGCCCCGGTGCTGGCTGCCGACCTGCAGGCCCTCGGCGAGGCGCCGGCTGCGCCGCTGGCCGGGCCGCGTGCGGACAGCGACGCCGAGGCCTGGGGGATGCTCTACGTGGTCGAGGGCTCGGCATTGGGCGGGCGCCTGATCGCGCGCCACCTGCGCACGCACCTTCCCGCCCAGGCCGCACGCATCCGCCATTTCGCCGACGCACCCGCGGGCCCGGGCTGGCAGGCCTTCCGCGACGCGCTCGAGCAGGCCCTGCCCGACGAAGGGGCGCGCCGCCGCGCTGCCGCCGGCGCGCAGGCGATGTTCAACCATTTCCACGGGCAGCTCGCCCCACCGATCGCCGCAGGCTGCGGCGCAGGAACACCTACTGCATGAGTGCTGCACCCACGCCGGAACTGCCGGACCTCGATACCTGCGCCCGCGAGCCGATCCATATCCCCGGCTCGATCCAGCCGCACGGGATCCTGCTGGTGATCGACCCGGCCACCGGCCTGGTGCTGCAGGCCAGCGCCAACGCCGCCGGTGCGCTGCTCGGTGGCAACGGCGCGGTCCAGGGCCAGGCCTGGGACACGCTGCTGCAGGCCGATCCAGCCCAGCTGGCCGCGCTGGGCCCGGTCGAGGCACCGGTGCACCTGGCGCCGGCGCGATGCACCGTGGTACACACCGGCCAGCCGGACTGGAAGGCCAGCTGGCACCTGTATCCGGAGCGCTGGCTGCTGGAGCTGGAGCCGGCCCAGGGCGCGCATTCGCTGGTGCTGGGCGATGCCCTGCGTGCGCAGCGCGAGATCGACCGCGCCCCGGGCATCGCCGAGGCCGCGCGCCATGCCGCCGGTGAGATCCGCGCCCTGTCCGGCTACGACCGGGTCATGGTCTACCGCTTCGACGAGGACTGGCATGGCGACGTGATCGCCGAGGTGCGGCGTCCCGGGCTGGAGAGCTACCTGGGCCTGCACTATCCGGCCACCGACATCCCGGCACAGGCGCGCGCGCTGTACCTGCGCACCCGTATCCGCCAGATCGTGGACGTCGGCTACGTGCCGGTGCCGGTGGAGCCGACCCTGGACCCGCGCGACGGCCAGCCGCTGGACCTCAGTGATGCCACCCTGCGCAGCGTCTCGCCGGTGCACTGCGAATACCTGGGCAACATGGGCGTGGCCGCCACCCTGGTGACCTCGCTGGTGGTCAACGACCGGCTGTGGGGCCTGGTGTCCTGCCACCACTACCAGCCGCGCTTCCTCGACCACACCATCCGCGAGGCCTGCGAGGCGGTCAGCCAGGCTCTGGCCGCGCGCGTCGGCAGCCTGGAGGCGATCGCCCGCAGCGACGCCGAGCTGTCGCTGCTGACCGTGCGCGAGAAGCTGATCACCGCGTTCTCCGAGTCCGAGGGCTTCACCCCGGACCTGTTGACCGACATGGCCGGCGACCTGCTGGACGTGGTCGATGCCGACGGCGTGGCGGTGTTCCATGGCGATGAGGTCAACCGCATCGGCCGCCTGCCGAGCGAAGCCGGTCTGCGCCGCATCCGCGAGGCCCTGGAGCAGAGCGTGGCCGTGCGCCGCGAGACCGACCACGCCGGGCTGCTGTATGTGTCCGAGATCGGCGCGATGTTCCCGGAACTGGCCGACCTGGCGCCCGAGGCCGCCGGCCTGATCTATGTGCCGCTGCAGCCCAAGGCGCGCAGCGCGCTGCTGTGGACCCGCCGCGAGCAGGTGCGCACGGTCAACTGGGCAGGCAACCCGCAGCTGTCCAAGCTGGAGCAGCTGCCGGGCCGGCTGTCGCCGCGCAAGAGCTTCGAGCTGTGGCAGGACACGGTGCGCGGGCGCGCGCGCTACTGGTCGGCCATGCACCTGGATTCGGCGCGCAGCCTGCGCGTGCTGATCGAGCTGATGGAGCGCAAGCGCGACCGCCAGGACCTGGTCCTGCTGGAGGCCACCTTGGCGCGCATGCGCCACGGCGTGGCCATCATCGAGCGTACCGGCTCGCCTGCGCGTAGCCGCCTGGTGTTCGTGAACCCGGCCTTCGCCGAGGCCAGCGGCACCCACGCCAGCGCCGCACTGGGCACGCCCCTGCGCGA
>JAEZEZ010000039.1 GCA_023432855.1 Pseudomonadota bacterium | reverse complement strand
TCGCGCCGCCGGACTTCGCCAGCGTCATCGTGATCGCCGCCGTCAGCGTCGTCTTGCCGTGGTCGACGTGCCCGATCGTGCCGATGTTGCAGTGCGGCTTCGTGCGTTCAAACTTTTCCTTGGCCATTCTTCTCTAGCTCCGAGCCCCAGAAGGGGCCGTTTTAATTTGGGGTTTCTGGGGTTTAGGCGAACTTCTTGATCACTTCGTCGGCCACATGCTGCGGCACGGGCTCGTAGTGGTCGTACTGCATGGTGAACTGGGCGCGGCCTTGCGACATGCCGCGCAGGTTGTTCACGTAGCCGAACATGTTGGCCAGCGGCACCAGGGCGTTGATGACGGTGGCGTTGCCCCGCATCTCCTGCCCCTGCACCTGGCCGCGGCGGCTGTTCAGGTCGCCGATGACCGGACCGACGTAGTCCTCCGGCGTCACGACCTCGACCTTCATCACCGGCTCGAGCAGCTTCGGCGCGCCCTTCTCGCGGAGTTCGCGGAAGGCCGCACGGGCGGCGATTTCGAAGGCCAGCACCGAGGAGTCGACGTCGTGGAAGGCGCCGTCGATCAGCGTGGCCTTCACGTCGATCACCGGGAAGCCGGCCAGCAGGCCGTTTTCCTTGGCGGACTCGAGGCCCTTCACGACGCCGGGGATGTATTCCTTCGGCACCGCGCCGCCGACGATGGTCGACTCGAACTGGAAGCCCGAACCCGGCTCGCCCGGCTCGAACACGATCTTGACCCGCGCGAACTGACCGGTGCCGCCGGTCTGCTTCTTGTGGGTGTAGTCGATCTCGACCTTCTTCCCGAGGCTCTCGCGGTAGGCCACCTGCGGCGCGCCGATGTTGGCGTCGACCTTGTAGGTGCGCTTCAGGATGTCGACCTTGATGTCCAGGTGCAGCTCGCCCATCCCCTTGAGGATGGTCTGGCCGGACTCGTGGTCGGTCGACACCGTGAACGAGGGGTCCTCCGAGGCCAGCTTGGCCAGGGCGACGCCCAGCTTCTCCTGGTCGGCCTTCGACTTCGGCTCGATGGCGATCTCGATGACGGGATCGGGGAACTCCATGCGCTCCAGGATCACCGGCGACTTCAGCGGGTCGCACAGGGTGTCGCCGGTGCGGGTGTCCTTCAGCCCGGCCAGGGCGACGATGTCGCCGGCGTAGGCTTCCTTGATGTCTTCGCGGTCGTTGGCGTGCATCAGCAGCATGCGGCCGACCCGCTCACGCTTGTCGCGCGAGGAGTTCAGCAGGCTCATGCCGGTCTCGAGCTTGCCCGAGTAGATGCGGCAGAAGGTCAGCGAGCCGACGAAGGGGTCGTCCATGATCTTGAACGCGAGCACCGACAGGGGCTCCTCGTCCGAGGCCTTGCGGACAACCGGCTCTTCCGTCTTGAAGTCGATGCCCGGCGTCGGCGGGATGTCCACCGGCGAGGGCAGGTAGTCGACGACGGCGTCGAGCAGGGGCTGCACGCCCTTGTTCTTGAAGGCCGAACCGCCCAGGATCGGATAGAAGGCGCCGGTCAGCACCGCCTTGCGGAGACAGCGCTTCAACACGTCTTCCGACGGCTCGTTGCCTTCGAGGTAGGCTTCCATCGCTTCGTCGTCGAGCTCGACGGCGTTCTCCACCAGGTAGTGGCGCGCGGCGGTGGCCGCGTCGACCATGTCTGCCGGGATCTCTTCGTCGTGATACGCGGCGCCGACGGCGTCGGTATCCCAGACCACCGCCTTCATGCGGACCAGGTCCACAATGCCCTTCAGCGACGATTCCGAACCGATCGGCAGCTGGATCGGCACGGCTTTCACGCCCAGACGGTCGCGGATTGATTCGACGCACTTGTCGAAGTCGGCGCCGATCTTGTCCATCTTGTTGACGAACACGATGCGCGGAACGTTGTACTTGTCGGCCTGGCGCCAGACGGTCTCGGTCTGCGGCTCGACACCCTGGTTGCCGTCGAGCACAGTGACGGCGCCATCGAGCACGCGCAACGACCGTTCGACTTCGATGGTGAAGTCGACGTGGCCGGGCGTGTCGATGATGTTCAGGCGCTTGCCATTCCAGACAGCGGTCGTCGCGGCCGAAGTGATGGTGATGCCGCGTTCCTGCTCCTGGGCCATCCAGTCCATAGTCGCCGAACCGTCGTGGGTCTCGCCCATCTTGTGGTTACGGCCGGTGTAGAAGAGGATCCGCTCCGTCGTCGTCGTCTTGCCGGCGTCGATGTGCGCCATGATGCCGAAGTTGCGGTAGTCCTCGATTTTGTGCGTGCGGGGCATTTCTGACTCGGTGGCCCGGAGGGCCCTTGGGAGGATGTGGGACGACGCGGGCGGATCCGGATTGAGCCGCCCGCGCCGCAAGCACGGGAACGTCTTGGCCGCTTACCAGCGGTAGTGCGAGAACGCCCGGTTGGCCTCGGCCATCTTGTGGGTGTCTTCGCGTTTCTTCACCGCGGTGCCGCGGTTGTTGGAGGCGTCGAGCAGTTCGCCGGCCAGCTTTTCGGTCATGGTGTTCTCGCCGCGGTTGCGCGCGGCGTTGACCAGCCAGCGGATGGCCAGGGCGCGGCGGCGGTCCGGACGGACCTCCACCGGCACCTGGTAGGTGGCGCCGCCGACCCGGCGGGAGCGCACCTCGATGGCGGGGGCGACGTTGTCGAGCGCGGAGTGGAACGTGGCCAGCGCTTCCTGGTCCCGGCGCTTCTCGGCCAGGATGTCGAAGGCGCCGTAGACGATGTTCTCGGCGACGGCTTTCTTACCTTCGTACATCACGTAGTTCATGAACTTGGTGACGACGAGGTCGCCGAACTTGGGATCCGGCAGGACTTCACGTTTCTCGGCGCGACGGCGACGGGACATATCGGCTCTTCCTTACTTCGGGCGCTTGGCGCCGTAGTGCGAACGGCGCTGCTTGCGGTCTTTCACGCCTTGCGTGTCGAGCACGCCGCGCAGGATGTGGTAGCGGACGCCGGGAAGGTCCTTCACGCGGCCGCCGCGGATCAGGACCACCGAGTGTTCCTGCAGGTTGTGGCCTTCGCCGGGGATGTAGCACACCGCCTCGATGCCCGAGGTCAGGCGCACCTTGGCGACCTTACGCAGAGCCGAGTTCGGCTTCTTCGGGGTCGTCGTGTAGACGCGGGTGCAGACGCCGCGGCGCTGGGGGCTGCCCTTCAGGGCGGGCACCTTGTTGCGGCTCGGCTTGGGCGTGCGCGGCTTGCGGATCAGCTGGTTGATCGTGGGCATTCGGTTCTCTTTTCGTCGGGACGTGTGCCTTTCGGCCGGTGCGTCCCAGGTCCTTCTTCTGAACGGCCGGCTGAGGCCGCCCGGGTGGGTTCGTCGAAGCTGTCCCGCGAACAACGAAACGTGCCGGAACGCGCGCTTCGGGCGCTCCGGCGGGCACAGCCCAGTGATTCCTTTGTCGCGAAGCGGTGGAGCGGTAAGCTGCTCCGGCCTCGAAAGCGGCGCGTATCTACGCCGCCAGGGGGCGTTCGTCAATCTTTTACGCCGTCGCGGGCCCGTGGCGGCGACGGCGTTGATCCCGAAGCGCAACCGGTGGATGTTGCCGCCCGCAACGCCCGGACAACCGACAGGATTCCCGAGTGAAACGTGTACTGACCGGCGCCCTGCTCGCGCTCGCCATCACCCTGCCGGCCCAGGCCCAGGACCTGAAGCCGCGCGACCGCGGCTCGCCCATCAAGTCGCATCACGAGTACGTGCAGCTGTTCGACGAGCTCGTCGAGACGGTCGGCAAGCACTTCTACGACCCCTATTTCCACGGCGCGGACTGGAACGCGATCGTCGCCGAGCACCGGCCGCAGCTGCGCGGCGTCCGCTCCGACGAGGACTTCCACCGCCTCGCCAAGGCCATGCTGGCCAAGGTGCGCAGCTCTCACCTCGACATCCGCATGCCCGCCGACTCGCCGGCCCGCACCGTCGGCATCGGCGCCCAATTCCGCCAGATCGGCGAGGAGCTGGTGATCACCCACGTCGATCCGCTCTCCGACGCCCGCCGCCAGGGCCTGCGCCCGGGCCAGGTGCTGCTGACCCCCATCGACCAGCTGCAGGGGGCCGTGGGCTCGACCGCCTCGCCGCGCGTGCGCACCTGCACGGGCCAGGAACGCGTCGTGGCGGTGCGCCGCGAGTCGATGTTCTGGCCGCCCCAGCGCCCGTCCTTCCGCTGGTACGCCATCACCACCGCGCCCGACAAACGCATCGGCTACCTGCGCGCCGACCGGTTCGACGATGGCGACGCCGAGCTCGCCGACAAAGCCATGGCCGACCTCGCCGACACCGACGCCCTGATCATCGACATCCGCCAGAACTCCGGCGGCAACGCCTCGGCGCTGCGGCTGGCCAGCTACTTCACCGACGGCGCCGTGCCTTCGATCGTGCTGCTGACGCGCGAGTGGCTGGACCGTCTCGGCCGGCCGGTCACCGCCCAGGACGTGCTGGCCGCCCCGCGCGCCGACCGCATCTACACCGACGCCCAGGTGTTCGAGGCGGTGCAGGCCGGCGGCGGCGGCGTGGCGCTGTGGACCGAGGACGTGGGCGACCGGCGCTACCGCAAGCCGGTCATCGTGCTCATCGGCGAGGACACCGGCAGCGCCGGCGAGGGCTTCGCCTGGCACATGCGGCTGAAGACCGAGGCCACCCTCATGGGCCGCAAGACCGCCGGCGCCCTGCTCAGCTCGGAGCGGATCGAGATCGGCGACGGGTGGACCCTGGTCCTGCCCGTGCACGGCATCTGGGCGCCGGACGGCGGCAACTACGGCGACAAGCCCGTCCCGCCCCACGTGGTCGTCCCCCAGTCGCGCAACGACCTGTGCGCCGGCCGCGACCCCGAGCTGGAAGCGGCCATCGACCGGCTCATGGGGCGTCGCGGCTAGGGAGCCCTCTCCCCTCCTCCCGCGTTGCGTGTGTGACGGCGCCGACGGACTGCCCGACCGGGCGCGTGTAACGGCTCCAAGTCTCTTCACGCACGCGACGGGCCATGACCACGACGACGACCACCAGTTCCACGACCCTGCGCCGCCGCCCGTCCCGCCGTGCGCTGATGGCGGTGACCGGGCTTGCCGTGCTCGCCGCGGCCATCGTCGCCTTCTTCCTGCTGAGGGGCGGCGGCGGCGACGACGCCTATCGCACCGAAGCGGTTTCGCGCGGCGAGATCGTGCGCTCGGTCTCCGCGTCCGGGGCCCTCGAGGCCCTGGTCACCGTCCAGGTCGGCTCGCAGATTTCCGGCCAGGTGACCGAGGTCTACGCCGACTTCAACGACCGGGTCAGGCGCGGCCAGGTGCTGGCCGTTCTCGACCCGCAGACCCAGCGCTCCCAGGTCGAGCAGGCCCAGGCCTCGGTGGCCGCCGCCGCCGCCGGCGTCGCTTCCCAGCAGGCCTCGCTGCGCCAGGCCCAGGCCCAGGTCGAGCTGGCCCAGGCCGAGTACAACCGGCAGAAGTTCCTCTTCGACAAGGGCATCGTCGCCCAGGCCGCGCTCGATGCGGCCCAGGCCCAGCTGTCCACCGCCCGCGCCGCCGTGACCTCCGCCCAGGCCCAGATCCGCACCGCCCAGGCCCAGGTCCAGCAGCAGCAGGCCACCCTGCGATCCAATCGCGCCAACCTCGGCCGCACCACCATCACCGCCCCCATCGACGGCATCGTCATCGACCGCCAGATCGAGCCCGGCCAGACGGTCGCCTCGGGCCTGAACGTGGCCGTCCTGTTCACCCTGGCCCAGGACCTCGGCCGGGTGCAGGCGCTGATCAGGGTGGACGAGGCCGACATCGGCTCGGTGCGCGAGGGCCAGCCGGTGCGCTTCACCGTCGACAGCTTCCCGAACGACACCTTCACGGGGGTGGTCACCGAGGTGCGCAAACTGCCGACCACCGAGTCCAACGTGGTCGCCTATACGGTCGTGGCCGAGGCCGATAACCCGGGCGAGAAGCTGCTGCCCGGCATGACGGCCAACGCCGACATCATCCTCGAGCGCAAGGCCAACGCCCTGCGCGTGCCCAATGCCGCCCTGCGCTTCACTCCGCCCACCGCCGAGGCCGACGACAACCCTTCCCGCTGTCAGCGCC
>JAEZEZ010000025.1 GCA_023432855.1 Pseudomonadota bacterium | reverse complement strand
CCCCCCCCGCCCCCGGGGGGGGGGCGGGGGGCCGGGCGGCCCGACCGGCGGACTGCGCCCTGGCCCGGGCCAGCGAAGCCGCCTGAGCTACCAGCCGCGCCGCTGGCGGGCCGCGAAGTTCCACGCGATGTAGGCCAGGACGAGGCCGCCGATGGCGAAGATGACGCCGCAGACGGCCAGCACCAGCGGCACCACCCCCGCCTCGATCCCGAGCGCGTTCATGCCGAAGCCCGCGGCCGCCGCCAGGGCCGAGACCCCCGCGCCCCACAGGCCGAAGCGGATGCGCCCCTTCCAGAACTCCGGCTTCACCAGCTTCACGCCCGACAGCACGTCCCTGTAGTGCTCGACCACGCGCCGCAGCTCGTCGTTTGAGCCGGGGGCGACCGGGATGCGCAGGGAGCCGAAGTTGTCCTCGAACGTGTGGCCCGAGGAGGTCCGGCGCACGGTGGACATCACCGTGTGGAAGCGAAGCGCCAGAGGGCTGTCCGCAAGCGTGTCCATCCCGCGCACGTGGGCGATGCCGGAACTGGCCAGTCCGAAGTAGCTGTCGCCGACCAGCACGCCGTCCTCCGCAAAGATGACCTCGACCCCCTCCGGCGGCGCCACCCGCGGGATGCGCCAGTCGTTGGCCCCGTCCGTGGCGACGCGCCGCGCCTCGTCCTCGCGGAACGCCTCAAGCGTCTCGGCCGACACGGTCCAGCGGGCCAGCACCCCCTCGCCCCGGCGCAGGCGGGCGAAGACGCGCATCGCCCACAGGAAGTTCAGCGTCATCAGGAAACCGAACAGCACCGCAAGCCCGCCCGCGGACACGGCGACGGCGGTGAACGGCGTCTCACCCTGGATGGAATTCATGGTCCAGACGCCCCAGGCCAGGGCCAGGGCGCCCGCCACGGTCGCCGCGACGGAGATCAGGACGCTGCGTTTCGGGTTGTTGACGCCTGCGCTCATGCCGCCCTCCTCCGTACAGGCCGAAGGGATACCAGATAACGGCGTGAGGCGAACAGGCGGCCATTCCCGGCGAATGCGGATTGAGCCCCCCCGGCCTTTCCGATAGAAAGCCCAGCCCCTGGTGGCCAAAGCACCCGTAGCTCAGCTGGATAGAGCGTTGCCCTCCGAAGGCAAAGGTCACACGTTCGAATCGTGTCGGGTGCGCCATTTTTCTCGAAGCATTGACCCTCGCCCGGCGCGTTGACCGGGGCCTCGGGCGCCGTGATGCTGCGGCGGCGCTTCGGGGGGCGGCATGAAGGTTCTGCGTCTATCCACCCAGCTGCACAAATGGATCGCCCTGATCGTGGGAATCCAGGTGCTGTTCTGGGTCGCCGGCGGTCTGGTGATGACCGCCATTCCGATCGAACGGGTGCGCAGCGAGCACCATGTCGCCGAAGTCAGGCCCGCGCCCCTGCGCCTGTCGGAGGTCCTGCCCCTCGACCAGGCCGCCGCCCGGGCGGGGATCGCGCCCGCCGAGGCCCAGCTGAAATCTACGCCCCGCGGGCCGGCTTGGGTGCTGAAGCCGGCCGGCGGGGAAGCGGTGACCGTGTCGGCCATCGACGGCGCGCCCTTCGGTCCGATGACCGAACAGGCCGTCCGCGACCTGGCGCAGAGGGCCTACAAGGGCGACGGCAAGACGGTCTTCGCCGAATTGCTGGCGACCGCGCCGCAGGAAACGGGCCGGACAGGGCCCCTGTGGCGCGTTGACTTCGACGATGCGGAGGGGACCACCTTCTATGTGTCGCCGGAGACCGGGGAGGTGGTGACGCGGCGTTCGCAGGTCTGGCGCTTCTACGACTTCTTCTGGCGTCTCCACATCATGGATCTGGAGAACGGGACGGACTTCAACCATCCGCCGATCATCGTCGCGGTCGTGCTCACCCTGGCGATCGTGATCACCGGGTTCGTGCTGCTGTGGATCCGGCTGGGCCGCGATGTGGCAGGATGGCGGGCGGCGGCGGCCGAGCGGCGGCGTCAGGCGTCCTGATCGTCCTGGTCGCCCGACGAATCCTGCGCCATCTGGCCGGTCCGCTCGGCCAGCTGGCGCCACAGCCGCGCGATGTCTTCGAAGGAAGCGCGCTCCTGTTCGCTGGAGGCGCGGCGGGCCAAGGCCTCGGCCTGCTCGGCCTGCTTCAGATAGCTGGTGCGCGAAGGCGCCGAGCGCGGATCGCTCATGCCTCACACGACGAGCCGAAGGAGGCGTAGATTTCGCCCCGGGCGAACCGCACCGTGTCCCGGCAGGCGCAGGCCTCGCGTTCCAGTCCCGCGCGGTCGGCGATCTCCAGGGCGCCGCGGCCCTGTCGCACCACCCCGGCCTTCTGCAGCGACGCCACCGCGAGCGCCACCGAGGTCCGCTGCACCCCCAGCATCTGGGCCAGGGCGTCCTGGGTCAGGGGCAGGACGTCGCCACAGCGGGCCTTCTCCTCGATATCGGCCACCAGGCGCGCCAGCCGGCTCTGCAGCGGATGCAGGGCGTTGCAGGCGACGTACTGGCGCGCCTCGGTAAGCAGCGCCTCGACCAGCTGGTGGACGGCCGTACGAAGGGCTTCCGACTGGTCGAACAGCTCCCGATAGGAGGCGGCGCGCAGTCTCCAGGCGTGGCCCGGAAGCTGGACCACGGCGCGGTGGAAGACACGGCGGCTGCCGCAGGCCTCGAACACCCCGACCGCCCCGTCATAGCCGACCGCCGCGCATTGCACGCTCTCGCCCGCGCTGGTCTCCGTCGCCAGGCCGATCAGGCCGCTGTCCGGAAACCACACCCATTCGACGGTGTCCCCGGCCTCATGCAGCACCTGCCCCTTGCCCAGGGGCACGCGCTCGAAGCGCGCTTCGAACTTCGCACGCATGGGCGGCTCGACCGCCCGAAGCACCATGTTGCGATCCACGCCTTCAGGTCCCCGGCCATGGCGAGGAGCCGACATTCAACGCCTTTTTCGGCACGCACCACCCCAACTCATTCAGGCGGTCCGCGCGTCGCGCCGGCTCGCCCCCCAGGAGAGTCTTAGCAGACGCCACCGGCCGCCACCGTCGGATTCCTGACAGTCAACCAAACTAATCGGCGCCGCCGGGGTCCGCCCTAACCTGTGTTGAGGCCGAAAAAGGCGAGGGAAGAGAACCGGTTGGCCGGGGGACGCGTTTATCCGATCCACAAACGAGAGGATTCATCATGAGCCTGACTTCCGATATCCGCCTGCCAGAGCGTTCCGGCCTGCGGGACCGCGTCAGGCGGGGCGGCGAGCTCGCTCGCGAGAAGATGTCCCGCATGCGCGAACGGGCAAGCGACGCCGGCTATCTGGCGCGCAAGGGCGCAATTCGGGGGAGTCTGGCTTCGGTGGCGGCCGTGCGTAACCGGCCGGCCACCTTCGGCCTCGCCGCGCTGCTCGGCGTGGCGGCGGTGGCCGTTATGGCGAGCCCCGCCCTGCGCGGTCGGGTGAAGCACGGCGCCGGCCGTCTGCTGACCGCGGCCCAGCGCCAGCGCGGGCTGATCCGGATCTAGGCGTTCGGCTTCTCGCCGCAAAGGCGTCGTCGGACGGGACGCGGCCCCCGGGGCGTGTGGGCGGATTTCGGCGCCTCGGCCGGACCCGTCAGCTTGAGGATTGGCAATGTCGACTCAGCCTCGCTTCACGATGGGGATGCCCGTTCCCTCGGGCCCTCCCGGCGGGTTGACGGCCATGTCGAGCACGAGGCCGCGACCGTCGGCGCCGTCCATCGCCCGGGCGAGAAGGTCGCGAACCCGCTCGCGCGGCAGGCCGGTGCGCACATCGAGGTACCAGGCCCATTCACCGGAGCCGGGCCACTGGGCGAGCGCCAGCCACGCCGCCTCGATCCCCGGCTCGGGACTGAAAGCGCGGCCGAGGCGGTCGACCAGGTCATGAGGGTGCTCCGCCGGGCTGCCCAGCATGACGCGGGTGTCGCGCTCGACCGTCCGCTCCATCGGCCGGCCCAGCAGGGCGGCAAGGTCCTCGGGCCTCCAGACGACGCCGAACTCGAGCCCGGGGTTCAGCCACAGCGGCTGTTCGGCGACCAGGGCGATAAGATCGCGGCCGCGCAGCCCCAGGTATGGCGTGCCGCCGCCGTGGATCTGTGCGATCCGCTCGGGCGCCGTGAAGGCCACGGTGGCCGCTTCGCCGCCGGGAAGGGGGGCCATGACCAGCTGCACCGCCTCACCGGCCGAGATCCGTTCGCCGGGCGGGGCCGTGTCCTGCGGCGTCACTGCATAGAGCTGGCTGTCCAGCACGGCGCGGCCGAAGGCGGCGCGCCGGCCGGGGTCGGATGCGGCCCGCACCAGCAGGCCCTCGAGGTCGTTGAGGGGAAAGAAGCCGTCGACCCTGCCCCCGCCGGACATCAGCCGCCGCCGCGGCCCCTGCGGAGTTCGTCGCGGATTTCGGTCAGCAGGGCCTCGGTCGGGGTCGGCGCGGCCGGTTCGGCCGGCTTCTCGGCCTCCTGGGCCCGCAGACGGTTGATCAGCTTGACCAGCAGGAAGACCGCGAAGGCGACGAGGGCGAACTGGACGATGGTGTTGATCAGCAGGCCGTACTCGATCG
The DNA here is from genome assembly GCA_023432855.1 of Pseudomonadota bacterium. GTDB lineage: Bacteria > Pseudomonadota > Alphaproteobacteria > Caulobacterales > Caulobacteraceae > JAEZEZ01. The sequence goes on along the minus strand of JAEZEZ010000025.1, from coordinate 19,947 downwards.
CGACGGCGTCCGCCTCAGGCGTCGCGGGATCGTCCGCCTGCAACACCCACTTCATTTCGCTGAAGTCGACGCGGCCGATGAGCAGGCCGAGCGGCGGCATCAGCACATTGTCGACCAGCGCGCTGACGATCTTGCCGAAGGAGGCTCCGATGATGACGCCAACGGCGAGGTCGACCACGTTGCCGCGAATGGCGAACTCGCGAAACTCGCCGAGGAAGCCCTTGGCCATCACGCGTCTCCGGAGACGTTCAGGCGTTCGCGCAGCTCCTTGCCGCTCTTGAAGAACGGCACGTGCTTGGCCGGCACCGCCACCGGCTCGCCGGTGCGGGGATTACGGCCGGCCCGCGCCGGGCGCGAACGCACCGAGAAGGCCCCGAAGCCGCGCAGCTCCACCCGGCCGCCGTCGGCGAGCGAACCCACCATTCCGTCGAGGATGACATGGACCACCCGCTCGACGTCGCGGTGCGTCAGGTGGGGGTTCTCGGCGGCCAACCGGGCGATGAGCTCCGACTTGATCATTGGGGTCCCCCCACACCTCTCGCGCGAAAATGCGCGAATTCTTCAGCGCCAGCAAGGCCGCTGAACGGGGTTATCCGAAAAAGGAAAGCCCCGCCCGACAGTTGCCGGACGGGGCCATGATTACAAGCTTGACCGTAAAAGACCAGCGTTCGCGCAGTTTGCCCGGTCAGCAAATCGACGCGGTGTCGATGACGAAGCGGTATTTCACGTCGCTGCGCTGCATGCGCTCGTAGGCGTCGTCGATCTCGCTGGCGCGGATGATCTCGATGTCGGCGACAATGCCGCGCTCGGCGCAGAAGTCGAGCATCTCCTGGGTCTCGGCGATGCCGCCGATCAGCGAGCCGGCGATGGCGCGGCGGCGGAAGATCAGGGCGCCGATGTTGGGCGACGGGTGCGGATGCTCCGGCACGCCCACCAGGCACATGGTCCCGTCGCGCTTCAGCAGGGTGGTGAAGGCGTCGAGGTTGTGGCTCGCGGCCACCGTATTGAGGATGAAGTCGAAACTGCCGCGGTGGGCGGCCATCTGGTCGGGGTCTCGAGAGATGACCACCTCGTCGGCGCCGAGGTCGAGCGCGTCCTGGCGCTTGGACTCCGAGGTGGTGAAGGCGACCACATGGGCGCCGAGCGCGTGGGCCAGCTTCACCCCCATGTGGCCGAGTCCGCCGATGCCGACGATGCCGACCTTGTGGCCCGGCCCCACCTTCCAGTGGCGCAGCGGCGACCAGGTGGTGATGCCCGCGCACAGCAGGGGCGCGACGGCCGCCAGCTGGTCCTCCGCATGGCGGATGCGCAGGACGAAGTCCTCGTCGACCACGATGCGCTGGGAATATCCGCCGAGGGTGTGACCGGGCGCGTCCGGGGTCGGGCCGTTATAGGTGCCGATCAGTCCGGTCTCGCAGTACTGCTCCAGTCCTTCGCCGCAGGACGGGCAGCTTCGGCAGCTGCCGACCATGCATCCGACGCCCACGGTGTCGCCAATCGCGAACTTGCTGACCTCGCCGCCGACGGCGGACACGTGGCCGACGATCTCGTGGCCAGGCACGCAGGGATAGAGCGTTCCGCCCCACTCGGAGCGCACGGTGTGCAGGTCCGAGTGGCAGACGCCACACCAGGCGATGTCGATCTGGACATCGCGCGGCCCCGGCTCGCGCCGGAAGATCTCCATGGGCTCGAGCGGCTTGTCGGCGGCGTGGGCGCCGAAGGCTTTGACGGTCAAGGGCGGGCTCCGAGTGCGGAATGGCGAAGGGGCAGAACTGGGGATTGGAGCCGGAGATTGCGAGGGCGGGTCGTTGCGAGACCAGGAAGGCGGGCGCGCAAAAAGCCCCGCCCGGTTTCCCGGACGGGGCTTCCCGTACTCCCGACAGTCGGCCGCGCGGGCGGCGGACCGCTTAGTCCTTCGAGGCCTTCTCGCGCAGGGCGGCGCCCAGGATGTCGCCGAGCGAAGCGCCCGAGTCCTGGCTGCCGAACTGTTCGATGGCTTCCTTCTCGTCGGCCATCTCCAGGGCCTTGATCGACACGGACACCTTGCGGGCGGCCTTGTCGACGTTGGTCACCTGGGCGTCGACGCGGTCACCCACGGCGAAGCGTTCCGGACGCTGCTCGGCGCGGTCGCGCGACAGGTCCGACTTGCGGATGAAGGCGCTCATCGGCGTGGCTTCGTCGCCGAACTTCACCTCGATGCCGCCCGAGGTGATCTCGGTGACGGTGACGGTGACGGTCTGGCCCTTGCGGAAGCTGTCGCCGGTCATCGGGTCGCCGCCGAGCTGCTTGATGCCGAGGGAGACGCGCTCCTTCTCGACGTCCACGTCCAGCACGCGGGCCTTGACCATGTCGCCCTTCTTGTAGCGCTGGATGGCCTCCTCGCCCGGGGCGTTCCAGTCGATGTCCGACAGGTGCACCATGCCGTCGATGTCGTTGTCCAGGCCGATGAACAGGCCGAACTCGGTGGCGTTCTTGACCTCGCCCTCGACCTCGGAGCCGACCGGGTGGGCGGCCACGAAGGCTTCCCACGGGTTGTCCTGGGCCTGCTTCAGGCCCAGCGAGATGCGGCGCTTGGAGGCGTCCACGTCCAGCACGATGACGTCCACTTCCTGCGAGGTGGAGACGATCTTGCCGGGGTGGGCGTTCTTCTTCGTCCAGGACATTTCCGAGACGTGCACCAGGCCCTCGACGCCCGGCTCCAGCTCCACGAAGGCGCCGTAGTCGGTGATGTTGGTGATGCGGCCGGTGTAGCGGGCGCCCACGGGGTACTTGGCGTCGACGCCATCCCACGGGTCGGCCTGCAGCTGCTTCATGCCGAGCGAGATGCGCTGGGTGTCCGGGTTGATCTTGACGATCTGCACCTTGACCGTGTCGCCGACCGCCAGCACCTGCGACGGGTGGGAGACGCGCTTCCAGCTCATGTCGGTGACGTGCAACAGGCCGTCGATGCCGCCCAGGTCCACGAAGGCGCCGTAGTCGGTGATGTTCTTGACCACGCCTTCACGCACTTCGCCCTCGGCCAGCTGCGACACCAGCTCGGTGCGCTGCTCGGCGCGGGCCTCTTCCAGGATGGCCCGGCGGGAGACGACGATGTTGCCGCGCGGACGGTCCATCTTGAGGATGGCGAAGGGCTGTTCCTTGCCCATCAGAGGACCGACGTCGCGCACCGGGCGGATGTCGACCTGCGAGCCGGGCAGGAAGGCCGAGGCGCCGCCGAGGTCGACGGTGAAGCCGCCCTTCACGCGGCCGACGATCGAACCCATGACCGGCTGGCCTTCGGCGAACACGCCTTCCAGGCGGGTCCAGGCTTCCTCGCGGCGGGCCTTGTCGCGGCTGATGACCGCTTCGCCCATCGCGTTCTCGATGCGCTCCAGATAGACCTCGACGCTGTCGCCGACCTTCGGCGTCTCGCCTTCGGCGGCGCCGAATTCCTTCAGCTGGATGCGGCCTTCGGTCTTCAGACCGACGTCGACGATGACGAAGTCCTTCTCGATGCCCACGACCTTTCCGTGGATCACCTGGCCTTCCATCATGTCGCGGCCGGCCATCTGTTCATCGAGCAGGGACGCGAAGTCGTCGCGGCTCGGGTTCATGACGTCAGTCATTCAGTAGTTCCGTAAGGGTTGGGCGGATCCACGACGGCAGGCCGCCGGCGGGAGTCCGCGCGTTCGCTGGTTTGAGGGTTGTCGTCCGTACGGGACCTGGAGGGTCCTCATCACCCGCGGCCGCGAGGGAATGACGCGATGGGATTTGCCCGGACCGTTCAGGTCCTGTCGGCGCGCGCCGCCTCGACGATGCGGCGGGCCGCATCGGTCGCGGCCTCTATACTCAGATCGGTGGTGTCCAGCAAGTGCGCCCCCGGCGCCTGGCCGAGCGGGGCGGCCTCGCGGCTGCTGTCGCGGGCGTCGCGGCGGCGGATGTCGGCCAGCACCTCCTCGTAGGTGATCGCCTCGCCGTAACCCTTGAGCTGCTTCCATCGCCGCTCGGCCCGGACCTCGGCCGTGGCGGTAACGAACAGCTTCACGTCCGCGTCCGGCGCAATGACCGTGCCGATGTCGCGGCCGTCCAGCACCGCGCCCCCGGGCCGGCGGGCGAAGGCGCGCTGCAGCTCCAGCAGGGCGGCGCGGACCCCGGGATGAACCGCCACCCGGCTGGCGGCCTCGCCGGCCGGGCCGCCGCGCAGGTCGGGATCGTCGAGGGCGGTCAGCGCCAGCACCCTGGCCGCCGCCTCGGCCGCCTCCGCGTCGTCCAGGGCGAAGCCGTCGCGCATGAGGGATACCCCGACGGCGCGGTAGAGAAGGCCGGTGTCGAGGTAGGGCAGGCCGTAGTGGGCCGCCAGCCAGCCCGCGACCGTACCCTTGCCGGACGCGGCCGGCCCGTCGACGGCGATGACAAGGCTCATGTGGCGCCTCCCCGGATCAGGCGCGAGGGTCTAGCGACGGCCCGGGCCGTTGTCCAACGGGGCAGGGCCGGCAGCGCCTGGGCGGCTCAGCCGACGTCCGCGCCGAGGCCGGCCATGAGCTCCCGGAACCCCGGGAAGCTGGTGGCGATCATACCCGGCTCGTCAACGCTCACCGCGCGCTCGGCCGCTAGGCCCATGACCAGAAAGCTCATGGCGATGCGGTGATCGCCCGCGGTCGACACCGCAGCGCCGCCGCGGGGCGGACGGCCGAGGCCGTGCACGACAAGGCCGTCCGTCTCCTCCTCCACCTCCACGCCGCACGCAGCGAGCCCCCGCGCCATGAGGGCGATGCGGTCGCTTTCCTTCACGCGCAGTTCGCCGATCCCGCGCATGACCGTGGGACCTTCGGCGAAGGCCGCCGCCACGGCCAGGATCGGATACTCGTCGATCATCGACGCCGCCCGCGAGGCCGGAACCTCGACGCCCTTCAGCATCGAGGCGGACACCGTGATGTCACCCACCGGCTCGCCGCCTTCGTCGCGCACGTTCGACACGGCGAGCGCCGCGCCCATCTCGCGCAGGGTTTCGAAAAGGCCGTCGCGCAGCGGGTTGAGCAGGACGCCGGCGACCGTGACCTCGGACCCCGCGGCCAGGGCCGCGGCGACCAACGGGAAGGCGGCCGAGGAGGGGTCCCCGGGAACGCGCACCGTCGCCCCGGTCAGGCGCTGGCCGCCCTTCAGGCGCACGACGCGGCCCGCCGGCTCTTCCGTCACCGCCACCTCGGCGCCGAAGGCGCGAAGCATCCGCTCGGTGTGGTCGCGCGACGGCTCGGGCTCGACCACCACGGTTTCGCCCGCCGCGTTCAGGCCCGCCAGCAGCACCGCCGACTTCACCTGGGCCGAGGCCGTGGCCTGCCGGTGCTGGATCGCCGACAGGCCGCCGCCCAGTACGGTCAGGGGAAGCCGCCCTCCGGTCGTCCGGAAGTCGGCGCCCATGCGGGCCAGCGGCTCGGTCACCCGCGCCATGGGACGGCTGCGCAGCGAGGCGTCGCCGTCGAAGGTCGCCTCGATCGGGAAGCCGGCCGCCGCCCCGATCAGCAGCCGCGCCCCGGTGCCGGAATTGCCGCAGTCGATCACGCCGTCCGGCCGGGTCAGGCCGCCGCGGCCCCGCAGGCGCCAGCACCCCTCGCCCAGACCCTCGACCTCGGCGCCCAGGGCCTGGGCCGCGCGCGCCGTCGCCAGCACGTCGGCGCCCTCCAGCAGGCCCTCGATCCGCGTTTCGCCCTCGGCCAGGGCGCCCAGGATCAGGGCGCGGTGGGAGATCGACTTGTCGCCCGGGGCGCGCACGGCGCCGCGCAGCGGTCCCGAGGGCCGCGCCGTCAGCCGTTCGTCGGCCGCTTCGCCCACTGACTTCACGGGGAATTTCGCCCTCTGCGCAAAGGGGGTTTTGACAGCGCCTCCTACTAGTGGCAAGGGAGCCGCCGCTTTCCCATCAAGCCCCTCGAGCACAGGCGTTCCATGGCCAACCCGGAACTCGGCACGAAGCAGATTTGCCCGAATTGCCAGGCGAAGTTCTACGATCTCAACCGGCGTCCGGCGCACTGCCCGAAGTGCGACACCGATTTCGATCCTGAGGACATCGTGAAGTCCCGCCGGATCCGCGCGCGCTCCGCCGCTCCCGAGGTCGAGGCCGACGATGACACCGAAGACCAGGTCAAGAAGAAGACCGCTTCGGACGACGACGAGGACGAGGAAGAAGACGTCTCGGCGCCCGAGATCGACGAGGCGGCCGACGAGGTGATCGTCAGCGACGACGACGAGGACGACGACATCGACCCGAAGAAGGGGCCGGCTGACGACGTCGACCTGGGCGTGGGTGAGGAAGAGGTCCTGGACGACGACGAGGACGACGATTCCGTGCCCTTCATCGAGGACGACGAGGACGACGACCTCGAGGACGAACTGAAGCTGCCGGACGACGACGAAGACTAGTCCGGCGGCCCGCGTCGTCCGGACGCGGAAAACCTTTTTCGGCGGGGCTTGATCGGCGGAAATCCTCCGCTATGTTCCGCCGCCTCGCGGGCGACCAGACCGCGGGGACACTCTGGGGCTATAGCTCAGCTGGTAGAGCGCTTGAATGGCATTCAAGAGGTCAGCGGTTCGACTCCGCTTAGCTCCACCACGAAGGCCCCGCGGGAAACCGCGGGGCCTTCGCCTTATCAGGCCCTGTTTCTGACCCCTTCCCTTCAGCTCGCAGATTAAATCGCGGTAAGGCGCATCCACGGCTGCCCGCCCTGGCCTCCTGCTGGGAAACGGGGAAGGGTGAAAATGGAAATCTCGACGACACTCGCGCGCCGCCTGCTGGGGGTCGTGACCGCGGCGGCTCTGGCCCTGCCCGCCATGGCCGCCGCCCAGCCTGCGCCGCCCGACCCGGCGGCCGTCCGGATCGACCCCGGCGCACGGCGCGAGGTCGTCGCGTCGCTGGCCGCGGCACTCAGGGATCACTTCGCCTTCCCCGAAAAGGGCGCGGCCGCCGCGGCGCGGATCGAAGCGCTGGAGCGCGGGGGCGCCTTTGCCGCCGACGATGCGGCGGAGCTGACGGCCGAACTGATGCGCCTGGCGGGGCCCATCGTCGACGACCGCCATTTCCGCATCCGCTACGTCGGGCCGGAGGTGACCGCCCAGTTCCGCGAAGGCCCGCCGCCTCCGGAGGAGGTCGCAGCATTCCAGGAGGAGGTCCGCTTGCGGGGTCACGAGATCCCGCGCGCCGAATGGCTGCCCGGAAACGTCGGCTATCTGAAGGTGACGATGCTGTTTCCGCCCGACGCGGTGGGGGCCAAGCTTGATGCGGCCATGCGTTTCCTGGCCGACACCGACGCCCTGATCATCGACGTACGCGGGACGCCCGGCGGGTCCCCCGAAGGCGTGGCCAATCTGGTCGGCTACCTCGTCGGCGAGCGGACCCGCCTGCTCGACGTCATTGATCCGCGCGGGATCTCGAGCCGCAGCTTCCACGCCGAGCCGAAGCCCGGCGCGCCCAGCTTCGCCGGCAAGCCGGTCTTCGTGCTCATCGATGGGGACACCGGTTCGGGCGCCGAGGAACTCGCCTACGACCTGCAGGCGATGAAGCGGGCGACCCTGGTCGGCGAGACCACCTACGGAGCGGCCAATCCGGGCGGCTTCCGGCCGCTGGCGCACGGTTTCGCCGCCTTCATCCCCATGCAACGCGTGGCCAATGCGGTGACCGGGACCAACTGGGAGGGCGTCGGCGTCAAGCCGGACATCGCCGCCTCGTCAGTGGACGCCCTGCGGACCGCGCACCGCGCTGCGCTGGAAGCCGTCATCGCCGGATCCGACGGCCTTCGCCGCGAACTGGCGCAGCAGGCGCTGGCGGAGGCGGCGAAGCCCGCGACCTAGTCCAGCCAGGGCGCGCAGGCCTCGCTGGGGCCGGTGCGCTCGACCAGTTCGCGGCACAGCCGACGGGCTTCGTTGCGGTCTCCGCCTTCGGTGAGCACGGCGGCCAGCCCGGCCGTGGCGGCGGGATGGAAGGGGTAGGCGGCCAGCACGCGCCGGAACCAGCGCTCGGCCTCCGGCGCCCGGCCCGCCGCGGCGTGACGCCGGGCGATGTTGACGCCGAGCTCCGCCTGCCAGGGCCGGACCCGCGCCGACTGCGCGTCATAGACCCGGCCCATCGCCTCGTACGCCCGCTCGAAGTGGGCCAGGGCCTCGGCGTCGCGGCCCCGCATCTCCGATACGTCGCCCAGATTGATGAGGACGCCCCAGGCGTCGGGGTCGCGGGCCAGGGCTCGCTGGTAGGCCGCCGTAGCGCCTTCCAGCTCGCCTTGGGCGGAACGCACCAGCCCCAGCGCCCGAAGCACGCCCGGGTCCGCAGGCGCCAGCCGTGCGGCCCGTTCGGCCAGGGTGCGGGCGCGGGCCAGTTGTCTCCGCGCCTCCGGGGTGCTGGTCCGGCCGGCGGCGATCGCCTCGGCCAGGTCGCGATGGCGCACGTCCCGGCCGCCGGGCCAGCGGATGACGCGCTGGACGATCCCGTTGGCGAGGCCGGCCAGCGCCGGCGCGTAGTCCGGGTCCTCGGCGATGGCCTGCTCATACAGCTCCATCGCCGCCTCGTTGTCGGCGCGCGTGTACTGGAAGTAGTGGTCTTCGGCCCGGGCGGTCAGGGCCTGGGCTTCCGAGGTCGCGCCCGTGACCCGGCGAACCGCACCGCTGGAGAACAGGGCGGCGCCCATCACCACCGCCAGCAGCACGAAGGTCGATACCAGCACCATGCGCGACGGCCGCCGGCGCAGGCCCGGGACCGGCGGGTCTTCGGCGTCGGCGGCGACGGGGGCGACGAGCCGGTAGCCGCGCTTGGGGATGGTCTCGACATAGACGGGGGCGGCGGGGTCGTCGCCCAGGGCTCGCCTCAGCTTGGAGATGCTGCGCGCCAGGGCGTCTTCGCCGACCGTGACCGCCGGCCACAACCGCTCCAGGATCTCCTCGCGGCTGAACACCTCGCCGGGCCGTGACGCCAGCAGGAACAGCAGGTCCATCACCCGGGGCTCGAGCGCGCGCGCCTCGCCCGCGCGCGAGATCCGCCCGGTCAGGCGTTCGGCGCGCCAGGCGCCCACCGTGAGGCATTCGGTCTTGGCCCTGGTGATCACGCGATACGGCCCGGTCAGGAAAAGGTCAGGAATTCAGGAGCGAAACGTCCTTCCATCCTACGTGCTGACGGCGTCTGCTGCCATGGCCCGGCCGCATCCGGGCGCCGGGATAACACCATGACGCTTCGCCTCGCCGCCTTCCTGCTCTGCTTGCTGCTCGCTCCCGCCGCAGCCGCTGAGGACGAGCCCCGCCTGTTCACGCCCGTCGAACTGCGCGCCGATTTCGCGGCGCTCTACGACGGGCTCCGGGAGGCGGCGTACGACCTCTATGCCAACACCTCGCGCGAAGAGCTGGACCGGGCTCACGCCGAACAGCTGGCGGCTCTGGACCGGCCGATGACCCAGAGCGAAGCGGCGATCGCCTTCCAGACCTTCGTGTCACGGGCGCACATCGCCCACGCTCGGGTCGATTTCCCTGAACCCCTGTGGGCGGCGCACCGGGATGGCGGGGGGAGAATCTTCCCGCTCGAGCTGCGGATCATCGACGGGCGCGTCTATGTCGCCGCCGACAACAGCGGCCTGGCCGAACCGGCGGCGGGAGACGAGATCGTCGGCCTCAACGGCCAGGCGATGTCGGCGTGGCTGCAACGCCTGTCGCGTCATATCTCCGCCGACAGCCCCTACATGGCTGGCTCCCTGCTGGAGTTCTGGGCGCCGAAACTGCTGTGGGTCGAACTGGGGGAGGCGGACAGCTTCGACCTGACCGTGCGGAAGCGCGCAGGCGGCGAGGCCCGGGTCCGCGTCCCGGCGCGCAGCCGCGCCGACATCCTGGCCGCCGCGGAGGCGCAGCCGAAGGTCTTCGAACTCGACGCCTACGCCCGCGAGCACCGAATCCTGGACGGCGGCGTCGGCTACCTGAAGCCCGGCCCCTTCTACAACATGGAGGGGCCAGACACCTGGGACGCCACGGCGTTCAGGGCCTTCATCGACCAGGCCTTCAAGGCCTTCATCGCCGCAAAGGTCGAAGACCTGGTCATCGACCTGCGCCAGAACCCGGGCGGCGACAACTCCTTCAGCGATCCTATGGTGGCCTGGTTCGCCGACCGCCCGTTCCGCTTCTTCTCGGAGTTCCGGGTCAGGGTCAGCGCGCAGGCCGTCGCCGCCAACCAGGCGCGCGTCGACACCGAGTCGGGCGGCGCGGACAGCATCTCGCACCGGTACGCCCGCCTCTACGCCGCCGCGCGCCCCGGCGAGGTCGTCGCCTTCGACATGCCGTGGGCGCAGCCGCGCGAGGACAGGCGGTTCCGGGGCCGCGTCCACCTGCTGGTCGACCGTCACTCCTATTCCAACTCCGTCACGGTCGCGGCCCTGGTGCAGGACTTCGGTTTCGCACGCGTCATGGGAGAGAAGACCTCGGACCTCGCCACCACCTACGGCGCGATGGAGCAGTTCACCCTGCCGGCGACCGGCATCGTGGTCGGCTTCCCCAAGGCACACATCATCCGGCCCAACGGCGATCCCCAGCCCGATGGAGTCACTCCGGACGTGGCCATCGCCTCGCCCATCGTCCCTGCAGCGTCCGACGTGGTGCTGGAGCAGGCGCTGGGGGTCATCCGCGCGGAGCGGTCCGCGGGCCGCTGACGGCCCCGCTGGACCGGCCGGCGGCGCGGGGCCTAAATCGCCGCCATGAGCGCTTCCCGCATTCGCAGCGCCGAGCTGCGCAGCCGCGTCATGTCCGCCGAGGACGCCGCGGCCCTCATCCCGCCCAACAGCACCGTCGGCATGAGCGGCTTCACCGGGTCCGGCTACCCCAAGGCGGTTTCGCTGGCGCTGGCCGCGCGCATCGAGGCGATGCACGCCGCCGGCGAGCGGTGCCGGCTCCGTGTCTGGACCGGCGCCTCGACCGGACCCGAGCTGGACGGCGCCCTGGCCAAGGCGGACGGCATCGAGTTCCGCCTGCCCTACAATTCCGACCCCATCGCCCGCGACAAGATCAACCGCGGCCAGATGGAATACCTCGACATGCACCTGAGCCTTGTGGCCCCCATGGCCTGGCAGGGCTTCTTCGGACCGCTCGACACGGCCCTGGTCGAGGTCACCGCGATCCGCGAGGACGGCTCGCTCGTGCCCTCGTCGTCGGTCGGCAACAACAAGACCTGGCTGGAGCGCGCCGAGCGCGTGATCCTCGAGGTCAACCGCTGGCAGAACCCGGCGCTCGAGGGGATGCACGACATCTACTACGGCACGGCCCTGCCGCCGGACCGCAGGCCCATTCCCCTCGTGCGCGCCGACGAACGGATCGGCGAGCCCGTTCTGCGCGTCGACCCCGCCCGGATCGTCGCGATCGTCGAGACCGATGCGCCGGACCGCAACGCGCCCTTCGCCCCGCCGGACGCCGCGGCCGGCGCCATCGCAGGGCGCCTGCTCGAGTTCCTGCAGCACGAGGTGAGGAAGGGCCGCCTGCCGCCCTCCTTGCTGCCGCTGCAGTCGGGGGTGGGCAACATCGCCAATGCGGTGATGGCCGGGCTGCTCGACGCGCCGTTCGACGACATGACCGCCTATACCGAGGTGATCCAGGACGGGATGCTGTCGCTGCTGGACGCCGGGAAGCTCAGGGTCGCCTCGGCCACGGCCTTCTCGCTCAGCCCCGAGGCGGCGGCGGACCTGAACGCCCGCATGGACGCGTTCCGCGACAAGATCATCCTGCGGCCGCAGGAGATCTCCAACCACCCGGAAGTCGTGCGCCGACTGGGCTGCATCGCCATGAACGGCATGATCGAGGCCGACATCTACGGCGCGGTGAACTCCACCCATATCATGGGCTCACGCATCCAGAACGGCATCGGCGGCTCGGGCGATTTCGCGCGCAACGCCTTCATCTCGGTGTTCATGACCCCCTCGACGGCCAAGGGCGGCAAGATCTCCGCCATCGTGCCCCATGCCTCGCATGTGGATCACATCACCCAGGACGTGCAGGTGATCGTCACCGAGCAGGGACTGGCGGACCTGCGCGGCCTGTCACCCAAGCAGCGGGCGAAGACCATCATCGCCAACTGCGCCCACCCGGACTATCGCGACCACCTGGCCGACTACTTCCGGCGCGCGCAGCAGGGCTCGTACGGGCTGCAGACCCCCGTCCTTCTGGACGAGGCCCTGTCCTGGCACCGCCGCTTCGTCGAGACGGGGTCGATGCTGCCGGCCTAGGAGCGGCGCGCGGTCTGCTGTCCCCGGGGCGCCGGGGCCGCCTCGGGCCAGCCGAAGACGATGGCGGCCAGCAGCACCGCGCCGATCACGGCCATGGCCGCGCCGCCCCACTGGAAGGCGCTCAGCTCGTTGCGGCCGGCGTAGACGCCGATGATGAACCCGACCTCGATGACCAGGGCCACGGACAGCGCCCTGGCGGTGAGAAGCTCTTTCAGGATCGTCTGCATTGGATCGCCCCCGGGACACGCGCGCCCGAGCGGCCATAGAGCGTTCATCCTCGTTAAAAGTCTCTGCGACATAGGGCGCGGCGGGGCGTCGCAGGACGGCGGGCGCCGCTGTGCGCCCCTGCGGCTCTCACGCCGCTTGCGGGGCGTCCGGCGCCCGCGTAGGGACGGGCCGTGAGCACGACCGAGACGCAGACGCCGCAGGGAGCGGCGATGGCCCCGCCGCCCAAACGGCCGGGGATCCTGCGCTCATCAGCCATCTTCGCCGCGCTCACCTTCGTCAGCCGGCTGATGGGCCTGGCCCGCGACCTGGTGGTCACCGCCAAGCTGGGCGCCAGCCTGACGCCCGCGGCCGACGCCTACAACACCATGCTGGCGTTCCCGAACCTGTTCCGCCGCATCTTCGCGGAGGGCGCTTTCGCCGCAGCCTTCGTGCCGGCCTATGCGCGGAAGCTGAAGGCCGATGGCGAGGTCGACGCCGACCAGCTGGCCTCGGACGCGCTGGCCACGCTCGCGGCCGCCACCATCGGCCTCAGCGTCGTCTGCATCCTGGCCATGCCGTGGCTGATGTACGTCATCAACCCCGGCTACGCCGACGATCCGGTGAAGTTCAAGCTGGCCGTGCTGCTGACCCAGATCAGCATGGGCTACCTGCCCTGTATGGCCATCGGCGCCCTCCTGGCCGGAGTGCTCAATGCGCGCGGCCGGTTCATCGTCTCCGGCGCCTTCCCCATCGTGCTCAACGTCGTCATGCTGGCCGCCATCTGGCCGACAACGGACCCGATCGAGGGGGCCAAGGCGGCGAGCGTCGCGGTGCTGGTCTCGGGCCTGCTGCAGGCCGGGCTGCTGTACTGGGGCGCGCGCAAGTCCGGCGCCAGCATCCATTTCGCTGTCCCCAAGCTGACGCCCGAGATCAAGCGCCTGATCGCCCTGGCCATTCCCGGGACGATCGCGGCCAGCGCCACCCAGATCAACATCTTCATCTCCATGATGCTGGCCAGCCTGATGGACGGCGCCCGCTCGTGGCTGGCGGTGGCCGACCGGCTCTACCAGTTGCCGCTGGGGCTCATCGGGGTGGCCATCGGGGTCGCCCTGCTGCCCCGTCTGGCCCAGGCCCTGTCCGAGGGCGATGACGGCGACGCCCAGGCCACCACCGACCAGGCGGTGGTCTTCGCCATGGCGCTGACCCTGCCGGCGGCGGCGGCGTTGATGGCCATGCCGTTCTTCCTGATCGACGCCATGTTCACGCGCGACATGTTCACCGTCGTCGATGCGCGGTTCACGGCCCAGGCGCTGTTCCACTATGGCTGGGGCGTGCCGGCGTTTGTGCTGGTGCGGGTGCTGTCGCCGGCCTTCTTCGCCCGCCAGGACACCAAGACGCCCATGCGCTACGCCCTGGCCTCGGTGGGCGTGAACATCGTGGCCGGCCTGGGACTGTTCTTCACCATCGGCTTCCAGGGCATCGCGGCGGCCACCTCCATCGCCGCATGGCTGAACGTGGCGCTGCTGGTCTGGACCCTGCGCCGCCGCGGCTACTACGTCCCGGCGCCCAGGGCCTGGAGCAAGCTGTTTCGCGTCCTGCTGGCCAGCGTCGCCATGGGCGCCTTCTGCTGGTTCGCCCAGGCCTACCGCCCGCTGATCGAGGGCCCGCTCGGCGCCGTCACCAGCGGGCACGCCAAGGAACTGGCCATCGTGCTGGTCTCCGGCGTCGGCGTGCTGATCTACCCGCTGCTGGTCTTCGCCTTTGGCGGCGTCACCCCGGCAGAGGCCCGGGCCGCCCTGCGGCGTCCGGTGCGCAAGCCGGGCGGACAGGAGCCGCCGCCCCCGACCGACGCGATCTGACCCGAGCCTCGACGGCGCCCGCTCGCTTGCCCCGCTCCGCGCCAGCGGCTAACGAACCGGCATGACCTCTTCGGACCGCCACGACCGGCGATGGCGCCGCCCGACCGCGACCCACTGAGAGTCGCGCGCCCGACCGTGCGCGTCCCGTCCACCTTCCGAAGACCTCGAGACCCATGACCGACCAGACCCCCGCCGCCTACGCCGGCCCCAAGCGCATCCTGTCCGGAATCCAGTCCTCCGGCTCGCTCCACCTCGGCAACTACCTCGGCGCCCTGAAGCGCTTCGTGGCCATGCAGGACGAAAGGCCGTTCCTGTTCGTGGCCGACATGCACGCCATCACGGTGTGGCAGGACCCCGCCCTGCTGGCGGCGCAGACCCGCGAGATCGCCGCCGCCTACCTGGCCTCGGGCCTCGACCCGGCCAGGGCGACCATCTTCCCGCAGTCGGCCGTGCCCGCGCACGCCGAGCTGGCCTGGATCTTCAACTGCGTCGCGCGGCTCGGCTGGCTCGACCGCATGACCCAGTTCAAGGAGAAGTCGGGCAAGCACAAGGAGCGCTCGAGCGTCGGGCTGTACACCTACCCGGTGCTGCAGGCGGCCGACATCCTCCTCTACAAGGCCACCCACGTGCCCGTGGGCGAGGACCAGAAGCAGCACCTGGAGCTGACCCGCGACATCGCCCAGAAGTTCAACAACGACTTCGGCGCGCCGGGCTTCTTCCCGCTGACCGAGCCAGTCATCGAGGGGCCGGCAACGCGGGTGATGAGTCTGCGCGACGGCTCGGCCAAGATGTCCAAGTCGGACCCCTCGGACATGTCGCGCATCAACCTGATGGACGACGCCGACGCCATCGCCGCCAAGGTCCGCAAGGCCCGCACCGACCCCGAACCCCTGCCCGAGACCCTGGACGAGCTGAAGGCCCGGCCCGAGGCCAACAACCTGGTGTCGATCTTCGCCGCCCTGGCCGACCGCACCCGCGAGGACGTGCTGGCCGAGTTCGCGGGCCAGGGCTTCGGAGTCTTCAAGCCTGCGCTGGCCGAGCTGGCGGTGGCGAAGCTGGGCCCCATCACCGCCGAGATGCGCCGGCTGATGGGCGACCCCGCCGAGGTCGACCGAGTGCTGGCCGCCGGCGCCGAACGGGCGCGCGAGATCGCCGAGCCGGTGGTCGAGGAAACCAAGAAGCTGGTCGGGTTCTGGCGGCCATAATTCGGCTGCGCCCGCACGGCATCGGAGCCGCATGATGTTTCGCCTCGCCCCCACGCTCGCCATCGCCGCCGCCATCGCCGCAGCGCCGGCCGCGGCCCAGTCCGTAAAGGCCGGGGATCTGACGCTGGGTTCGCCGCAGTTGCGCGCCAGCCTGGGCCGCAACCCGAACACGGGCGGTTACGTCGTCGTGGAGAACGCCGCGGGACGGCCCGACGAACTGGTCGGCGCGAGCTGTGAATGCGCCCGCGAAGTGCAGTTGCACGTGATGAGCCACGAGGGCGGCGTCATGCGCATGCGTCAGGTCGACAGCCTGACCGTCCCCGCCCGCGGCAGGCTGGAGCTGAAGCCCGGCGGCGCGCACCTGATGGTGATGGGACTGAAGGCGCCGCTCAAGGCCGGAGCACAGGCGCAGCTCACCCTGCGCTTTCGCCGCGCCGGCGCGGTGACCGTTCCCTTCCGGGTGGTCGCCCAGCCCGCGAAGGGCGAGCACGCGGGGCACTGATTCCTCCTCGGAGGAGGAGGATTTCCCGGCATACCGGAGCACGAAGTGCGAAGGTTCATGCCGGAGGTGGAGGAAGGACGCTCCGCCGACTTCCGCGTTTCCTCCTCCATCTCCCGCGAGAGAACCGGCCCGCTACGCGCGCCGGTGCGCGGGGCCCTCTTCCTCCTCCGAGGAAGAGGTTTCGAACGGCGAGATCCGCCGGTAGGCGGCGCAGACGTCCGCCAGCAGCTCGACCTGGCCCGTGCGGCGGCGGATGAACTCGTCCTCGACCGCCATGGCCTGCTGCTCGAGGTTCAGCCGCTCCCACAGGGTGTCCTGCCGGATCTCGTAGGCGTAGGCGGAAGGCCCGTCCCCGGCCTTCAGCTTGGCCCACAGCAGGTTCAGCCCCTGCTGCGCCTGCCACACGTGGACCAGCTCGTGGATCAGGATGGCGGCGCGGCGAATGGGCGTGTCGGGCGCGCCGTAGTCCGCCAGCAGGGTCTTCGCCGGCCACACGATCCAGTCGCGTCCAAACCAGCGTCCCGCCACGAAGGCGCGCGGAAAGACCGGCTGGGAGAGGATGCGCACCGGCGCATAGTCGATCTGGTCGCCGAACATGGCCCGCGCCATGGCGATCTCGGCGGACGTGAGAGGGCGGGTGCGCATGGCGGCAATCTAGAGCCTTCTCCCCTGCGGAGAAGGGCCAAGAAAAAGGGCGGCCCCGTCGCCGGGGCCGCCCCTGTTTCGTGGCCGTCAGGCCGCCGGATCAGTCTTCCGACGAACCCTCGGAGCGCTCGCGGCGCGGTCCGCGGCTGCGGCCACGGCCACGATCGCCGCGACCCTCGCCCTCGCCGCCTTCACGACGTTCGCGCGGGCTGCGGTCCTCTTCCGGACCCTCGCCGCGCGCGGCGCGCTCGGCGTTGATCTTGTCGGTCAGGTCTTCGCCGGTCTCCTGGTCGACGACCTTCATCGACAGCTTCGTCTTGCCGCGGTCGTCGAAGCCCAGGAACTTCACCTTCACGGTGTCGCCCTCGTTCACGACGTCGCTGGTCTTGGCCACCTTGTGCGGCGCCAGCTGGCTGATATGGACGAGGCCGTCCTTGGCGCCGAAGAAGTTCACGAAGGCGCCGAAGTCGACCACCTTCACGACCTTGCCGGTGTAGATCATGCCGACCTCGGGCTCCGAGGCGATCGACTTGATCCAGTCGCGGGCGGCGTCGATCTTCGACTGCTCGGAGGCGGCGATCTTGATGGTGCCGTCGTCACCGATGTCGATCTTGGCGCCGGTCTTCTCGACGATCTCGCGGATCACCTTGCCGCCGGTGCCGATCACTTCGCGGATCTTGTCCGTGGCGATCTTGATGGTCTCGATCTTCGGCGCGAACTCGCCCAGCTCCGCGCGCGGCGCGTCCATGGCCTTGTTCATCTCGCCGAGGATGTGAAGACGGCCGGCCTGGGCCTGGCCCATCGCCTTCTTCATGATCTCCTCGGTGATGCCGGGGACCTTGATGTCCATCTGCAGCGAGGTGATGCCGCGGTCGGTGCCGGCCACCTTGAAGTCCATGTCGCCCAGGTGGTCCTCGTCGCCGAGGATGTCCGACAGGACGGCGAACTCACCCGACGGCTCCAGGATCAGGCCCATGGCGATGCCGGCGACCGGACGGGTCAGGGGCACGCCGGCGTCCATCATGGCGAGCGACGATCCGCAGACCGTGGCCATGGAGGACGAACCGTTGGACTCGGTGATCTCCGACACCAGGCGGATGGTGTAGGGGAACTCGTCCGCCGACGGCAGCATCGGGCGCAGGGCGCGCCAGGCCAGCTTGCCGTGGCCGATCTCGCGACGGCCCGCGCCGCCCATGCGGCCGGTCTCGCCGACCGAGTAGGGCGGGAAGTTGTAGTGGAGGAGGAACTTCTCCTTGTAGGTGCCCGACAGGGCGTCCACCCACTGCTCGTCCTCGCCGGTGCCGAGCGTGGCCACGACCAGGGCCTGGGTCTCGCCGCGGGTGAACAGGGCCGAGCCGTGCGTACGCGGCAGCAGGCCGACCTCGGCCACGATCGGACGCACCTTGTCGACCGGACGGCCGTCGACGCGGCGGCCGTTCTCGATGATGTCGCGGCGCAGGATGTTGGCCTCGACTTCCTTGAAGGCGGCGCTGAACTTGGAAGGGTCGAAGCCCTCGGGGTTCTCCTCGGAGCGCACCAGCGCCTCGACGGCCTTCTTCTTGGCGGCGTCGATGCCGCCGCGGCGGTCGGCCTTGACGGTCTCGCCGTAGGCCTTGCGCAGGTCCGCGCCGACCAGCTTGTCGATCTCGGCGACGATGTGGTCCACCGACTCCGGCTGGAAGTCGAAGGGATCCTTGGCGGCGTGCTCGGCCAGCTCGATGATCGCCTCGATCACCGGCTGCATGCCGCGGTGGGCGAACATCAGCGCGCCCAGCATCTTTTCCTCGTCCAGCTCCTTGGCCTCCGACTCCACCATCATCAGGGCGTCTTCGGTGCCGGCGACGACGAGGTCGAGGTCGCTGTCGGCCATCTGGTCGAGAGTCGGGTTCAGCACGTACTCGCCGTCGATGACGCCGACGCGGGCGGCGGCGATCGGACCCATGAAGGGGGCGCCGGACAGCACCAGGGCGGCGGAGGCGCCGACCATGGCGACGACGTCGGGGTCATTCTCCATGTCGTGCTGGAGCACGGTGACGATGACCTGGGTCTCGTGCTTGAAGCCCTTCACGAACAGCGGACGGATCGGGCGGTCGATGAGGCGGGAGACCAGGGTCTCCTTCTCGGTCGGACGGCCTTCGCGCTTGAAGTAGCCGCCCGGAATCTTGCCGGCGGCGAAAGTCTTCTCCTGGTAGTTCACCGTCAGGGGGAAGAAGTCGAGGCCGGGCTTGGGGGCCTTGGCGAAGACCGCCGTGGCGAGCAGGACGGTCTCACCGTAGGTGACCATCACGGCGCCGTCGGCCTGTCGGGCGACACGGCCCGTCTCCAGGGGCAGCTGGCGGCCGCCCCATTCGATGGTCTTGCGTTTGATGTCGAACATTTCGTTTCTTTCTTCATCCCGCGGCCGAATTGCCTGCGGGGGCGGACGGGTCTCGAGTCAGAGGGTTCGTTCTGCCTGGTCGTTCGTCCTGTGGGACCGGGGGCGAAGCGCCGCCGGCCGATGGTCCGAGGACTGGCTTGAGCCCTCGCGGTTGCGACGCCGGAGCGGCGCCGTCGTCAGTTTCGCCCGGAGGCGGATAGCAGAATGGGCCCGTGAGGGCCCATCCCGTAGAGCTTGGCTTAGCGGCGCAGGCCCAGCGTCTGGATGATCGCCTGATACCGAGCGTTGTCGGACTTCTTCAGGTAATCGAGCAGACGGCGGCGTTGCGACACCATCTTCAGAAGGCCACGACGCGAGTGGTTGTCCTTCTTGTGGGTCTTGAAATGCTCGGTCAGGTTCGCGATCCGTTCGGACAGGATCGAGATCTGGACCTCGGCGCCGCCGGTATCGTTGGCCGAGCGGCCATGGGTGCTGATCAGCTCAGCCTTGCGTTCGATCGTAATCGACATCGGTGATCACTCCGGATCAATGTGAAAAACTCGGGTTGGGGACAACTGTCCCGCCCGCATCTCGCAGAGGGCGATCAGCCTGCTGCCCGTCATTGCCGAAACCGCTCGCGACGCGCCGAGGCGCGGCTTGAGCATTTCGACCTGTCTGGGAAGCAGAACAATCGGCCGGCCCTGCCTTAGCCGGAAGGCGTCTTCCTCGGTCACGGCCAGCACCGGGATGTCGTCCAGTGCGGTCTCGACCGGAAGCATGGCCTCCGACAGGGCGCCCCTATGCCCTAAATCCTGCAAGGAAGCCAGCGTTATCGACTCCTCCGCGCGGAACGGCCCAACCCGCAACCGGCGCAGGGCCGAGACGTGGCCCTCCGCGCCCAGCGCGGCGGCGAGGTCGCGCATCAACGAGCGGACGTAGGTGCCCTTGCCGCAGCGGATCTCGATCT
>JAEZEZ010000067.1 GCA_023432855.1 Pseudomonadota bacterium | reverse complement strand
GGTGGGCCTCCGGCCCATCCTTGACCCGTCCGGTCGCGGGCGCATCATTCCATCGTGAGGTTTGGGGGAGGGGCGGTTTCGGCCTCACCCCCACCCGTCATCCCCGGACTTGTTCCGGGGATCCATGGCGGAGGCGAGGCTGAGCCGGTTTAGCGCTCGCTGGCTCGAAGACGCGCACCATCAGCAGCTAGGCGGGAAGGCGTCCCAGCACGCCGGCGAAGTAGAACCCGTAGACGGAAATGCAGACCGCCAGCGATACGAAGCATAAGCTCCACGCCCGGAGGCTGCCGGACGGGCTGGCTTGAGCGGTCCGCATCAGGCTCGCCGCATGCAGCAGGGCGCCGAGGACCACCAGCCCATACCCCGCGGTGAAAAGCGCGGTTCCGTTGAGGATCCAGTTCAGCGCAGCGGAGGCGGGGACGTAGACGCCAGGGTAGGTCCTCGCGCCGAAGCGAAGAGCGAGAAGTAGGGTAAGCGCGTAGAGGGCGATGAAGACCAGCTCGTGAGGGCCCGACCGGATGGGAGCGCCCCGCCGCCGGAGGACCGCGACGTACCAGAGGGCCGTCGCGAGCGCACTGGCCAGGAGCCCCGCCAGACTGGTCACAAGCCGGCTCCCTTCCTGCCGCCGCTCATTCCCTCACCACCCCCGGAAGTGCTTGCTCAGTTTCAGCCCCTGCCGCTGATAGTGCGAACCCCCCTGGCCGTAGATCCGCTCCGGCCGCGCGGTCAGCGGCTCGTACACCAGCTTGGCCACCGTCTGGCCGTCCTCCAGCAGGAACGGCGTCTCGTGGCTGCGGACCTCCAGCACGGCCTTCGAACCGACCGCGCCGGCCTCCTCGGTGCCGAACCCCGGGTCGAAGAAGCCGGCGTAGTGGACGCGGAATTCGCCCACCGCGGGGTCGATGGGGAGCATCTCGGCGGCCTGCAGGACCGGGATCTCGATCGGCTCCTTGGAGGCCAGGATGTAGAACTCGCCGGGGTCGAGCAGCAGCTCGCCGCGGCGGGGCTCCAGCGGCTGCCAGAAGTCGCGCGGGTCGTGGCCGTCGACCCTGTCCAGGTCCACCACGCCGGTGTGCCGCCGGGCGCGGAAGCCGGCCAGGTCGCCGGTCAGGTCCACGCCCACGTCCCTGACCGCCAGGGTCGGCGGGGCGCCGCGCTTGAGGCGCAGCTGGTTCAGCCGGGTGCCCGTGCGCACCAGCACGCTGAAGGTCTGGGGCGCGATCTCGAGGTACAGCGGGCCGTCGTAGCCCTCGGCCACGTCGTCGAAGGCGCGGCCGCGGTCGGTGAGCAGGCGCACGAAGACATCGACCCGGCCGGTCGAGCTCTTGGGGTTGGCGCGGGCGCGCACGCCGACAGGGAGGCGGATGCGTTCGAGCAGGGGCGCGATGTACACGCAGCCGCGCTCCAGCACCTGGCCGCCGGTCAGGTCCAGCCGGTGCATGGCCACGTCGGGCAGGCGCTCGGCCACCGTCCGCGCGCCCGGCAGGAACGAGGCCCGCACCCGCCAGGCGTACTCGCCCAGCCTGAGGTCGAGGCTGGCCGGCTGCACCTGGTCCGGCGCGAACGGGACCTCGGCCGTGATGGCGCCGTCACGGGCGAGGGCGTCGAGGTCCTGGCAGGGAAGAATGCCGTCGGGAGCAGGGTCGCGAGTCATGCCGGACAGGGTCGCGCGCCGCGCAGGCCGGAGCAAGACGGCCCCGGAGGGGACGCGACACTTCACGCTGGTTCGGCGGGGGATTCCAGCAGGTTTCGCCGTTCATGCGACAGAAGCGGTGGGGGCAGGGGCGGAGAGCGGCGGTGAGCTTCCGACGCACTTTTCGGCGCCCATGACCGGGCGCGAAGTGGCTCGCGCGCCCGATCAACGCCTCCGGGCGCCCGTAGAAGGCCTTCATGCGCCCAAAGACGTAGCGCTTTCGTACGGCTCCGGCCTAGCATGAGGCCATGAGTGACGAGTCCCCCATGTACGCGGCCGAGACCAACGGCGTCATCGTGCGCGTGGTCACCAGCTACCTGCCGCAGCAGTCGGAGCCGCCGCAGCAGTACGTCTGGGCCTACATGATCGAGATCGAGAACGCGGGCGAAAAGACCGTGCAGCTGGTCTCGCGCCACTGGATCATCACCGACGGGCAGGGCCGGGTGGAGGAGGTGCAGGGCGAGGGCGTGGTGGGCGAACAGCCGGTCATCGAGCCCGGCGAGATCTACCAGTACGCCTCGGGCTGCCCGCTCTCCACCACCACCGGATCCATGGTCGGGACCTACCGCATGATCGACGAGGACGGCGACGAATTCGACGCCGCCATCCCCGCCTTCAGCCTTGATCTGCCAGGGGAAAGGCGCGTGGTGAACTGAAGCCCGCCCTGCCTCTCCTTCAGGAGAGGACGGGGATGCGAAGCAGACCCGGGTGAGGCGTCGGCGGAATTCACCACCGCCTCACCCGCTCCGTCTCGCTGCGCGAGCCGCTCGCGTCCTCTCCTGAAGGAGAGGCAAGGGCGCTGCCTCAGATGTACCGGCGCAGGCTGCGGGCCAGGTCGTTCGGGCCGGACTTCTTCTTCTGCACGGGCTGGTAGGCGACCCGGGCGTGCTCGACGCAGTAGGGGCCCTCGCCGCCGGCGCGGCGGCCGCAGAAGCTGAACTCGTCGGTGGACGGATCGCCGATCGGCCACTTGCACATGTGGGCGCCGAGCGTCAGCACCGTGGCCGTCCCCGGCAGGTCCACCATCGGCGGCGGGGGCGGCGCGGCGGGACGCACGACCGGCTCGGTGCGGCGCACCGGCGCGGCGTGCGCCTGGGGCCGCGGACGGGTCGGCCGGAAGACCGGGCGCGAGGGCTGGGACGGCGCGGCGCGGCCCGAAAGGCCCAGCCGATGCACCTTGCCGATGACGGCGTTGCGGGTCACCCCGCCCAGCTGCTTGGCGATCTGGCTGGCCGACAGGCCTTCGAGCCAGAGCTTCTTCAGCACCGCCACGCGTTCTTCGGTCCAACCCATAATCGCCTCCGCCCCGAGGAGCCGGCCGCAGCCGGCGTCTATATCTAGTACCAGCGGCGGCAGGCTTGCCCTGACCGCCTCAACATATCGTAAACCTCTCATTAAGAGACGCAACATGTGGGATTCGACCTGTCCACAGAAACTAGATGTTGTGGACGCGCGACTCAGCTAGACAGCGCGGCTTTGTCGCACGCTCGGGCGATGCGGTCGACGCGCAGCCCTGCGCGCGTCGCCGCCCGAACAGGGAGGCGGGTCGGTATATACCGTTTCAATTCAATCTGTTAGCCTGAGACGACCCGGCGCGTCTTGCGCCCTTCAGACGCCGGGCGCATCTGGGACGCCATGACCATCGCCGCCTCGCCTTCAGCCGCCACCCCGCCCGCGCCCCGCGTCTACCAGGGGGTCAACTGGGAGGGGCTCAGGACCCTCTACCTGCGCGAGGTGCGGCGGTTCTGGAAGGTGGGCCTCCAGACCGTGGCCGCGCCGGTGGTCACCACCCTGCTCTACATGATGATCTTCGTGGTCGCGATGCAGGGCATGCGCCCGCCGCTGCACGGGGTGCCCTTCGGGGAGTTCGTGGCCCCGGGCCTGGTGATGATGGCCATCCTCAACAACGCCTTCGCCAACACCTCCTCGTCCCTGATCCAGGCCAAGATCATGGGCACGGCGTCGGACTTCCTGACCCCGCCGCTGTCGCCCCTGGAGCTGCTGGCGGGGTTCAGCCTCGGGGCGGCGACCCGCGGCATGGTCGTGGGCGTGGTCACCGCCGCCTGCGTCTGGCCCTTCGCCCGCTTCGGTTTCGGCCAGGTCTGGGCGATCGCCTTCTACGCGGTCTTTGCTTCGCTGCTGATGGGTCTGATCGGCATCATCGCCGGGCTCTGGTCAGAGAAGTTCGACCACCTGGCGGCGGTGCAGAACTTCGTGGTCATGCCCATGACCTTCCTGTCCGGCACCTTCTATCTGGTCGAGCGGCTGCCGGAGCCGTTCCAGACGCTCAGCCACTTCAACCCCTTCTTCTACCTGATCGACGGCTTCCGCTACGGCTTCATCGGCCAGGCGGAGGGCAGCCTCGCGGTCGGCATGGCGCTGACCCTCGGGCTGACCCTCGTCCTCGGCGTCATCTGCTGGAAGCTGTTCCAGAAGGGCTGGCGGCTGAAGACCTAGGCGTTGGTGTGCCCGCGCTGGCCGGGGCGGACTTCGCCGTTGGGGCCGACGTCGTTGCCGATGTCGCCCTCGACCGTGTTGTCGCCCTCGATCAGCTCGAAGTCCTCGGCGCTGCTCAGGCCCGAGGACTGGCCGATGCCGGGGTTGCGCACCAGGTCGTCGGGGCCCTTCACGGGCTGGCGGTCGGGCGGGGGATGCTTGGACATGCAGGTCTCCTTTGCTCGCAGGATCAACGGTCTCCGCGCCGCGGGTGTTCCGCTGGGCATGGCCGCGGGGGCGCGGTAGCGTCCGGGCCGGAGGATTGCCCATGTTGAAGCTGATCGCCGCGGCGCTCGTCGCCCTCGCCCCCATGGCCGCCTGCGCCCAGGCCCAGCCGGCCCCCGAGGCGGGAGGCTGGGTCGCGCAGGACCTCCAGCGCATGGTCCAGCCCGACAACGCCCAGCGGCTGAAAGCGCTGACGGAGCTCCTCGACGCCCGGGGGATCGCCTACGAGATCAAGCCGTTCCCCGGCTCCGAAGCCTCCGGCGGGGTCGAGGGCCGCAACGTCATCGTGACCCTCGGAGACGGGCCGAGGGACATCGTGCTGGGCGCCCACTACGACGCCGTGCGCCTGCCCGATGGCCGGATGGTCGAGGGGGTGGTCGACAACGCCGCCTCGGTGGTCGCCCTGGTGCGCGCCGCTGGCGTCCTGGCGGACCGGGACCTCGGCCACCGGATCATCGTCGCCTTCTGGGACCAGGAGGAGCTGGGCCTGCTCGGCTCCGCCGCATGGCTGGCGCAGGCCGACCGCTCGCGCATCGCCGCCTCGGTGAACTTCGATGTCGTGGGCTACGGCGACACCCTGATCTACGGCGGCATGCGCAGCGACAGCCAGGGCGTGGTGCGCTCGGCGGTGGAGGCCGTGTGCGAGCGGCGGTCGATGGGTTGCGTGCCGTTCCAGGCTTTCCCGCCAAGCGACGACCGCTCCTTCGCCGACGCCGGCGTCCCGGTGGTCAGCATCGGCCTGCAGCCGGCCGCCGACGCCAGGCTGATGCACCAGATGATGCATGCGGATCCGCAGGCGGGGCCGCCGGCCGGCCCGCCGCCGCGCGTCTTCACCCTCATCCACACGGCCAACGACAACATGAGCGCCATCGAAGCCGAAGCCGTGGCCCTGGCGTCGCAGCTGGCCGTGGAGCTGGTCGCAGAGGTCGACGCCCGGCTGGCCCCGCGTTGACTTCACGGGGCGGCGGGCGCACATCCGGGTTATCCGATCCCTGCCCCCTTTTCCCGGGGGCCTTTCTCTTTTTGGGCCTTGGGCCCGCGATGGAGGTCTCGCCTTGTCCGGTCATCTGATGGGTGTCTACAACCGCGCTCCCCTGGCGTTCGAACGGGGCGAGGGCGCCCGTCTGTGGTCGACCGATGGCGACGAGTATCTGGACTGCGTCGCGGGCATCGCGACCACCGCGCTCGGGCACTGCCATCCGAAGCTGGTCGAGGCGGTGAAGACCCAGGCCGACAAGCTCTGGCACGTCTCCAACATCTTCCGCATTCCCGACCAGGACGCCCTGGCCGACCGCCTGACGGCCAACTCCTTCGCCGACGTGGTGTTCTTCACCAACTCCGGCACCGAGGCGATCGAATGCGCGCTGAAGACCGCGCGCAAGTATCACTCGGCCAACGGAAACCCGGACAAGATCGACATCATCGGCTTCGACGGCTCGTTCCACGGCCGCACCTACGCCGCCGTCAACGCCGCCGGCAACCCCAGCTACACCGACGGCTTCGGGCCGAAGCTGCCGGGCTACGCCCAGATGAAATTCGGCGACATGGAAGCCCTGAAGGCCGCCATGGGCCCGAACACGGCGGCCCTCATCATCGAGCCCGTCCAGGGCGAAGGCGGCGCCCGCGCCGTGAAGGACGAGGACCTGCGCGAGATGCGCCGCCTGTGCGACGAGCACGGCGCCCTGCTGATCTTCGACGAGGTGCAGTCGGGCATGGGCCGCACCGGCAAGCTCTGGGCCCACCAGTGGGCCGGCGTGGAGCCGGACATCATGGCGGTGGCCAAGGCGCTCGGCGGTGGCTTCCCCATCGGCGCCTGCCTGGCCACGGCCGAGGCGGCGAAGGGCATGACGGTCGGCGCCCACGGATCCACCTTCGGCGGCAACCCGCTGGCCATGGCCGTGGGCATCGCGGCCTTCGACGAGATCTCGAAGCCCGAGACCCTGGCCCACGTCAACGAGGTCGCCGGCTACCTCAGCCAGCAACTGCACGGGCTGAAGGACCGCTTCCCGGACATCATCGCCGACGTGCGCGGCCGCGGTCTTCTGATCGGCGTGAAGCTGATCCCCAACAACCGCGAGTTCATGGGCACGGCGCGCGACCAGAAGCTCCTGGTCGCCGGCGGCGGGGACAACTGCGTGCGCATGCTGCCGTCGCTGCTCCTCACCGTCGACGAGGCACGCGAGGCCATCGAGAAGTTCGAGCGCGCCTGCGAGGCCACGCGCGCCAAGGCCGCCGCGTGAGCCAGCCGCGCCACTTCCTCGATCTGTGGAAGCTGAGCGGGGAAGACCTGCGCGCCATCCTCGAGGACGCCAAGGCGCGCAAGAAGGCCCGCGCCGGCTGGCCGAAGGGCCGCGCAGACGGCGACGAGCCCCTGCGAGACCGCGTTCTGGCGATGGTGTTCGAGAAGAACTCCACGCGCACCCGGTTCTCCTTCGACGCGGCCATCCGCCAGCTCGGAGGGCACGGCATCATCGTCTCGGCGTCCGACATGCAGCTCGGACGTGGCGAGACGATCGAGGACACCGCACGAGTGCTCTCGCGCATGGTCGACGCGGTCATGATCCGCGCCAACCGTCACGAGGATGTGGAGCGCTTCGCCCAAGCCGCGTCGGTCCCGGTCATCAATGGCCTGACCGACAAGAGCCACCCCTGCCAGATCCTCGCCGACCTGCAGACGATCGAGGAACATCGCGGCCGAGTGGACGGAAAGACCCTGGCCTGGGTCGGCGACGGCAACAACGTGTGCGCCAGCTTCATTCATGCAGCGCCCAAGCTGAACTATCGGCTGCGCATCGCCTGCCCGCCGCAGTATCACCCGGACCTCTACGACCTGGCCCGCGCCCAGAAGGACGGTGGCGACATCGTACTGCTGGACGACCCCCGGGCGGCGGTCGAAGGCGCCGATGCGGTGATCACCGACACCTGGGTCTCCATGGGCGACGTCGACCACGAGGCCAGGATCGATGCCTTCGAGTCCTACGCCGTGGACGACGGGCTCATGGCGCGCGCGGCCCACGACGCCCTTTTCCTGCATTGCCTGCCTGCGCATCGGGGCGAGGAGGTCACGGACTCCGTGCTGGACGGGCCCCAGTCAGTAGTCTGGGACGAGGCGGAAAACCGGATCCACGCCCAGAAGGCCATCCTGAACTGGTGCCTCGGGAGCTGACGCCTAGAGGCGCGCCAGAAATTCCTTCGACTTCGCCCAGGCGTCGTTCCGCGCTCTCAGCGTGCCCTCGGCGCTTCCCCCGAAGTCGATGCTGAATGGGCCGGACCCCATCTTCGTGGTCCCCGGGCCGGGCCCCATAAGGAGATGGCTGGCGTCCTCGTAGACGATGTGGTCGCGTGGCCCGCGCTTGCCCCTGCGCTGCATGCGGGCAATGGCCGCCTCCGCCATGCGCGTCGATGGCCATAGGCCGTCGGCCCTCGTCGACAAGAGCAGCACCGGCCCACGGATCTTCTCCACCGGTATTGATGCAGCCTCGATTTCCGCCGCAGGCCGCGCCAGGGCTTCGAGGAAGGCCTCCATCATGGTCCTGCCCGACTGGGGCCCTTGATCGCGCAGGTAGGGCAGGGGTTTGCCCCCAAGCGTCCATGCAGCGCGGTCCTCGGCGGACACGGCGCCCCATCGCAAATGGCTCGGGACGTAGGCGATAACGCCTCCGACGTCGCGACGCAGCGCCGCGAGTTGCAGGACAAGTTCGCCGCCACGGCTCTCACCCATCAGAACGATCTTGCGCGGGTTCACCTCCAACCTTCGCTTGAGCCAGTCGATCGCCCTGAAAAAATACTCCAGGGGAATCTCCTGCAGCCTGGCCGGAACATGCGCGGGGACCCCGACCGGGTTGAAACCCTTGAAGTAGGCCAGACTGAGCGTCGGAAAGCCCGCCGATGCGAGATCTCGGGCGTACTCGGCCGGAGGGAACCCCCCGTTCGATCCGCCGAGCATCAGCACGGCGGTGCGAGACCGCGCGCCTGGCGGGGCGAAGAATTTACCGGCGAGTCCCCGATCAACGACGTCAACCTGGATCACATCGGCAGCGGCGGCGCCGGTCAAACCCAGCGCCGCGCCGCCCGCAAGAAACTCCCGTCGGTGCATTGGCTTGTCACTCCCCGCAGGAGAGCAAGCCACGCACACTTTGAAATGTAAAGTCGGATTACTGGAAGTTCAGATGCGCACGTTCCCCTTCATCGGGAAGGGTCTTTGTCAGGTTTGCCTTCGCCACCTCCCAGGCCAGCTTCAGAGGGCCGCCCTCGTCGATCCAGAGGTCGGCGTCCTCGAGATCCAGGCACAGTAGCGTCAGGTTCGGATCGTCCTTCCCCTCCGGGTACCAGGCCGCCACGATCGGGTTCCAGTGCTCCTCGATCCGGGCTCGGTCGAAGCGTTCGCTCAACGTGCCCCGAACGCAGGCCCACAGCTTCCTGTCCTTCGCAACGAGATTGAACATGCCATCTCCGCCCTTGCCGGCCTCCCGCGCAAGGTCGGTCTGCTTGCTGGTGAAGAACCAGATCTGCCGGTTGTCGCGCTCTCCGAAGGCGGTCATCGGCTGCATCTGATGCGATCCGGTCGACGTCATCCCGAGGAACCCCATGCGGGTCTCTTCGAGCGCGTCCCAGAACTTCTCGGCAACCTCGGATTGCGTGTGTTTGTCACTGCTCATGGAAATCTCCCTTCGAGCAGAAAACCTGCCGATGGAGGGTCTGTTCCCGCCTCAGCGGGAAGGGACAATCGGCCGCGGTCGGGCCGACGGCGGAAAATGGCCCTTCCGCCTCATTCCTTAAGGCCCGCTTAACCATGTTCCGGCGAACTGAACGGTGGGACGGGGACTCTTCCACAGGAGAAAGCCGCGACCCAACATCTTGGGGTTAACGGGTCGTTTACACCCTACAGATGGTCGCTTAGCGTACCAGCGTCGGCTGGGAGAGGATTCGCCATGAGTGCGGGCGCGCCCTGGAGCGTCAAGGGGATTGATCCCAGGACGCGGGAGATCGCGAAGGACCTCGCCCGGCGTTCGGGGATGACGCTCGGCGAGTGGCTGAACCACATGATCACCTCCGGCGAGGGTGAAGACGAGGTGGTAACCCCGCTGGCTCGCCGCGCCGGCGAGTATCGCGGCCCGGATCGACGTTCCCGGGCGCGCCGCCTGGAGGACGCCTACCACGACGATGACCCCGATGATCTGACGCGCGTAACGCGGGCGCTCGAGGACCTCTCAGCGCGCATCGAGAGCGCCGAGCGGCGGTCCACCCTTGCCGTCAGCGGCATCGATCAGGCGGTGGCCGGCCTCTTGACCCGGCTTGAAACGACCGAACGTGAGCAATCCACGCAGGCCCGTCGTCTCGAGGATTTCGCTGAAGATCGGCGAGAGGATCTCGACCGGTTGCGCCGGATGGAGCGCGAAGTCTCGGGGCCTCGGTCCGTCGAGGCCTTGCGCGCGCTCGAAGGGGCGCTTGGCAAGATCGCCAATCAGATCGTCGAGACCGAAACCCGCACCCGAGCGCAACTGTCTGAAGTGCAGGGTGGGTTGGCCGCAAACGAGCGCCGTGTCGAGCGCTTGGAGAGCCGTCCGGAAGGTCTCGATCCTGCAGTTGTCGTCGAACAGGTCGTAAGCCGCGTCGCCGAACGCCTGGAGCGGGCCGAGGCGCAGACGTCGACGGCCATGCGACAGTTGGAAACCTCCTTCGCGCATCTGGACGAACGCCTCCGGGGCGCCGAAGGCCGGCTGGAAAGCAACAAGCTCGAGAAGCTGGCGAACGATCTCTCCCAACGTGTCGCCGATGCCCGGATCGAACTCATCCAGCGGTTCGACACCGTTTCCGGTAACCGGTTCGACAAGGTCGAGCGGGCGTTGTCGGATCTCGCGGTCCATGTTCAGCAGGCGGAAACACGCTCCGCGCAAGCGATCGAGAAGCTTGGCCAGGAAGTGCTGCACATTGCGCAGAACCTGAACGGCCGTATGAACCAGGTGGAGAAGTCGGGTGAGGCCGTGGCCGAACGTGTCAGCGACGACATGGCCAGGATCGCCGAGGCCATGGAGAGCCGCTTGCGCAAGGCCGACGAGACCCAGGCCCAGGTGCTCGAACGGCTGGGCGGCGAGATCGCCCGAATCTCCGAAAAGTTGGGCGAGCGCATAGTCCAGTCCGAGCGCAGGTCCGCCCTCACCGCAGAGGATCTGGGCGAACGCGTCGGCCGCATGGCCGACAAGCTTGAGGCCCGGTATGACCGCGCCTCGGGCGAACTGGCGGAACGGATTCGGGCCAGCGAAGAACGGACCGCGCGACTGCTGGAGGAGGCGCGCGCCACGCTGGACCGCATTCACGGCGGACGCGCGGCGCCCTCACCGGAGCCCGTTCCGGCTCCCGTTGCCGCCGTGGCGACCCCGGCGGAGCCGGAGCCTGAACCCGAGCCTCCGTTCCCGACGGCTTTCGGCGCGGCCGCTTTCATGAAGCCGGCGGAGGGCGCGGCCGACCACCACGAGTTTTCCTACGATCAAGGCCAGGCCGAGTCCCCGCCATATGAGCCGCCGGCGGCAACGCACGCATCGCCTTTCGAAGCTCCCGCCTCCCAAGCATCGCAGGAGTTCGATGAGTTCGACGCGAACACCGAATTTGTGCCCTCCGGAACCTTCGCCCAGGCCGCGCCGAGGCCGGCCGTATCGACCAAGGAAGCCATCGATGCTGCGCGCGCGGCGGCTAGGCTCGGCGCCCGAAACGCCGGGCCCGCGGAGGACAAGTCCAGCGGCTTCGCCCTGGCGGGCCTGAAGCTGGGAGCCAAGAAGCGGCTTCAGGATCGGCTCGCGAAGGAGAAGAAGCGCGAGACCTCCACAGCCAAGAAGGCGCTCCTGGCTTCTGCAGTGGCGGTGACCTCGGTCACGTTGGTCGTTGGTGCCTACCAGTTCGTACAGGAAGAGCAGGCGACCCGGCCGGGGATGGGGAAGGGGGCGCTCGCACTCGAACAGGCCCCTTCCATCGCGGCAGTAGCGATCACGCCTGAAGGAGGCCTCCCGGGCGGAGCTCAAGCCGAGACGGCGTACCAGGAAGCGATGGAGAAGCTCGAAGCCGGGGCCGATGACGCTATCCGTGCGTTGTCCAACGCCGCCAACCTCGGTTCGCCTGCCGCCCAGTTCCACCTCGCCAAGCTCTACGAGACCGGTGAAAACGGTGTGGCCAAGGATGCGAGCGAAGCTCGCCGCTGGACCGAGCGTGCGGCGGTCGGCGGACATCCGCCCGCCATGCACAATCTGGGGCTCTACTATTTCGACGGGACTGGCGGAGCGAAGAATCCGACCGTCGCCGCGCAGTGGTTTGTGAGGGCCGCCGAGGCCGGGCTCGTGGACAGCCAGTACAATCTCGGACGCCTCTATGAGCAGGGATTTGGCGTCCGCCGCGATCCCGGTGAAGCCTACAAGTGGTACCTGGTCGCCGCCGCTTCGGGCGATGCGGGCGCCCAGGCCAGCGCTGACACCCTGCGCGAGACGCTTACGCCACAGGTAAGGCAAGCGGCTGAGACCGCCGCGGCCGCGTTCCAGGCCGCCTCGGCTGAACCTGGGGCTCCGGCGACTGCCGGGCGTTGACGCGCCGCACGCCCGTCCTGAATAGACGGGGTCTTCTCGTCCAGCCTGCGGACGCCTGACCCTTGGACCTCTACCTGCCCATCGCCGAAGTGTCGGTGAACGCGCCACTCCTCGTTGCGCTTGGCGCGCTCGTCGGCTTCATTTCCGGTGTGTTCGGCATCGGCGGCGGATTTCTCATGGCCCCGGTGCTGGTGTTCATGGGCGTGCCTCCGACGGTTGCCGTGGCCAGCCAGGCGAACCACGTCGTGGCTTCGTCCGCCTCAAGCGTGATCGCCTACAGCCGTTCGCGCGGCGTCGACTGGCGCATGGGCGGAGTCATGGCGCTCGGCGGCGTGCTCGGCGCGGTCGTCGGCGTCGAAATCTTCCGCCTGCTCCGTCTCCTGGGACAGGCCGATCTCGTAGTCGCCCTCTCGTACCTCATCTTCCTGGGCGTCATCGGCTCGCTGATGCTGGTGGAGAGCCTTGGAGCTGTCATGCGCCGCCGCAGGGGCGAGCCTCCCAAGCGCATCAGCGTCCGACATCCGAAGTGGCTGTATGGTCTCCCGCTCCGGATGCGGTTTCCCCGGTCGAGACTTTACATCTCGATCCTGCCGCCGTTCGGGCTGGGCGTCGTGGCGGGGATACTCTCGGCCATCATGGGCGTCGGCGGCGGCTTCATTCTGGTGCCCGCGATGATCTACCTGCTGCGCATGCGGGCGAGCGTTGTCGTCGGAACCAGCCTGTTCCAGATCATCGTCACCACAGGCATGACCACGGTGCTCCAGGCTGGACGCAATCAGACGGTGGATATCGTTCTCTCCTCGCTGCTGCTGTTCGGGGGAGTCGTCGGAGCCCAGCTCGGGGCCAGGGCGTCGGGGCGCTTCCGGCCGGACAGCCTTCGCGCGGTACTGGCCCTTATCGTGTTGCTGGTCGGCCTCCAGATGGGTCTGGGCCTGTTCGTGCCGCCCCCCGATCCATTTGCATTCGCACCGGGGACCTCGGAATGACGCCGCTGGCCCTTCCCCCTCCCGACACCGCGGTCTCCGCGGCCCTCACCGAGACGCGGGTCGAGGTGACCTCCGGGTTTCATGGCGCCCGGATCGTTCTCTACGGCGCTGTCTACAATCCCGACCGGACGCCGGCCGATGTTGTGGTGGTCGTAAGGGGCCCCGAACAGCCGATCCGGCTCGTGCGGAAGATTCGGGTCGCTGGTGTCTGGCTCAACAGCCGTCCTGTCGTGTTCGAGGGCGCCCCGGGCTTCTACATGGCGGCGTCCAGCCGCCCGTTGGCGGAAATCGCCGGGTTCGGCGTGCTTCGGAAGGCTGGAATCGGAGTGGATCACCTGCGGATTGATGCTCCGGAGGAGAAGCGCACGGTTACGCGGTACGGTGTTCGTGATGTGGTCGTCAGCCGCCTGGGGGCCGACTACCTGAACTGGCGTCGAGCGGTCATCCGCCTGATGGAACGGGGCGACCTGTACACAGTCGATCCGAAGGGCGTCCGATACGTAGACCGGGGGCTCTTCCGCGCCGAAGTGGAACTCCCGACCGAAGCGCCGCTCGGGCGATATGAAACCGAGGTCTGGCTGTTCCAGGATGGCGAGCCGGTCTCCGTGCGCCGCCGACCGCTGACCGTCGAGAAGGTCGGGCTCGAGCGCACACTCTACGAGTTCGCCCACGGCCTTCCTTGGGTCTACGGCGTCATATGCGTGCTGCTCGCTCTCGTCTCCGGATGGGCGGCCTCCATGTTGTTCCGGAGAAGTTGATGGACGAGCGCCCCCATGTGCCTATCGCCGCCGGGGTCCCCGGCGTACTGGGCCTGATTCCATTTTTCGCCGCGGCGGCGCTTTATGTCTGGGGCGAGCCGCAGATGGCCGGTCCGGCGCTGCTCTGGCTGCTCACCTACGCTTGCGCCGTACTTTCATTCCTCGGGGGCCTACGGTGGGGCTACGAAATGGCCCGGCCTTCGCCACGCCTGGGCGTGATGATGGCGGCTTGCGTCCCTCCGCTGGTCGCCTGGGCGCTGCTGGCGCTGCCCTTCCTCACGGCCCCATGGCAGATCGGAGGCTTCATCGGAGCACTGGTTCTGCAGTGGCTCTGGGACTCCGGTTCAGCGGATCTACCGCCCTGGTGGTCTCGCCTTCGTACGTTGCTGACCCTCGGGGCCGGCCTCGCGTTGGGTGTCGCCCTGGAGCAGTCGCTCAGTCTCTAAATGAGCGATCTCCAGTCGAGTGGGTGAACCCGATTGCGCCCGATGGCGCAGGCCGTCAGCCCGCGGCGGAAAAGTCCGGCGAAGGCCCGGTCGCGGATATCCAGCCCGCCCGTGAACGCGCCGAAGGCAGGCAGGACCATCCGGTCACCGTCCGTGGCGAAACACCGCGACCTCACAGCGCGGCCGAAGGCCGAGACCCGCGCGCACGGGTGCAGGTGCCCAGCCACCTGGCCATATCGCGGGCCGGGCAGGGGTTCATGCACTAGTGAGAGGGTTTCGGCGGCGAAAGCGTCGACCACCTCCCCGGGGAGTCCGCGGGGGCCGTCCGCGTCATGGTTTCCCACGATCCAGATGAGGTCCCGGCCCGCCGCCACGGCGGCGATCCGGGCGGCGGCTGCCGGGTCCATACGAGTCTCGGCCTTTCCGTCGTGAAAGCTGTCGCCAAGCAGGACGACCGTGGCCGGTTCCAGGGCCTCGACCTCGGCTTCCAGCCGCGCCAGCGTTTCGTGCGTGTCGTAGGGAGGCAGCAACTGGCCGCGGGCGGCGTAGGCCGACCCTTTCTCGAAGTGCAAATCCGCCGCGCAGAGTGTGCGCGAGGACGGCAGCCACAAGGCGCCCGAGGACCGTAGCACCACGCGAACGCCGGCCAGCTCGCCGCGCAAACCCCCGCAGACCGCGCGGGCGAAGCGGGGCGCGACATTTTCTTCGGCGGCGGCGCTCATATGGCGTCCTCCTTGTCCATAGCTTCCGCGATCAGTTCCTGTGCGTTCTCTTCCAGTATGTCCTCCATGGCGGCGCCGAAGACGGGCTCCCGCCCGATTTCGAGCATGACCGGCACTGCGAATGGCGACACCTTGGCGAGCGCTACGGGCGTGATGCGACCCCGGATCCTCTTCAGGAGCCTCGCCAGCCGCGCCACGTCCAGCTGACCGGTCGCCGCATCAGCCCGCGTGCAGCGCAGGAGCAGGTGGTCGGGCTGGTGCTTGCGAAGCACATCGTAGATCAGGTCGGTGGAGAAGGTGACCTGCCGCCCCGACTTCTCCATTCCCGGGAAGCGCCGCTCTATCAGGCCCGAGAGCACGGCTACCTGGCGGAAGCCGCGCTTCATCATGACGCTCTCGTCGAGCCAGGCCTCCAGGTCGTCCCCCAGCATGTCTTCCTGGAACAACTGGTCGAAGTCGAGGTCCCCAAGCGGCCGCGTCGCCCAGATCGCCAGGGCATAGTCATTACAGGTGAAGCCCAACGGCCGTTTGTTGGCCCGCTCCAACCGTCGGGCCAGCAACTGGCAAAGGGTGCCGTGGCTGATCCTCCCGTCGAATGGATAGCAGACCAGGTAGTGGCGCGAGCCTCGACGGAAGGTCTCGACCAGCATCTCGTCGTCAGAAGGGATGATGGAGCGGCGCTTCTGAATGTGAAGCCAATCCTGCATGTCCTCGGGCAACTGGCGCCAGCCATCTTCGTCCGAGATCAGCCTTCGCACCCGCGCCGCCAGATAGGTGGAGAGGGCGAACTTCGAACCTCCCCAGCTGGGCACCCGGGGGTCAGGGTCGGTCGACGGCAGAACGTACGCGTTCATTCCCTCGACAGCCTGGAAGCGCCAGACCTGACCTGCGAAGCGGAAGGTGTCGCCTGGCGTCAGCTGCTCGATGAAGCTCTCCTCCATCTCGCCCACCTTGCGTCCGCCGCGCAGCATCGATCCTACGCGGATCGAGATCATCGGGATGTCGACAATGGCGCCGATGTTCATCCGGTGCCGCTGGGCTGTCTGGCCGTTGCGAACGCGCCAGCGACCATCCTGTCCCTTCACGATCCGGCGGAAGCGGTCGTAAGCGCGCAGGGCGTACCCTCCGGTGGACACGAAATCCACCACGCGGTCGAAGTCTGCGCGGGGAAGGTCCCGATAAGGCGAGCAGCCACACACCTCGTCGTAAAGCTCGTCTTCAGCGAACGGCTCGCCGCAGGCGACTCCCATAACGTGTTGCGCCAGGATGTCCTGGGCCCCGAGACGCTCAGGTTCGCCATCGAGATCGTTGACCGCCACTGCCTGCTGCGCCGCACGGCACTCCAGCACCTCGAAACGATGCGCCGGCACAAGCAGGGCGCGAGACGGCTCGTCCATGCGGTGGTTGGCCCGACCGATCCGTTGAATCAGCCGGGCGGAGCCCTTCGGCGCGGCAAGTTGCACGACCATGTCGACCGCACCCCAGTCGATGCCGAGGTCGAGAGTCGAGGTGCAGACCACGGCTCGCAGATCGCCGCGGGCCATGGCTGCTTCGACCTTTCGTCGTTGCTCGGCCGCCAGTGAGCCATGATGCAGTGCGATCTCCAGGCCATCGTCATTCATCTCCCAGAGCTGTTGAAAGGCCATCTCGGCCTGGAAGCGGGTATTGACGAAGATCAGGGTGGTGCGGTTGGCCTTGATGACCTCGTAGACCTCGGCAGTGGCGTGCTGAGCTGTCCAGCCGCTCCACGGCACGTCACCTTTCGAGTACAGGACCTCGACTACCGGCGGCGCGCCCGGATCGCCCAGCACCAAAGCCGTCTTCGCCTCCAGCACCTCGCCGTCTTGCGTGACGTTGGGGACTGGCTGGGGCGCGAGCCAGCGCCGGATCATGTCGGGATCGTTGACTGTCGCCGAGAGACCGATGCGGCGCATCGTCGGGGAGAACGCCTGCAGCCGCCCAAGCCCCAGGTTGAGCAGGTCGCCGCGCTTGGAGCCGTGGATGGCGTGGATCTCGTCGATGACCACGGTCTTCAGGCTGGCGAACCATGCGCGCGCGCCTTCCCATGCGCAGAACAGGGCGAGCTGCTCCGGCGTGGTCAGCAGGATGTCCGGCGGCCTTTCCTTCTGGCGCTGCCGCTTGGCTACGGGCGTGTCGCCGGTTCGGCTTTCAACAGTCACCGGCAAGGCCATCTCCCGGATCGGCGCCAACAGGTTGCGCTCGACATCGACGGCCAACGCCTTGAGCGGCGAAATGTAGAGCGTATGGACGCCGGCGTAGGGTTCACGCGGCGTTCCGGTCAGGTCGATCAGGCTTGGCAGGAAGCCCGCGAGTGTCTTGCCTCCACCCGTGGGCGCGATCAGCAGGGCGTGGCTGCCTCCACGCACCGTTTCAATCATCTCCAACTGATGCCGCCGGGGCGACCACCCGCGGGCGTCGAACCAGGCCTGAAACGCAGGCGGCAACGGCGAAGGTTTGAGAGGGGCGGACACGTCGTCGCCTATAGCATGTTCCCGTTCCGTTTCACGCACGATCACGCTATCTCTCGGCGGTGACTCCGTTCGACCCTTCAAGCTACCTGGCGACCTCAGAGGCCAGGGCGCTGGCAGGCCCGTTGCCGCCCGCGCTGGCCTGCCCGCCGGGGG
Source organism: Pseudomonadota bacterium (assembly GCA_023432855.1). Taxonomy (GTDB): domain Bacteria; phylum Pseudomonadota; class Alphaproteobacteria; order Caulobacterales; family Caulobacteraceae; genus JAEZEZ01. The sequence continues at coordinate 105,373 of JAEZEZ010000067.1, read as the reverse complement.
CGGGCGCCGTGGCCGACGAGCGTGGAAGTCGTTCCCTTGCCCGTTCTGAGGCGGAACGACTCTTCGAGGTGGGCCCTGTGATCGTGGCCCATGCCTCCCTGACCGCTCGGCGGCTCGGCTTGGCGCCGCCACCGCGCGCGGGACGCCTGCTGGACGCCCTGGAGCTGTTCGCCTTCGTGCGCCCGGCGCGCTTCTGCGCCCCGTCGGCCGCCGGTCTGGCGTTGGCCATGGGCCTGAGCGAACCCAAGGGGGCGGAAGCTCAGGCGCAGGCGCTGCGGCAAGCCTGTGCTGCACTGCTCGAGGAACTTGCGGCCGAGCCGCACCCCAATCGCGAGGAAGTGCTGCAGATCGCCGAGACGCTCGAGCGTGCCGGTTGGTCCTGGGCTCCCTGGGTGCTGGGCGCCATCCGAAGCCAGGAATTGCGTGAGCGTCGACATCGCGGCTCGGGTCTCGATGTCTGGACCCGGCTTGCGGAATGGGAGGATCAGGCGCCCTCGGGCGATCCAGGGCCCGCACCGGTTGCCCAGGCCGATGTGCGCGAGCGGTTGGCCGCCTTGCTCGGTCGAGCCGGGCTGGACGAGGCGCGGCCGTCGCAGGCCGACTTTGCAGCCGAAGTCGCGTTCGCCTTCGCACCTCGCGACAAGGAGCTCCGGCCACGAGTCGTGCTCGCCGAAGCGGGAACAGGCGTGGGCAAGACCCTCGGCTACCTCGCGCCCGCCTCTCTCTGGGCGGAGCGAAACGGTCCGTCAGTGTGGATCTCGACCTATACTCGCGCCCTGCAGCGCCAGATCGATCGCGAGAGCAGCGCCGTTTTTCCCGACCCGGCTGTGCGGGCGAAGAAGGCTGTGGTTCGCAAGGGCCGCGAGAACTACCTGTGCCTGCTGAATCTGCAGGATCATGTGCAGGCCTCCGCCTTGGGGAACGCTGACGCGGTCGGCGTAGCCCTGACCGCTCGCTGGGCCGGCGCGACGCGTGATGGCGACATGACGGGGGGAGACTTTCCCGGCTGGCTGCCCGGTCTGTTCGCCATCGGCGCATCTGCCCAGGCGTCGCCCGCCAATCTCGTCGACCGGCGGGGGGAGTGCGTCCATGCCGCATGCCCGCACTACCGCACCTGTTTCATCGAGAAGGCCATCCGCGCCTCGCGCCGGGCGGACCTGGTCATCGCCAATCATGCGCTCGTGCTTACCCAGGCCGCCTTCGACGGCGCCCGCGCCGCGCGCAACCTGACGACTGACGTCGAGACCACGGCGCTTCGTCGCATCGTGTTCGACGAGGGCCATCACCTGTTTGACGCCGCGGACAGCGCCTTCTCAGCCTGCCTTTCAGGACAGGAAGCCGCGGAACTGCGCCGATGGATCCGGGGGCCTGAAGGTCGCGGTCGCCGCGGCCGCGGGCTGGAGCAGCGGCTCGGGGATATCGTTGCCGATCACGAAGGCGGGCGCGAAGCCCTGAACGCCGCGATCCGGGCGGCTGCGGCGCTGCCTGGGGAGGGATGGTCCGGGCGCATTGCTCCTCCGTCTGGCGAGATCAACCCGATCGGGCCGGTGGAAGCCTTGTTGGCCGCGGTCCTGGACCAGCTGCGCGCGCGCAATGCCGGCGGCGGACCGATGGAGCTCGGAATGGAGTGTCAGGCTCATCCGGTGACCGACGCGGTCGCGGCGACCGCGCCAGCCGCGGCGCGGGCTCTGACTGCGGTTGAGGCTCCGCTGTTGGCCTTGGCGCGCGCGCTGGAAGACATCCTGGACGACGAGGCGGCCGAACTGGAGGCTAGCCAGCGCGCCCGCATCGAAGGCGCTCTGCGGGGGCTCGACCGCCGCGCGCGAATGACCGTCCCTGCCTGGCGCTCGATGCTGCAGGGCTTGCATCAGGCTCGCGACGAGGAGGCGCCGTTCGAAGAGGACCCGGATTTCGTGGACTGGTTCTCATCGGAGGCCATGTTCGGCCGCATCGTCGATGCATCGCTGCGCCGTCACTGGGTTGACCCGACCGTGCCACTGGAAGCCGCTGTCATCGCACCGGCCCACGGGGTGTTGGTGGCCTCAGCCACCCTAACCGATCCCGTGTTTGAAGATCCGTTTGAGCTGGCGCGCTTGCGCACGGGCTCGGCGCGTCTCGCTGAACCGCCCAAACAGGTGCGGCTGGAATCACCTTTCGACTATGCAGCGAACGCCCGGGTGCTGGTGGTCAGCGACGTCGCCCGCGAGGATCCACGACAGGTGGCGGCGGCGATGCGCGAATTGTTCATGGCCGCAGGCGGAGGGGCGCTGGGTCTGTTCACGGCCATTCGTCGCCTGCGCGCCACCTACGAACTGCTGGGGCCACCGCTGGCCAAGGCGGGGCTGTCACTCTACGCCCAGCACGTTGACCCATTAGAGGTGGGCGCCCTCGTCGACATTTTCCGCGCCGAGGAGAACGCCTGCCTGCTCGGCACCGACGCCATCCGCGATGGCGTAGACGTCCCTGGTCGGGCGCTACGCCTGATCGCCTTCGATCGAGTGCCGTGGCCGCGCCCGGATATCCTGCACAAGGCCCGACGTGCGCGCTTCGGCGGCAAAGCCTACGATGACGCGGTCGCACGCGGAAGGATCAGCCAGGCGTTCGGGCGCCTCATCCGCCGAGCCGACGACCGCGGCGTCTTCGTCCTTCTCGACGCCGCCGCGCCGACACGGCTATTCGCCAGCCTCCCCGCGGGGGTCGAGGTCCGACGTCTGGGCCTCGTCGAGGCGATCGAGGAAGTTCAGGCATTCCTTGGAGCCGACGCTTCCAGCGGCTAGGAATCTCCGATGAGCCGAGACGCATCTGAACCCGCCGAGAGACGCCGCGGCCGACTGGGTTTGTTCCTTCCCTTCATTCTGCTGCTTCTGGCGCTGGGGGGCTGGTCCGTCTGGTGGTTCGTGATCGCCAACAGGGTGGAGGACGCGGTGGGTCGCTCTGCGTCCGACCTCCGACAGGCTGGTTATGAGGTGCAGTGGAGCCGCCTGGCTGTGGAAGGGTGGCCCTTCCGGACCCACATTCGCTTCCGCGACCTGGTCATCCGTGCGCCTTCGGGCCACGCCCTGCTGGCGCAGCGACTTGACGCCCAGGCCAATACCTACGCGCTCGATCATTGGGTGGCGGTCGCCCCGAACGGCGTCACCGTGGTCCGGGGTGACAAGGGCGCGGTTCGGATCAATGGACAGGCCTTGCGAGCGAGCCTTTCAGGCCTGGGCGCTACCCCTCCGAGGCTCGTGATCGAGCTGCGCGAGCCCGTTTTCACGCCTGCGCCCGGCGCCGAACCGTTCCCACTGACATCAGCCACCCATGTCGCGCTGAATGTGCGGCCCAGTGGTGCGGGCGTCGCGGCTGGCGAGTTTCTCTTCCGCATCGAGCACGGCGTCCCCAGACCAGATGGGATGCTGGATTGGATCGGCGGAGGGCAACCCTTCGACACTCACTGGGAAGGCGTCATCACCCGTCTGGATTTCTTTCGTGGAGCTGGCTGGGGCCAGGCGGTGAGGCGCTGGAGCCAAAGTGGAGGATCCTTGAGCGCCGTGCGGGGCAAAGCTTTCGCTGGCTCCGCCTCGGCGGAAGCGGATGCGCCCCGGATGACCGTCGGCCCCGAGGGGAGGCTTCGCGGCCGGGTCGACCTGACCGCCACGGGAGGGCCCGAGTCCCTTCTCGCCATGGGGCGGGCCCGCGCCGTTGACCCGGCCGGCGCCGGGGCAGCGGCGGCGGCGACCGCGGCCGCCGGCGGACTCGACGGGACCGCGCGGATGAGCCTCGAGTTCACGGACGAAGGGGCGAAGCTCGGACCCGTGCGACTAGCCGGCTCGCCGCAAATCTATTGAGGGGACAGGAATGCCCAGGGCGAAGGCGAAGAAGGTCCCCAGCATTGAGGACGTGCGCGCACGGATCGACGCACTGGACGTCAAGCTCCTCAAGCTGATCGATCAGCGCGCCGCGATGGCTCGCGACGTGATCGCGGCCAAGGGCGAGGAACTCGGTCTTCCTATACGGACTGACCGGGAGGCGCACGTACTGCGCGGCCTGCTGGCGAGGCCGCGGGACGCAGCTGGGGCCAGACTGGTGGTCACGCTGTGGCGGGAACTGATGGGCGAAAACCTGGCGCTTCAGGATCCGATGCTGAGCCTGACTGTCTGGGGCGGCAGCGACCCGGCGCATGTCGGGGAATTGGCCCGTATGCGATTCGGAGCCGCGTTTCCCATGTCCGAGGCTCCGCGCCCTGAAGACGCGCTCGCGGCGGCGAAGCGTCCGGGAGGCGTGGCGGTTCTAGCACTGGAACCCGGAAGCGCGTGGTGGGGGCGATTGCTGGCGGAAGCGCGACTCAAGATCTTCGCAACCCTCCCAGACCTGAACGCTGATGGACCGCTCGCCGCCTTGGCCGTCGGCGATGTCGATGTTCAGCCAACCGGCGCTGATGAAACCTTCTGGGTGACGGATTCGGCCAGGAACGAAGGCGCTCTGGAGGACGCCCTGTCCCATCTGGGGTTCGCTGCGCGCCCGATCGTTTCCGGCGGCGGGTTGAAGCTGTTCGGTCTGGCGGGCTATGTGCAGGCCGATGATGAGCGCCTCGCTCGTGCGCCCGGCCGTCTCACCGGCGTGATTGGTGCCGCGCCCCAACCGTTCGACCTCTGACTGGACCGATGACCCAAACCGCTACCGGACCCGCGCCCAAAGCGGGCATTCTGACCATTGCTCCGTATGTCGGCGGCAAATCGAAGATCGAAGGCATTGCCGAGCCGATCAAACTCTCCTCGAACGAGAACCCGCTGGGGTGCAGCGCAGCTGCGCGAGAGGCTTACCTGGCGGCTGTGGAACGCCTTCATATCTACCCGGAGGGTAGAGCGTCGCGCTTGCGCGAAGCCGTGGCCGAGAAGTTCAACCTCGAGCCTGAGCGCCTCATCTTCGGGAACGGGTCGGACGAGATATTCGCCCTGCTCAACCAGACCTACATCGAGTCCGGCGATCGCATGGTGACCGGTCAGTACGGGTTTCTGGCCTACCGGATCTCTGCGACCGCCAACCAGGCGGAGATCATGTACGCTCCGGAGCCAGACCTGCGTGTCGATGTCGACGCCATCCTCGATCTCGTCGATGAGAAGACCAAACTGGTCTTCATCTCGAACCCCTCCAATCCCACGGGCTCCTGGAACTCGGGGGAAGAGATCCGGCGTCTGCACGCCGGTCTTCCTGAGCGGGTAATACTCGTGGTCGACGAAGCCTACGCCGAGTACGTCACCCAGCCGGATTGGGAGACGGCCCTACCGCTGGCGCGTGACGCGTCCAATCTCGTGGTGACCCGTACCTTCTCGAAGATTCATGGACTTGCTGGATTGCGGCTCGGATTCGCCTATGCACCCCAGCATATCGCCGACGCGGTCGATCGGATCCGGCTTCCCTTCAACAACTCCATTCCGGCCCAGGAAGCCGGCGTGGCTGCGCTTGGGGATGACGATCACCAGGTCAAGTCGCGGGAGCTCGTCCGGGAGTGGCTGCCGCGCCTGACCCAGTCGATCCGCGGCATGGGTTTCGAAGTCTTTCCCAGCGCCGGCAACTTCGTGCTCGTACGCTTCCCGGATCAAGCGAAAGGCGCCCGTGAGGCAGACGCATTCCTTCACACGCGCGGGCTGATCGTCCGTCCCGTCGGTGGCTACGGCCTACATGATTGCCTGCGGATCACGGTGGGGACGCCGGAGCAGAATGAAGTCCTGCTAAACGCGCTGCAGGCCTTCGCTGACAGCTGATTACTGCGCGGGCGGCTCGGGGGCATCCAGCAAGGCCAGGCTCGCGGTCTCGAGACGCGCCCGCAGTTCCTGCATGAACGGGCCACGTTTCAGTCCGGCTGGAATAGGCTCGAGGAACTGGAAAACCACGAGCCCTGGCCGGAAGGCGAGGCCATGGGCGGGCCAGCAGGTCCCGGAGTTGGTCGCCACCAGGTGGCACGGAGTGTCGCCGAGATCCCGGTAGAGTGCGGCCACCCCGGGCTTGTAGTCCGGGGAAGCCCCGGGCGGCGTTCGCGTTCCTTCCGGATAGATGATGATCTGCCGGCTGTGCTGAAGGCGGTCTCTTGTATCGCGCACCATTTTCTTCAGCGCTGCGGAATGGGCTGAACGATCGATCGGGACCATCCGCGTGCGCCCGGCGTACCACCCGAAAACGGGGAGCCAGCTCAGCTCCTGCTTCAGGACGAAACAGGCATCATCGAAGAAGGTGAACGGCCAGATGACGTCGAGCATGCCCTGGTGTTTGGCGGCGACCAGGGCAGACCCTCGAGGCGCATACTCCCGTCCACGAACCTCGATCCGCACGCCACAGATGACGCGGAGGCCCCATAGAACCGTATGCGCCCAAATTCGTATGACACCCATGGCGGCGCGCCGGGAGACCAGGGCCGGCAGGCCCAGAAGTCCGATTACAGTCATCGAGCCGTAGAGCCAGACGGTGAACAGTAGAGCGCGCATGATCTGACAGGGGGCCTGGGGCGCTAGCCGGCTTTGGCCGGCGCCTGGGCGTCTGCGTTGTCGGCCCGATCCCGCTCGGCGGCGTCGCCCAGGCGAATGAAGGCGTCGCGAGCAAGCACCACCAGATACTTGGAATACTCCGATACTACCAGGCGAGTCGATCGTTGCTCTTGCCACCATTGGCGATTGTCGAGCTGCCTAGTGGCGACGGGATAGGCGAACAGCTCCAGGTCCGGGGCTACGGCCCGGATTTCCAGCATGCTCCGCGGCATGTGGTAATCCGAAGTGACCACGATCAATCGATCGAAGTTTTTGGCACGGGCCCAATCGGCGATCTCCTGCGCGTTGCCAAGGGTGTCCCGGGCGTCATAGCCAAGGTCGACGCAGCATTCGTAGAGGCGGCGTGGCGCGTCCTGGGCCTGACGCAGCTCTTCGCGGCGGACCGCCTCGTTGACGCCGGATACCAGCATGCGCCGCCCCTTGCCTTGTTCGAGCAAGGCGAGACCGGCCGCTATTCGCTCGTCCGAAGCTCCGGTGAGAACGACGATTCCGTCCGCCTGAGGCACGGTCGTGGGCGGTTCCGCCCTGCGCGCTCGGTCTGCAAAAGCCAGCAGGCCGGCGGTCCACACGAGGACCAGGATCAAGACGAGGGCCAGGCTTCTCATGCGAACTCCCGCAACAGACGCATCGTGGTCAGCCGGGCGGCGACGGCCGCAACCGTAGCCGCCACGAGCGGCCATGGCGATACCGCGAGAAGGTCGCTCCATGCCAGCGGCAGAGCTGGGGACAGACCACTGCCGCCGCTTCCGATCTTTATGGCCGCCGCCACCACCGCGGCCGCGCCCGCCCCCCAGAGCCCGGAGATCATGGCGAGTTGAGCGTAGCGCATCTGAAACAGGCCCGCGATGAAGTCGTCCCGTGCGCCCGAAAGATACAGTACTTCAACCACGTCGTGGGCAGCCGCCATTCCGGTTCGCGTCGCAAAGGCGATGACCGCGCCGGCCGCAGCGGTCAGCAGTGCGAACAGCAGCGCAGCGCTGGTCCGGACGGCCGCCGCCGCGGACTCCACATCGGCGAGCCAGCGGGAATGATCGTCCACCGAGGCGTCAAGGCCGGCTGACGAGAGGGCTCTCCGCAATTCCTCACGCGTCGCCGGATCTTCCCGGTCCAGCGTGACCGACACCAGATGCGGGATCGGGAGGTCATCCAGGGGGGTGTCCCCAAGCCATGGGCGGAGCAGTGTTTCGGCCTGGCGCCGCTCCAGGGCCATGGTTTCCCTGACACCTCGGACACCGGCGAGCGCCTCTGCCGCCCGGGCTGCGGCTGCTGTGCCGGACTCCCCTGCGCGAGGGCGAACCTGAACTGTGGCCTCACCCCGGATGTCTCGGGCCCATCCCTGGGCCGCGCGATCTGCGGCCAGCGCCCCGATGCCGGCCAGGCACGCCAGGAAGCAGAGCACCGCCACCACAAAATGCAGGGCGACATCCCGGGATCGATCGCGCGGCAGTAGCGGGGCAGGCCGCCAGGGTCGTGTTTCGCTCATACCGGACGGCTGCGACTTAGCCGCCCCTCTGCGATGCTGAGAACGGGCATCCCGGAAGCTTCCACCAGTTCCCGATCGTGACTGGCGATCAGGACGGTGGTCCCTAATCGATTCAGCTCCAGGAACAGTCTGAGAATGCGCAGTCCCATCTCGCTATCCACGTTGCCTGTCGGCTCGTCGGCGATAAGAAGCTCTGGCCGATTGACGACGGCTCTGGCGATGGCAAGGCGTTGCTTCTCGCCCCCGGAGAGCGCCGGCGGCATGGCGTGGCCTTTCTGGCCAAGACCGACCCACGCCAGCAACTCGGCGATGTCATCCCGGTAGCTGGTTGGAGAACGGCCCGAGATGCGCAACGGGAGCGCAACGTTGTCGAATGCCGACAGGTGATCGAGGAGCCGGAACTCCTGAAAAACGACGCCGATCCTGCGACGGATAAAGGGGTGCTCACGGCGCGGCAGCGCGGCGAGGTCGTGACCAAACAGTTCCACGCGCCCCCTTGATGGCTGGTGGGCAAGATAAATGAGCTTCAGGAGGCTCGACTTGCCCGCGCCGGAAGGCCCGGTAAGGAAGTGGAAAGAGCCGGGCGCCAAGGTGAATCGAACGTCTCTGAGAACCTCGGGCGCGCGCCCATAGCGCATGCCCACGGCATCGAAGCGGACGACGGGTTCCTTGCTAGCGGCCGTTGCGGCCGCCGGAGAGGCGCTAGGGGCGGCGACTTTTTTGGGCATGGGGTCCGAAATCGGAGACCTCGAGGGGAGGGCGCAAGCCTCCGAACCAGCGGCATGATACTGACCTGCCCCGACTGCGCCACCCGCTATTTCGTCGAGGACTCCCGTTTGGGCCCCGAGGGGCGCACCGTGCGTTGCGCTGCGTGCGGATCATCATGGCGGGCCCTGGCTGAAGCGCCGCTCGAGCTCACTGCCTCCGCCGAAGAGGGCGCACTGGCGCGCGAGGCTCCGCTGTCGTTCAGACCTGACGAACCGCCAGCCGTTACTGCGCCGGAACTCCCAAAGGTCTTTCGCGCCAAGGCTCAACAACGCCGCCGCCTGAAGGAGGCCGCGGCGGCGGGCGCAGTGTGGGCGGGCATGGTCTCTGCCTTTGCCGCGGTGCTGGTGGCGGCCTTTGTGTTCAGGGTGGAGGTCGTGAAGCTCTATCCGCGCGCGGCTGGCGCCTATGCGCTCGCGCGTGTCCCGGTAAATCCGACGGGCCTGGAGTTCGAAGGCGTGAAGGCCGAGCCCGCACCGGCCGGGCTCACAGCGGTTCTCGTTTCCGGATCGGTGCGAAACGTCGAGGACCGCCCCACGCCGCCGCCGCCGCTGCGTGTCTCCCTCCTCGACACAAAGGGCCGGAAGCTGGCAACGCGGGTCGTCCATCTGGACAGCGCGCCCCTGGCTCCGGGCAAGACGATGGCCTTCTCCGCTTCGCTGCCGAACCCGAAGGGGATCGCCGACGACGTAGCCGTAGAATTCGCGCTGGACCTTCAAAGCCGGGCCTCCTCCCCCGCGCCGAAGGCGCGACAATCCGCCCCAAGTCAGTCGAAACCTGCGCCCGCGAAACGCAGCGCCCCGGCCCCCGCGACCGAGCGGCCCCTGACTGCGGCGCCGGCCCTACGGCCGGCGATGGACCTGCCGAGCCCTCGCCCGGTGGAGGCCAAACCGTTGCCGGCTAACGATCCGTACGCACTACACCCAGCGCCGTCTTCGAGCGTTTCCTCTCCCCATGGCTGAGGCCCCTCATTTTCTCCCGATGGCTCGGTTGCTGTCGGCCGAGGATGTGGGGTCCCGTGTAGATTCCCTGGCGGACGAGGTGGCTCCACATGTGGACGACGACGCTGTCGCCATCTGCCTCCTGACCGGCGGCATCTGGTTCGCGGCCGACCTCATGCGATCGTTGGCCAAGCGCGGCCGTTACCTCGGATTTGACGCGCTCTGGCTGGCCTCCTATGGCGACGCCGAGCAGAGCCGGGGCCAGGTGGACGTCCGTGCGTCCATGCAGCGGCCCGTAGCGGGACGCACCGCTCTGGTCCTCGATGATGTCTTCGACAGTGGCCTGTCGTTGTCAGCGGCTGTCCGGCTGGTGCGCGAAGCAGGCGCGACCAAGGTTCTCACCGCAGTGTTCGCGCGAAAACCCTGTCCAACGCCCAGGGAGACAGAGCCTGACTTCGTCGCCTGGGAAGCGCCAGCGCGATATCTGGTCGGCTATGGCATGGATGCGGCGGGCGCGATGCGCGGCCTCCCCGGCGTGTACGCGCGCGACTAGCCCGGACCGCCGCCATTCGGCGTGCCGTAGGGATCCGACGGTCCTCCCACCGGTGCTTCGCGGATGGGAATGTCCATCTGAGCGGGGTCCAGGGGTTTCGATGTGGAGTATGGACGCGTCGGCTCCGTGTCGGAATTGTCGTCAACGCCCTCCGGCGCGACCTCGACGTCCTCCTGTGGCGTTCCCCACATGGGGTCGGGGCGCTCCAGCACGCCCCGCTTGCCGCATCCGGCCAGAGCCAGAGCCGCCACCGCGGCGGTCATCACGATCAGTCGGGAGCTCATTTCAATAGTTCCTTCCAGCGCGCGATCTGCGCGCGAACCGCCTCCGGCGCGGCGCCGCCGTAACTGGTCCGGCTGGCGCAAGAAGCTTCCGGACTCAGCACATCATAAATCGCTTCTCCGATGCCCGGTTCAAGCCTTTGCAGTTCGTAAAGCGAAAGTTCCGCCAAGCCGACCTGAAGCTCCTCGGCGCGTTTGACCGCGCGCCCGGTGACGTGGTGAGCGTCCCGAAAGGCCATACCGAGTTCGCGCACCAGCCAGTCAGCGAGGTCCGTAGCCGTCGAGAAGCCGCTGCCCGCCGCCGCGGCCATACGTTCACGATCCGGCTGCAGGTCGCCGACCATGCCCGTCATCGCGGCCAACGCCAGATGCAGGGCGTCGAAAGCTTCAAAGACGGGGGGTTTGTCCTCCTGCATGTCCTTTGAATAGGCGAGGGGCAGGCCCTTCATCACCGTGGACAGGGCGACGAGCGCGCCCGTGATGCGTCCGGACTTGGCCCTGACGAGTTCGGCAGCGTCCGGATTTCGCTTCTGTGGCATGATGGAGCTGCCGGTGGTGTAGGCGTCGGAAAGCTGGATGAACCCGAACTGTGGGGTCATCCAGATGACGATCTCTTCGGCAAGCCGCGAGAGGTGGCCCGCGCAGATCGACGCCGCCGCCAGTGTTTCGAGGGCGAAATCGCGAGACGATACGCTGTCCAGCGAGTTGGCGGTCGGCCGGTCAAATCCCAAGGCGGAGGCTGTCGCATGGCGATCGATCGGGAATGGCGAGCCCGCCAGGGCCGCCGCGCCGAGCGGACATTCGTTCATACGCGCACGGGCATCGGAGAAGCGGGCGCGGTCCCGGCCGAACATCTCCACGTAGGCCATCATGTGGTGGCCGAATGTTACTGGCTGTGCAGGCTGAAGGTGGGTGAAGCCCGGCATCAGGGTGGCGGCATGGGTCTCCGCCTGAGCGACCAGCGCGCGTTGCAGGCCGGTCAACTGTTCGACCGTGCGATCGCAAGCGTCTCGCACCCAGAGCCTGAAGTCCGTGGCCACCTGGTCGTTGCGCGACCTGGCCGTATGGAGCCTCCCCGCCGCGTCGCCGATCAGCTCGCGAAGCCGGGCTTCCACGTTCATGTGGATGTCCTCGAACTCGGCGCGGTAGGGGAAGGTCCCTTCGCGGATTTCCTGCTCGATCGTGTCCAACCCTTGCAGTATGGCGGCCGCGTCGTCCGCTGATATGATGTCCTGCGCCGCCAGCATGGCGGCGTGGGCGCGGGATCCGGCCAGGTCTTCCGCCCACAGTCGGCGGTCGACGTCGATGGAGACGTTGATCGCGTCCATGACGTCCGCGGGACGGGTCGAGAAGCGACCTCCCCAGACGCTGGAAGAGTCGGATGTGGAGTTCATGGGCGAGGATCCGGGCGGACGATCAAAGGGAAGCTGGCGCTGGGCTGTCGCCGCGCTTCTGGCCGTGGGGATTCTTGGCCTTGGCGGCGGGGTTCTATATCTCAGCAATCGCAGCGATCTGAAAGGACCGCCGCCGGCTGCCGACGCCGCGGCGCTCGCCCGGTACGCGACGGGCGGCATGTCGAAGCTCGAAGCCGCGGCGGCGCCCACCCGGCTGGCGGACCTCGCTTTCAATGACGCCGACGGCAACCCGGTCGATGCGAAAAGGTTCGAGGGACGCGTCGTCGTGCTGAACCTGTGGGCCACCTGGTGCGCACCGTGCGTCACCGAAATGCCGACGCTCGCAGGCCTCCAGCGGGCCTACCCGACCGAGGACCTGCTGGTCGTACCCGTCAGCGTAGATCCGGCGAGGATGTTGGCGAACGCCCGCAATTTCATCGACGTTCACGACCCGTTGCCGCTCTACCACGATCCCAGGTTCGCCCTGCCCACCGCGTTGGGCGTCAAGGGGATGCCGGCGACCGTAATCTATGATCGCCGTGGTCGGGAGGTCGCCCGGCTCATGGGAGAGGCCGACTGGAGCAGCGCAGAGGCGCGCAGGCTGTTCGACGACCTGATTGCCCGCTAGCCGCCGGAAAGCGCGAGCTGGATGCGCGACGCCTGCGCCTGGACCTCGCCCGCCGGGGTGGCCCGGCTCACATCCTCGGGCGCGCTGACACTGGGCCACAGGGCCACGAACCCGTCGATCTCCTTGCGGGCCGCGGCCAGCTTCGAATTCTTACCAGCCCGCGACAGTTCTGCTTGTGCCGACAAGGCTGCGCCGCGGGAATGCTGATACTCGATCGGGTCGATCATCCCCTCCATGAGCACGCCGCTGTAGAGGCCGGCCGCAATTCCGGCCAGTCCGGCGGCGACCGCCGCCGGATCGCCCCCAACCCGTTCCCGTGCGGCGTCGAGGGCCTTCACCGCAGCCTGCAGACTGGCGTCATCGCCTTCTGTCGCAGCCTTGCGGAGTACGGCCTCATCGACACCCGCCCGGCGGAAGGCGTCCGCGGCGGGGTCATAGACCTCGAGCATGCCCTGGCCCGCCAATGCGGCGCCAGCCTCAGGGCCCTCCGCCCTGGACGCTTCTCGGGCCACCAGGAAGAACCCCCGCAGGTGCGCCAGCCGCAGGGCCGAACGGCTCTCGGAAGGTGTTGTCGCGTAGGCGTCCCGGGCCCCTGCCTCGCCGCCCCCACCTTCGCCGCCCGCGGCTTCACCGGCCTCGCCCGCAGCGACCACGGGCTTCTCACTGGGCGCCGCATCCTCCCGGGCGTCACCGCCGGGCGTGCAGGCGGCGAGTAGTGCGGCGGCGCCGACCGCGGGCCACAGCTTGGGACGGAATTCGGACATCAGAGCCTCCTGGTGAGCGCGGAGGCATACACGTCCGTCTTGCGCAGTTGCAAGTCGTTCGCAAGATTCTGGTCGGCGTCGGCCTGGGATCCGACTCGCCCTAGCGCTTGCCGGCGTTGTCCTGCGCCGCTTCCGCCGCGGTGTCGGCCTCGGCTTCTTCCGCCTCTTCGGCAAGGCGGTCGGTGGTTTGGTCGATTTCCTGCGCGACTTCCTTGGCGCCCGCTTCCAGCGCCTCGCCAATCTGGACGGCCTCTTCCTGGAGCTGTGAGCCTGCGTCGGTCGAACCGTCACCGACGGTGGGCGCGGTTTCAGGTTCGGCGTTCACGTTGCTGCGGTTCTCGCACGCGGCAAGGGCGCCTGCCGCGAGAACGGCGGCCGTCAGGCCGGTGAGCCGTGAAATGCGGGTCATGTCAGTCCTCCTGCTACGCTGGCGAGAACGCCGAGCCTGCGCGCCGGTTGCACGAGATCTGTGAACGTGCAGCTTTGCGGGGATGCTGACGATCGCTGCAGTGCTTGAAGAAGATGACCTCGTCCGGTTGAGGGAGGGCCTTGCCCGTGCGCCCTTTCTGGACGGCAAGACCACCGCAGGCCCCGCCGCGCGAAAGGTAAAGGCCAACCAGCAGGCCCAAGGTGCGGATCCGGGTGTGCGCGCCTTGGCCGAGTTCGTATTCCGTGCCCTGGAGCGAAGCCCGGTATTCATGGCCTACGCCCGCCCCGCGAAATGGTCGCGATTGATCTTCTCGCGCTATCGGCCTGGTGACGCCTACGGCCTGCACACGGATGATGCGACCATGGAGGCGGCTGGGGGCGGGCGGATGCGGACCGACCTGTCCTTCACCCTGTTTCTCTCCGACCCATCGTCCTACGAGGGAGGCGCGCTGCTGATCGACGGCCTGGACGGCGAGCGGGAGTTCCGGCCGGAAGCGGGCAGCCTGGTGCTGTATCCCACCGGGCAACTCCACCGGGTCACGCCGGTGACCGCCGGAGAGCGCCTTGCCGCCGTGGGATGGGTGCAAAGTCTGGTGTCCCGCGCCGACGAACGGGAGATCCTGTTCGACCTGCAGCGGGTCCGCTGGCTGGGAGGCGGTGACGACGCGAGGCTGTTGCTCGACAAGTCGATCGGCAACCTGCTGCGCATGTGGAGCCGCGTCTAGGAAAGGGTCCGACCGGCTGGAGAAACTTCCACAGGACCCCCGTCGCCAGGAGAGTCCAGGACGGAGCGACGCTTGCGGGGGCGCGGCGCGAAACAGATCATGGCGACCATCAGGCCGGCCCAGAGCGCATAGCTGACCCCGATCATCAGGGCAAACGGGAGTCCGGCCACACCGAACAGGAACAGGGTGGATTCGATGCCGCCGAGCGCGGGCAGGAGCCCTTCGTCACCGATCGCACTGACGATCGAGAATCCGAGGACCAGCAGGATCAACGCCGCCAGGGAGAATATGAAGCCGAAGAGCAGGAAGCGGGACATGATGCCCAGCCGTGTCGATGGCGCACCCTCGCGTTCCCGTTCCCCCTTGATGATCCAGAGGATCGCGGCGACCGCGAGCGCGCCCGCCCCAAGGGCCTTGATCCTCCAGTCGTTGACCAGGCCGCCTGCATCTTCCGTCGGCGTGAAGATGAAGAGCGTGATCACGATCGGCGGCCAGGCCACCGCGGCAAGCCAGCCGAGCGGGCCGTAAATGCTGGCCGGCTGACGCCAAGCTACCGGTCCGAATGTTCGCGTGAGTTTCATCGGGTCGGTGTCGGCGTGTCGCCCGAATAGTCATAGAAGCCCCGGCCGGTTTTTCGACCGAGCCAGCCTGCCTCCACGTACTTCACCAGCAGGGGGCAGGGTCGGTACTTGGAGTCCGCCAGACCGTCATGGAGCACGTTCATGATCGCCAGGACGGTGTCCAGCCCAATAAAGTCGGCCAGCTCCAATGGCCCCATGGGGTGGTTGGCGCCCAGCTTCATGGCGGTGTCGATGGCCTCGACCGTGCCCACGCCCTCGTAGAGCGAGTAAATGGCTTCGTTGATCATCGGGACCAGGACGCGGTTGACGATGAAAGCGGGAAAGTCCTCGGCATTGGCGGTAGTCTTGCCGAGGGACCGTGCGAACTCGACGGCGCGCTCGTAGGTGTCCTTGTCGGTTGCGATGCCCCGAATGATCTCGACCAGCTTCATCAATGGAGCCGGGTTCATGAAGTGCAGTCCGATGAACTTGCCCGGTCGGTCCGTCGCTGCAGCGAGGCGGGTGATGGAGATGGATGACGTGTTCGACGCAAGCAGTGCGTCCGGCTTGAGGAAGGGGATAAGGGCCCGGAAGATATCCTTCTTCACCCCCTCGTTCTCGGTAGCCGCCTCGATGATCAGGTCGGCGTCCTTCAGCGGTTCGGGAGCGCCGATCGGTTCAATCCGCCCCAGGGCGGCGTCCATTTCGGACTGGGAGACCGCGCCCTTGGCCACCTGTCGGGCCAGATTGTGGGTGATTTGCTCAAGCGCGGCCGAGAGGCGCTCGCCTTCGACGTCGTTGAGCAAAACCCGGTAGCCGCCCAACGCGCAAACGTGCGCGATGCCCGATCCCATCTGACCGGCGCCAATCACGCCGACAGTCCTGATTTCCGTCATCTGCGCTCAAATCCCCGGCAGGGGCAGCCCCGCCAACTCGCACCAGCGGTTCTTCTAGCACGGCTCCATGGGGCTCCGGAAAGTTCCGGGAGGCCGGTGGCTACTTTCCGGCTTTCCCCAGCTCTTCCATCAGCGCCGGAACGGCCGTCTTGTAGTCCGTCACCCAGCCGTAATCGGCGACCTGGAAGATGGGCGCGTCGGGATCCTTGTTGATTGCCACGATGACCCGGGAATCCTTCATGCCGGCAAGGTGCTGGATCGCCCCCGAAATGCCGATCGCGATGTAGAGGCTGGGCGCGACGACCTTGCCCGTCTGACCCACCTGGAAGTCGTTGGGCGCGTAACCGGCGTCGACCGCCGCCCGCGAAGCGCCGATGGCCGCGCCGAGCTTGTCCGCCAGCGGCTCCAGGACGCGGTGAAACTCTTCGGAAGACCCCATGGCCCTGCCGCCGGACACCACGATCTTCGCCGCGCCGAGTTCGGGGCGGTCGGATTTCACCACCTCTTCACCGACGAAGTCCGTGCGAGGCGCGTCTGCGCCGCCGATGGTCTCCACAGGGGCGGAGCCGCCTTCGTCCGCCGCCTTGAACGCGGTGGTCCTGACGGTGATTACCTTCTTGGCTTCGTCGGATCGCACCGTTTCGAGGGCGTTGCCGGCATAGATGGGGCGGACGAACGTCGAGGCGTCCACGATCTCGCTGACGTCGGACAGCGGGCTCGTGTCCAGTCGCGCGGCCACACGCGGGGCGAAGTTCTTCCCGGCCGAGGAGGCGGGAGTGAGAAGCGCGTCATAATTCGCCATCAGGGGCGTCACGACCGCCTCGACCGCCTCGGCGATCATCTTGCCCAGCTCGTCGCTCTCAGCCAGCAGGACCTTGCGAACGCCGCTAATCTTCGCGGCGGACGCAGCCGCGGCGGCGGCGTTCTGTCCTGTCACCAGCACGTCGATCTCGCTGGCGAGGGCGCTGGCGGCGGTCACCGTCTTATGGGTGGTGTCGCGGACTTCGGTGTTGTCGTGATCGGCGACGACGAGAACAGCCATTAAAGGACCCCCGCTTCATTGCGCAGCTTCGCCACGAGGTCCGCTGCGTCGCTTACCTTGATGCCTGCCTGCCGCTTGGGCGGCTCCGTGACCTTGAGCACCTTCAGGCGCGGCGTTACGTCCACGCCGTAGTCCTCGGGCGACTTGTTTTCGATCGGCTTCTTCTTGGCCTTCATGATGTTGGGCAAGGAGGCGTACCTCGGCTCATTGAGTCGCAGATCCGTGGTCACCACAGCTGGAAGCTCTACGGCCAGGGTCTGAAGCCCGCCGTCGACTTCGCGGGTGACGTTCGCCTTTCCGTCGCTCATCTCGACCTTCGATGCGAAGGTCGCCTGCGGCCAATCGAGCAGGGCCGCCAGCATCTGGCCCACGGCGTTGTTGTCGCCGTCGATGGCCTGCTTGCCCATCAACACCATGCCGGGTTCTTCCGCTCCGGCCACCGCCTTGAGCAGCTTCGCGACCGCGAGCGGCTCCACGTCCAGATCTGTCTGGATGAGAATGCCGCGGTCCGCGCCCATCGCCAGGGCGGTCCGGATCGTCTCCTGGGCCTGTTGGGGCCCGACGGACACCACGACGATCTCTTCCACCGCGCCCTTTTCTTTCAGGCGCACGGCTTCTTCGACAGCGATCTCGTCGAAGGGATTCATCGACATCTTCACGTTGGCGAGGTCGACGCCGCTCTGGTCCGCTTTCACGCGAACCTTGACGTTGTAATCGATGACCCGTTTGACCGGGACCAGAACCTTCATGGTCTCTTCGCGCCCTTCGGTGAGAGTTGGGAAGGCGCGGTGTTTAGGCTCCCGCGCGAGGCGGCGCAAATCACCACCGGCGTCCCGGCGTGTCAACGTAACGCTGCGGAAGCTTGCCATCGGCCCGCGCACGGGAAATAGAGGCCGCCATGAACCGGACCATCGACCGCCTGAAGCTGATCTTCCTCGGGATCTTCGTCCTCGCGACCGCGGCCGTATGGATTTTCCAGGTGTTCTGGGTCCAGCCCAAGATGAAGTGCGAGGAAAGCGGCGCCTGGTGGTCGATGGAATGGCGCACCTGTCGCAAGCCGGTTTCGATCAGGGGGTATGATGGCCCGCCCCCGCCGCCGCTGGACTCTCTCAAGGCCACCCAGCCCCCAGCGCCGGCGAGGCGCTAGGTCAGCGCGTCTCGCCAGGCTTCCAGAGCACGTCGCCTGCGCCCCCGGCATTGGCGCGGCGCGCGGCGACAAACAACAGGTCGGACAGCCGGTTCAGGTATTTCAGGGCCTCCGGATTCACCGTCTCGCCCGGCGAGTCCGCCAGCCTGACGGCCTGGCGCTCGGCTCGTCGGCAGACCGTGCGTGCGACGTGCAGCGCCGCCGCCAATGGAGAACCCGCGGGCAAGACGAAGGACGTGAGCGGCTCAAGGGGCTCGTTGATCTCGTCGATGTCCCTCTCGAGTCGGGCGACCTGAGCCGGAGTGATCCTCAGGGCCGGCCGATCCGGGTTTCCGTCCCGCACAGGCGTCGAGAGGTCTGCCCCGAGGTCGAACAGCTCGTTCTGAATGCGCGAGAGGACGTCTTCCAGCCAGCGGTCAGCGCCAGCATAGGTGCGGCATACCCCAACCTGGGCGTTGGTCTCGTCGACGCCGCCATAGGCTTCAACCCTGACGTCATGTTTCGGGGTCGGTTCCCCGGTCGCGAGGCGGGTGCGGCCTGCGTCGCCGGTCCGGGTGTAGATTCGGTTGAGCAGTACCAAGAGAAACCCTAGCCGCCGTTGCGTTTCCACCAGAGAGCCGCCACCAGCAGAGCGATTGCGACTGCCTGAAGCACGATGCGGAGACGCATCAGCTTGTTCGAGTAGGAGCGGCCGAAATCGCCACCGCGATAGAGCGAATAGATGCCCAGCCCAAGGGTGATGACGACGGCCGCCAAGGCGACCGGGATCAGAATGTCGAATAGACCGCTCATGGCGGAGAACCTAGGCTGCTAACGGTTCGAGCGCCAGCGCCGGCATTCGCCGATCAAGTTCGGCGATCTGGCCGCAATTCGGCCTTACGACGGTCAGATGCCGCTGTTACCTATGCGACCACAGGCCGCAAAGGCTTGCTCTCATGGATATGCCAACAAGGGTGTCCAACTTGATTGGACGGCCTGCGTCTGGCCTATCTTGATCGCCGACCATGGTTCGGCGGTCAGCAGCGCCCCCGCTCAACGTTTGGATCACCTGCGGATCCCCGTCCGCCAACGTAGAAAAAGAGTATGCAACAGTCCCCCGTACGTCCTCCCTACGAGCCTCTCAGCGAGCTTGAAACCCAGGTCCCCACCAGCCAGCGCCTGCTGTCGAAACAGCGCACGCGCCAGAAGGTGATGGAGGCCGCCCGCGCGCTGTTCTCCGAGCACGGTTATGAGGCCGCCACCATTCGTGACATCGCCCGGCGCGCAGGCATGTCTACGGGCGCGGTTTTCGCGAACTTCCAGGACAAGGCCGACCTGTTCGAAGCGGTCGTGGCCGAGGATTTCGAGCGCGTCGCCGAGATCATGCGCCAGGCCGCAGATCAGGCGGCGGGAGATCCCGTGGAAGCGCGACTGAAGGCCATTTTCGCTGCCGCCTACGAGAACGGCTTCACGGATGTTCCGCTGGTTCAGGCCGGGCTTGCTCACTCTTGGGTGCGCACCCCGAGCGCCGAGAATCGCGGCCGCAGCCGCGTGAAGATGTTGCTCGCCATCGTGGGCGACGCACTTCGCGACGCCGCTCACAAGGGCGAGATTCGCCAGGATTTCGACGTCCGTCTGGTGTCCGAAATGCTCTGGGACGCCTACGTCAGCAACTATCGTCGCGCCGCTTATGACGGCTGGGCCGGCGACCGTCTGCAGGAGCGGCTGGCCAGCCAGATCGCCATCCTTCTGGCGGGTTTGAAGAAGGACTGAAACTGTGGCCGAGGGGGGGGCGCCTCCGGGCGTTCGGAAAGCGCAGAAGGAGGCCACCCGTCAACGGGTGGTCGCCGCTGCGCGCGAATTGTTTGAAGGCGTGGGCTACGAAGAGACGACGATCCGCATGATCGCTGAGCGCGCGGAAGTCTCTGTGGGCAGCGTCTTCACCACGTTCGAAAGCAAGGTCGACATCTTCAATCACATTCTCTTCGAGAAGTTTGAAGACCTGTTTGCTGAGCTGCAGCGCATCTCCCCCCACCTAAAAGGGTCGACCTGCGACCGGCTCGCGACGCTCATGTCGATCGCTTATGGCGTCGAATGCCGCCAACTCGATCTGATGATTTCGCATCTGGCGGCCTCGCACGGCTGGCCGGAACGCATCGAGGCGGAGAACGCCCGGCGGCAACAGCGCCTCTTCGGCCTGTTTCACGACGCTCTCGTTCAAGGCGTGCGTGCTGGCGAACTGCGTAGCGACGTCGACCTGGACCTCTTCGTCGACACGCTGCTGGCGATCTACCTGCGCAACTATCGCAGAGCATACTACGAGAAGCTCGCGGCAGAGGATCTGGCTGTCCTCGTGGAACGCCAGCTCGCCCTGGTTTTCCGGGGGGTCACCCAGGCGGCCCCCGCGCTGGCCTAGAGGCGACCGTCCCTATTTTTTCTTGGGAGGGGCGCTCGCCGGGGTCTTCGCCGCCGGTGTCGTGGCCGCCGGCCGGCCCTGGCACTTCCTCTTGCAAGCGTGCCAGCGACGCAGACAGGTGTCATTGTTGATCGCCCTGCGCGTGCAAGCGCTGTAGGTTGTATTGCAGCCAGCCCTGCACTGAGGTCCTGCAGCCGCCGTCTGCGCGCCTGCAGATCCAGCCCAGAGTACACAGACACTCGCCCCGACCAGCGCGGTGGCGGCCTTACGCATCCAGCCCATGGGTCACCCTCCCTGGAGTCGTTTACCCAAGGGAAAGATGCCGCAATTTCGCCATTTTAGCGAATCGACGCGCGGGTCAGGTCAGCGCCCCGTGGCAATGCTTGAACTTCCGGCCTGAACCGCAGGGACATTCGGCGTTGCGCGGCGTGCGGTCCCAACCAGCCGGGAGGGCCTGATGCGGCAGGGCCGCCCGTTCGTCCGGACCCAGGCTCTCCCTCGCCGCAGCACTCATCGAGCCCGCCTCGTTCTCGCCGGTGAGCGGATCGATGTGGATCTCCTGGAACGCGGGCAACTCCGGTTCCGGCGGCGGCTCGGCGAAGCGGAACTCCACCGTCATCAGCCAGCGCGTCACGTTCAGGCGCAGGTCGTTGAGCAATTTCTGGAAGAGCTCGAAGGCCTCGGACTTGTACTCGTTCAAGGGGTCACGCTGGCCGTAGCCGCGTAAGCCGATCACGGCCCGCAGGTGGTCGAGATGCGTGAGGTGCTCGCGCCACTGCATGTCGATCATCTGGAGCAGGAAGTTCTTCTCCAGGTCGCGCATCTGCTCAGGGCCGATGACCTCTAGGCGCTCGGCCGCGCGCTTGTCGGCCGCCTCCTGGATACGCTCTTCGATCTCCTCGTTGGAGACGCCTTCTTCCGCCGCCCACTCGGCGATGGGCAACTGCATGCCGAGAACCGTCTGGACCCGCTCGTCCAGACCTTCGACGTCCCACTGTTCGGCGTAGGCCTTGGGCGGCATGTGCCGCTCGACGAGATCGGTGATGGTATCGCGTCGGAACTCGGTGACCAGCTCCGAGAGGTCGGACGACTCCATGAATTCCTGGCGCTGCTCGAATACGGCCTTGCGCTGGTCGTTGATGACGTCGTCGTACTTCAGCAGGTTCTTGCGGATCTCATAGTTCCGCTGTTCGACGCGCTTCTGGGCGGTGGCGATCGCGCTGTTCAGCCACTTGTGGGTGATGGCTTCGCCTTCCTGCAGACCGAAGTTGCGCATGATGGAGTCGAGGCGCTCGCCGGCGAAAATCCGCAGGAGGTCATCCTCGCAGGACAGGAAGAACTTCGACTTGCCAGGGTCCCCCTGGCGACCCGTTCGGCCCCGCAGCTGGTTGTCGATGCGCCGGCTCTCGTGCCGTTCCGTGCCCAGCACATAGAGGCCGCCGGCCTCCATCGCCTCGGCCCGCTTCTCGGCGACTTCCGCGGCGAACACCTTCTCCTGGGCGTCCAGTTGTTCCGGGGTAGGTTCCACGCCCTGCGCGCGCTGTTCGGCCTTCCAGCGCGCGAGCTTCATCTCGAGATTGCCCCCGAGCTGAATATCGGTGCCGCGGCCCGCCATGTTGGTCGCGATCGTCACCGCGCCCGGCACGCCCGCCTCGGACACGATATAGGCTTCCTGCTCGTGGTAACGGGCGTTCAGCACCGCGTGCGGAATTCCCTTCACCTTTTTGCCGTCCTTCTCGAAGGTATGGGCGTTCAGCATCTCGGAAAGCAGTTCCGACTTTTCGATCGAAACTGTGCCGACGAGGATCGGCTGACCGCGGAGGTGGCAGTCGACGATCTGCTTGATAATCGCCTCGTTCTTCTCTCGGGCGGTGCGATAAACCTCGTCGTCCTCGTCGATACGCGCGATCGGCCGGTTGGTCGGAATCTCCGCCACGGTCATCTTGTAGATGTCCATGAACTCCGCCTCTTCCGTCGAGGCCGTGCCGGTCATGCCCGACAGCTTGGAATAGAGGCGGAAGTAGTTCTGGATGGTCACCGAGGCCAGGGTCTGGTTCTCGGGCTGGATGTCGACGTTCTCCTTGGCCTCGATCGCCTGGTGGAGGCCCTCCGACAGTCGGCGGCCCTGCATCATGCGGCCCGTGAACTCGTCGATGAGCATGATCTCGCCGCCCTTGACGATGTAGTCCTTGTCGCGCGTGTAGAGCTTGTGGGCGCGCAGCGCCTGGTTGGCGTGGTGGACGATCGAGACGTTGGCCGCGTCGTACAGGTCTTCGGTGCCCTCCGTCAGGTGTCCGGCCGCCTTCAGCATCTCTTCGAGACGTTCGGACCCCGTTTCCGAAAGCAGTACCTGCCGCTGCTTTTCGTCGAGATCGAAGGTCGCCTCGTCTTTGATCAGCTCTTTGATGATCAGGTCCATGGTGCGGTAGAATTCGGACCTGTCCTCCGTCGGACCCGAGATGATCAGGGGGGTCCGGGCCTCGTCGATGAGGATTGAGTCGACCTCGTCGACGATCGCGAAGTTGTGGCCACGCTGGACCATCTCGCGCACGTCGTAGACGAGGTTGTCCCGAAGGTAGTCGAAACCGAACTCGTTGTTGGTCCCGTAGGTGATGTCCGCGGCGTAGGCGGCCTGGCGCTGTCCCTGACTGAGGCCGTTGATGATCACGCCGACCTCCATGCCAAGGAAGCGGTAGATCTGACCCATCCATTCCGCGTCGCGTCGGGCGAGGTAGTCGTTGACCGTGATGACATGCACGCCCTTACCCTCGAGGGCGTTCAGATAGACAGGCGCAGTGGCGACGAGGGTCTTGCCCTCGCCGGTCCGCATTTCGGCGATGCCGCCTTCATGGAGGATCATGCCGCCGACCAGCTGGACGTCATAGTGGCGCTGCTTCAGCGTCCGCTTCGCCGCCTCGCGCACGGTTGCGAAAGCCTCGGGAAGCAGATCGCCGAGTTTCTCCCCCGCGGCGAGCCGGCCGCGAAAGATCTCGGTCTGGCCGCGCAGCTCTTCGTCGCTCATGGCCTCGAAGCGAGGTTCGAGCGCGGTGATCTTGGAGACCCGGGCGGAGAGCTGTCTGACCTTGCGGTCGTTGGATGAGCCGAAGAGCTTTTTGGCGAAGCCGAGCATGGAAGGTCCGGAGTGAGGTCGGGCGCGAGTGCGCTCGAAAAATGGGGGCGCCGACGTGGCGGAAGGCCGAAAGCCGAATGGCGACGCTAGCCGTTCCGGCCGCCGAAAACCCCTCGACTTGCGGGCGCGCGAGACTTAAGCACCGGCCCCAACCCTGTCAACGCGACGGGTTTTGTCTCAAGGGATTTCCCGGGGGTCCCGCCATGCGAGTCCAAGCCGCAATCCGGTCGTTTCTCGCGCTTGCGAGCGCGGGTCTCCTGCTCATGGTCGCCGCTTGCGGCGAACAAAGGGGACAGGATCGGCCGCCCGAAGCGGGCGACGTTGCGGTGGCGCGCGTCCAGGGCCAGACGATCTGGGCCTCGGACGTCAAGCGCGAAGCGGTAGCCCAGGGGCTGATCGGGGAGGGCGAACCGCTCGACACCACATCGGACCTTTTTCATCGGGTGATGGAGGAGGTCATCGACCAGAAGCTGCTGGCCCGCGAAGCGGTTCGGCGCGGGCTCGACAAGAGCCTCCTGGCCCAACGCCGCCTCGCTGCGGCGCGTGAGCGGATCTTGGGCGACATGCTGGTCGAGAGCGCCGTCGACAACGCCATCGACGAGAACGACGTGCGCGCCCTCTACAATGAGCAGCTGAAGCTCGCGAAATCGTCGGAGGAAATCCGGGCGAGGCTGATCCTGGTCAAGACCAGGGAGGAAGCCGAGGCCATCGCGAAGCTGCTGGCCAACGGGGCGTCCTTCGAGGCCCTGGCGATGGAACGGTCGGTTGACCAGACGACCCGGTTCAACGGCGGCGACCTGGGCTACTTCACGACCGACGTGATGCCCCAGAGCTACGCCGCGGCCCTAACTGGCGCGGCGGCCGGTTCGACCGTCGGCCCCTTCGAGACGGAGGGCGGCTGGGCTGTCCTGAGAGTGGAGGACAGGCGGCAGGAAGATCCCCCCACGCTGGAGGAGGCCAGACCGCAGATCCTCCGCTTCCTGACCTACGACGAGGTGCGCCAGCTGCTCGAGAAACTGCGGGGGCAGGCCAAGGTGGAAAAGCTCATCCGGGGTGATCCGCTTGCGGTGCCGGGCGCGCCACGCGAACCCGCTTCGGCGCCGCGCGGAGCCTCGCCGCCGCCGCCGGCCAAAGGCGCTGCGGCCCCGCCGCCGAAGCTTACGCCTCCGGCGAAGGAGGCCAGCGCGAATGCCGGCAAGGAGGCGCGCCAGTGACGCGCAGGCCGTCAAAGGCGAAGGGCGACAAGGGAACGGCGAAGGCCGCCATCAACCCGGCGGAGCTGGTCGGCCACACCCTGGAACGGGCGATGGACCCTCTCAAGGCCGCCCTCAAGGCCGCCGCTCTCAGGCGGGCGGATCGCGATCAGCGCCAGTTCGAGCCCTCGCCGCCTCCCGCAGCGCCGCCCGCCGCGCCGGGAAAGCCAGGCCTTCAGGTATCGCCGCTCGCGGTTCCGTTCCCGAGGATCCCGGCCATCGGGGGTGTCGAAATCGGCGTTGGCCGCGCTGGTCTGTACAAGCACGTGCGCGACGACCTGCTGGTGATGCACTTCCCGCAGGGTGCGGCCTGCGCCGGCGTCTTCACCCAGCACAGCGTCGGATCGGCGCCGGTCGACTGGTGCAGGCGCCAGCTCGAGGCGACGGGTGGCGAGGACGTGAAGCTGCTGCTGGTCAACGCGGGCTGCGCCAATGCGTTTACCGGCAAGCCGGGGGCGGACGCGGCGCGGCGCAGCGCCGGCGCGGCCGCCAAGCGGTTCGATTGCCGCCAGCGCGACGTCATGATGGCGTCCACCGGGGTGATCGGGGTGGTGCTGGAAGATCAGAAGGTGTCTGCGGCCCTGCAGAAGGTCGCGGAAGACACGTCGCCGGACCGCTGGGCCGACGCCGCCCGGGCCATCATGACCACCGACACCTTCCCGAAGGGCGCCTATGCAGAGGCGCGCATCGAGGGTGTGAAGGTGCGGATCGCCGGCATAGCGAAGGGCTCGGGCATGATCGCGCCGGACATGGCGACTATGCTGGCCTTCATCGTAACCGACGCCGCGATCGCCCCCGGCGTCCTGCGTGCGATGCTGGCGCTGATGACGCGGACCACCTTCAACAGCGTGACGGTCGACGGCGACACTTCTACGAACGACACCTGCCTGTTGTTCGCGACCGGTGCGGCCGGCAATCCGCGCATCGGCCGGGTCGGAGACCGCCGCCTGTCGGACTTCCGCGAGAAGCTGGATGGCGTGATGCTCAACCTGGCCCACCAGCTGGTGCGTGACGGCGAGGGCGCGACCAAGTTCGTCAAGGTGACGGTCAGCGGCGCCCAGTCGCCGCTCTCGGCCCGCCGCATCGCCCGCTCGATCGCCGAGAGCCCGCTGGTAAAGACAGCCATTGCGGGCGAGGACGCCAATTGGGGTCGCATCGTCATGGCCGCCGGCAAGACCGACGAGCCCCTCGACCGCGACCGTCTGAGTGTCCGATTCGGACACCTGTGGGCGGCGCGCGACGGCGCCGTGGCTCCCGGCTACGACGAGGCGTCGATGAGCGCCTACATGAGGAGACCGGAGCTGGACGTAACGGTGGACGTGGGCGTCGGGCGCGGCTCGGCGACGGTCTGGACGTGCGATCTGACCAAGCGCTACGTCGAGATCAACGGGGACTATCGCAGTTGAGCCCGGAGCCGCTCGTGCTGGTCGCCGCCTGCGCGCTCGTCGACGTCGACGGGCGTGTTCTGCTCGCCCAGCGCCCCGAAGGTAAGCAGCTCGCGGGCCTGTGGGAGTTTCCAGGCGGCAAGGTTGAGCCCGGTGAAACCCCGGAAGCCTGCCTCATCCGCGAGCTGAAGGAGGAGCTGGGCATCGAAGTGACGCAGGCCTGCCTCGCGCCATTCGTGTTTACCAGTCACGCTTACGAATCCTTTCACCTAATGATGCCATTGTGGCTTTGCCGTCGATGGAACGGCGTCGTACAGGCGCTCGAACATCAGGCGGTGGCGTGGGTGAAGCCGAACCGCATGAGCGACTATCCCATGCCGCCTGCGGACGAACCTCTGGTCGCGTGGCTGCGCGATCTTCTGTGAGAAGAGACGCGCCTTGCTGGGATTTCTGCAACGTTTCCGAAGACACGAAGGCGGAGCAACCGCCATCGAGTACGGGCTGATCATCACCCTGATCTTCCTTGCGATCCTTGGGGCGGTGCAGTTGTTCGCCACCAACGCCACGAACAAATTCAACACCGCCTCGGAAGCCATCGTCAGCGCCGGCGGGTAGGTTGCGTCAGGGCTTGTCGCCCGTTCTGATTTCCTTCGTCCCCAACGCGTCCGCCAGCCGCGTCTTCGCGGAGCCTGGTTTCATAGGCTTCTGCTGGCTCGGATGCGGCGCCCATCCCGTCAATGTGACGATTTCGAACGTCGCCGGAATCCGACCCGCAGCGTCGCCGAAACGGCTCGCATAGAGCTCGAAAGCGCGGGCGAGGACCGTGCGGCTCAGCGGTCGCCGCGAACGTTCCTTGAGGACATTCGTTTCCCCCATCGCCCGAAGCTCGTGCAGAAGCCGCAAGGGATGCTCGTAGCGAACCTTCACCGTGTCGGTGTCGGCCACGGGCAGGGCGAAACCGGCGCGCTGCAGCAGCGACGCCCCGTCGTACGCCCCGGCGAACGGAGACACCCGTGGGCCGGCGCCGCCGGTCACCTCGACCTCCGCCTGGGTGAGCGCCCACCGCAGTTCGGTCAGCGTCGCCCCACCCAGGATGGCGGCGATGAACAGCCCGTCGGGCTTGAGGGCGCGACGCACCTGAGCCAGCACGCCCGGCAGATCGTTGGTCCAGTGGAGCGAGAGAACCGAAGCGACGAGATCGAGGCTTTGGGGGGCGAAGGGCAGCCGCTCCTCGTCGACGACCATGCGGGGGGCCGGCCGGCCGGCCAGCATCCTCTCTGAGAGGTCGGTCTCAACCATCCATCTGACGCGCTCCGCCGCTGCGCTGTCCGCAATCGCCCGGCGCAGTTCGCCGGTTCGCGAACCCAACTCGACGGCGACCGGGAAGCTTCGCATTATGGCTGCCAGACGTTCCGCTACGTCTTCGGCCGCGCGAACACGGAGAAAGTCCGCGCCATGGCCAAGCGCAGCGCGGTCGAGTCGGCGGCGATGCAGGTCGCGGTCAAACAGAAGGGGCGGGGCGGCGGTCATGAGCCTGGGCGACTGGTTCCGGCAAACGGACGGGACGCTTCTTAGCGTGCTCAGGCCGGGTGCGCGCGTGCGAAGCGCCTTGGGCTGGGCAACCGATGCGATTTTTCCGCCGCACGCCTTCGACGGGGGCCCACGACCCCAAGCCGATGGATTCAGCCCGGACGCGTGGTCTCGTGTGACCTTTCTGGAGAACCCGGTGTGCGACGGCTGCGGGGCTCCCTTCGAGGTCGATCCGCTCGACCGGTGCGCCGCCTGTCAATCAAAGCCGTTCGTCTTCACCCGCGCCCGGGCGGCGTGCCTCTATGATGAGGCGTCCCGGGAACTGGTGCTGCGCTTCAAGCACGGCGACCGGCCAGAACACGCCAAGCTTTTTGCGCGATGGATCGGTCGAGCGGCCGCCGACCTGATCGCCGAAGCCGATGCTGTGGCGCCCGTTCCTCTCCATCCGCTGCGACTGCTGTCGCGTCGCTACAATCAGGCGGCCGAGATCGCCCGGCCGCTCGCGCGGACCGCCGACCTCGAGTTCCTGCCGGATGTGCTCGTACGCACGCGACGGACCGACAGCCAGGGCGGCAAGTCAGGGCGAGGGCGAAAGCGCAACGTTCAGGGCGCATTCGCAGTCGCCCCGGCCGGGCGGCGGCGTATCAAGGGCCGAAGAATCCTTCTGGTTGACGATGTCATGCCCACGGGAGCGACGCTGAACGCCTGCGCCCGAGCGCTGATCGCAGGCGGCGCACGCGAAGTGTACTGCGCGGTCGTCGCCAGAACTCCGCCGCTGCAGGATGTCACGGGATGAATCAGGAATTCGACGAGGATGAAGGTCATCCGCCCTCGCGCTCAAGCTGCTGTTCGCTAGGGGATCGGCAACCGGCGTAGATGCGGATGGCGCCTGATCGCCTATATGGCGTTTGGCAAGCATGTCTGTTCGCTTGCAGGAGTCTCACGTGCAATTCGTTGTCATCTACACCAAGCCGTTCTGTCCCTACTGCTCGCGCGCCGAGGCGCTGCTGCAGCGCAAGGGCGTCGAGTACCAGGAGATCGTCGCTTCCATTGACCCGGAGAAGAGGCAGGAGATGATCCAGCGGTCGGGGCGCTCAACCTATCCGCAGATCTTCATCGGCGACCGACATGTGGGCGGCTGCGACGACCTGCATGCGCTCGAGGCGCGAGGCGAACTGGACAAGTGGCTGAATGGATAGGGGACTGCCCGTCGCGCTCGTCCAGCTCAGGACCCCCGACAACCCTGCCGAGGCGCTCGCTCATGTCGAGCCTCTCGTGCGGGAGGCGGCAGCCGGCGGCGCCCAGCTGATCCTTACGCCTGAAGCGACCAACATCATGGAGCAGCGGCGGGCATCGCGGCTGGAAAAGCTGGCTTCCCAGCCGTCGGACCCGGTGTTGGCGCGCATGCGAGAGCTGGCTGCGGAGCTGGGCGTCTGGTTACTCATCGGCTCGGTGATCATCCGCGGCGACGATGCTGACGACGACCGCGCAGCCAACCGTTCAGTCCTGATAGGCCCCGATGGTCAGGTCACCACGACCTACGACAAGCTGCACGTGTTCGATGTCGATCTGCCCACCGGCGAGCGCCATCGCGAATCCGAAAGCATCCGGCCCGGCGAGCGTGCGGTGGTCGCCTCGACGCCGTGGGGCGGGTTGGGCCTTACGGTCTGTTACGACGTCCGCTTTCCGGCGCTGTTCAGGGCGCTGGCCCGCGGCGGAGCGGACATGATCGCAGTCCCCGCGGCCTTCACCGTGCCGACGGGGCGGGCCCACTGGGAGCTGATGCTGCGCGCCCGCGCTGTCGAGACCGGCGCCTTTGTGCTGGCGCCGGCCCAGGGCGGGGCCCATGCGGACGGGCGCAAGACCTGGGGCCACAGTCTCGTCGTAGGCCCATGGGGGGACATCGTGGCCGCTCTCGACCATGATGAGCCGGGGGTGCTGCATGCCACGATCGACCTTGCCGAGGCGGCCCGCGCCCGCGCCGCCATACCGCAGCTGTTGCACGAGCGGAGCTTCGTTGGGCCATGATCCGCTACGCTCTCGTGTGCGACAGCGAACATCAGTTCGAGGCGTGGTTCTCCAGCTCCGACGGTTACGACCAGCAGGCCGCCTCGGGGCTCGTGCATTGTCCGTTCTGCGCCTCGCCGCGCGTGCGGAAGCAGATCATGGCTCCCGCCGTATCCGGGACCAAGCGAACCGCTTCGACAGACGCGCCGCTGACCGAGATGCGCACCATGATGCTCGAAGCGGCGCGCAAGATCCGGGAGCACGTCGAGGACAACTTTGACTACGTGGGGGACGCCTTCGCTCGGGAGGCTCGCGCTATCCACGAAGGGACTTCGGATCACCGCGACATCTACGGTGAGGCGACGCCGGCGGAAGTTCGGGGCCTGGTCGAGGACGGCGTGCCTGTCGCGCCCTTGCCCCAGCTTCCGCCTCCACCAGAGAAGCTGAATTGAGCGACGGGCTTCGGTGGCGCGGCATGACCGAGGCGGATCTGCCCCGTGTCGCCGAGATCGCCGCCGCCTGCTACCCGCAACATTTCGAAGACGTCAGCGTCTTCGCAGAGCGGCTGAGGTTGTATCCGGCCGGCTGCCTCGCCCTGGCGACGTCGGTTGGCGGCGTTCAGGGCTACATCCTGTCCTATCCATGGGTCGCCGATTACGCGCCGCCCCTGAATTCCCTGTTGGGACGCCTGCCCGAAGCTGCGTCGGTCTACTATCTCCACGACCTGGCCGTCGCCCCGCCAGCCAGGGGACGAGGTCAGGCCCGGGCCGGGCTGGAGGCCCTGGTCGACGGCTTGCACGGGTTCGCGATGATGACCCTGGTTTCGGTGAACGACACCGTTGGCTTCTGGGAACACCTGGGATTTGTCGTGCGCCGCACGGCCGACCTCGACCGCAGGCTTGCCAGCTATGGCTCAGACGCGCGGTTCATGGAGCGCGCGCTCACGCCGGGCGCGTGACCGTCATCATGTAGTTCACACTGGTGTCGTCAGATCGCGACCACCTGTCCGAGAAGGGGTCGTACGAAACGCCGAACGGTCCACGCACTTCGAAAGGTTCATCGGCGAGGAAGTCACGCAGCTCATCGGGCTTGAGAAACTTCGACCAGTCGTGGGTGCCCCGAGGGAGCCAGCGCAGGATGTATTCCGCCCCGACCTTCGCCAGCGCCAGCGACCTGAGCGTGCGGTTCAGGGTGGCGACGATCATCACTCCGCCGGGCCTGAGCAGCCCTGCGCAGGTGCGGAGGTATTCGCCCGGATCGGTAACATGCTCGATGACCTCCATGTTCAGGATGACATCGAACGGTCCATCTCCGGCGGCCGCCAGTTCCTCGGCCGTTGCGCATCGGTAGTCGATCTGAAGGCCCTGAGGTTCGCCGTGGGCTTTCGCCGTCCCGATGTTGCGCGCCGAAGCGTCCACAGCGGTCACATCGAAGCCGAGGCGCGCCATCGGTTCGGACAGGAGCCCGCCGCCGCATCCGATATCGAGCAGGGTGAGGCCCTCGAACGGCCGTCGGGAATCCACGTCTCGTCCAAAGCGCGCCGCGGCTTCGTCTCGAATGATCCGCAGACGGGTGGGGTTGAACTTGTGGAGCGGTGCAAATTCGCCCCTGGGATCCCACCACTTCTCGGCCAGCGCCGAAAAACGCGCGACCTCTTCGGGATCGACGCTGGAGCCGTAAGCGGCGTCAGGGGCTGGTCGCCCGGCGGCGGTGTGATTAGAAGCGGCCATCGCGCAACCGACATGACCGGCCTTCCGCCGCGTTGCAAGGGCGCCAGGGCAGACGACACGCATGAGCCGGTTGGTGATGAAGTTCGGGGGGACGTCCATGGCGACCCCTGAGCGCATCCGGCGCGCGGCGGCCCTGATCGCCGCGGAAGCGACTTCGGGCAAGAAGCTGGCGATCGTGGTTTCGGCCATGGCGGGCAAGACCAACGAGCTGGTGGCCTGGGCCGACGTGCTCGGCCCATCGGCCCAGGGCGCTGGCTCGATCGACGACGAGTACGACGTGGTGGTCGCATCCGGGGAGCAGGTGACGGCCGGCCTGCTCGCCATTGCGCTGCGCAGCATGGGGCTGCGTGCGCGCTCCTGGATGGGTTGGCAGATCCCGATCCTGACCGACGACAGCCACAGTCGCGCGCGCATCGTCGACATTCCGGGCGAGAAGCTGGGGGCTGCCATCGACGAGGGAGAGATCGCCATTGTCCCGGGCTTCCAGGGCGTGACCCGTGATGGGCGGTTGACCACGCTGGGCCGCGGAGGCTCGGATACCTCGGCGGTGGCGGTGGCGGCGGCCCTGAAGGCGGCCTGCGACATCTACACCGACGTCGATGGCGTCTACACCACTGACCCACGTATTGAGCCCAAGGCCCGGCGCATGCCGAAGATCTCCTATGAGGAGATGCTGGAAATGGCCTCCCTGGGGGCCAAGGTGCTGCAGACCCGCTCGGTTGAACTGGCCATGGCCCACCGCGTGCCCGTTCGTGTGCTGTCGAGCTTCGCTGAGGAACCCGCGGGGCCGGGGCAGGGCACTCTGATCTGTGACGAGGACGAGATCGTGGAACAACGCATCGTGAGCGGCGTGGCCATGAGCCGCGACGAGGCCAAGATCACCCTGTTCGGCATGCCCGACCGCACCGGGGTGGAGGCCGACATCTTCTCGCGCCTGGCCGACGCGAATCTCAACGTCGACATGATTGTGCAGTCGCCGTCACGCACCGCCGACCGGACCAACATGATCTTCACGGTCGGGCGGCGCGACGCCCGCGCGGCCGAGAAGCTGATGCGCGACGCGCAGGACGCCATCGGCTTCGACGAGATCCGCATCGACGAAGACGTGGCCAAGGTCTCGGTCGTCGGCGTCGGCATGCGCAGTCATGCCGGGGTCGCCAAGACCATGTTCCAGGCTCTGGCGGACAAGGGCATCGCCCTGCAGGCGATCTCCACGTCCGAGATCAAGATCAGCGTTCTGATCGCCTCGGATTACGCGGAACTCGCAGTGCGCGCGTTGCACTCGGCGTACGGGTTGGCCGAACCTGCGTGATCGAAGAACTGGACAGGCGCGACGCCCGGCGGCAGCCTCCTCGTCCAACTGGAGTTGAGTGGCGCGTATGAGTATCACGGCTGTCCTGGCTGCGACGGTGTTCTTCCTGTCCGGCGGGCCTGCGGGAGCGAGCGAAGCTGCCCCGCGTGAGGCCTCTCGCAAGGCCGAAGACGAGAAGGTGGTTTGCCGGCGTCGGGAGGATCCGGCGGCGATCGGCACACGCATCCGGTCTGCGGGGCAGCGCGTGTGCATGACCAAGGCCGAGTGGGACGATGAGAGGCATCGCTCCCAGGACGCCGTGCGTGACCTGCGCACCGGCGCCGCCAGCACCGCCAGCGGCGACGGTCAGGCGGCCGGCCCGGGCTGAAGCCTCGGCGGGTCAGTCCGTCCGCAGCCAGTCCGGGACGACTTCACGGTCCAGCATCATCTCGATGGTCGGACGTGGTCGAACGATCGCCCAGCGCCTGCCATCCACGAGCACCTCGGGCGCCAGCGGTCGCGAATTGTATTCGCTGGACATGGAGGCGCCGTATGCGCCGGCTGACAGGAAGGCGACGAGATCGCCGGCTTCCAGCGGCGGCAGCTTCCGGTCGCGCGCGAAGGTGTCGCCGCTCTCACAGACGGGGCCGACGACGTCGTAGGGCACGGGCTCGCCCGGGCGTGACTCGACCGGACAAATCTCGTGGAAGGCGTCGTAGAGGGTCGGCCGGATCAGGTCGTTCATCGCCGCATCCAGCACGAGGAAGCGCGGCCCTGACGCCCGCTGGTTCACGTGCACGACGCGGGACAGGAGAACCCCCGCGTTCGCCGCGATGGCGCGCCCGGGCTCAACGGAAATCTCCAGGTCGAGGTCGCCCAGGATCTCGCGCGCGAGATCGCCCAGGCGGGCAGGCGGGGGAGGGGGCGGGCTGTTGAAATAGGGTGCGGCGAGACCGCCTCCGAGGTCCAGTCGGCCGACTGCCAGTCCCTCGGCGCGGAGGCTCTCGACGAGCGCGCGCATGATCCGCCAGGCAGTCTCGAATGGGGCGAGATCTGCAATCTGGCTGCCGATGTGACAGCCAATCCCCACCGGATTGAGATGGGGATCCCCGGCGGCCTGGCGATAGAGTTCGACCACCTCGTCGCGGGCGACGCCGAACTTGTCGTGGGCCTGGCCCGTCGTGATCTTCGCGTGAGCGCCTGCGCCGACCGCGGGGTTCACGCGGAACACGACCTTTGGAAGCGTCCCTGTCTCCGCCGCCAACTGCGACAGTCGTTCGAGCTCGACGCGGGACTCCACGTTGATCTGCATCTCCGGCAGCGTCAGCGCGAAGCGTAGTTCGCGGTCGGTCTTGCCCATTCCCGAAAAGATGATCCGCGTCGGCGGGATGCCGGCCGCGAGCGCACGCCGGATTTCGCCCTCTGAGACCGTGTCGGCGCCTGCACCCTCGTGGGCCAGGACATTGAGAACGGCGAGATTTCCGTTGGCCTTGACGGCATAGGCGATCAGTCCGCCGCCCCAGGCGAAGGCTTTCCGGTATACCGCATAATGGTGACGCAGCGTCGCGGCCGAATAGACGAAGACCGGCGTGCCGACAGCCTCTGCGATCGCGTCCAGCGCAACGTCCTCGCAATGTAGGCGGCCATTGTGCAGGTCGAAATGGTTCAACGGGCTGTCCGGGATAAGGGAATCTTCTGAGCCCTTAACGCATCAATGGACGGAACCGGCTACGGCAATTAGGAAAAGCCGGAACCCGCCCGGAGCGCACGTCGATCATGCCCGTCTCAGGTTTGGCCGCGAGAGGACCGAGAAGCCTGCTCCGCCAGATCCGCGAAGCGATGGCAGGCGGCGGGCCCGCCCAGGCTCGCCTCGACATGACGGTGAAGATCATTGCCCGTTCGATGGTCGCCGAGGTGTGTTCGATCTACCTGCGACGTGAGACGGGCGAACTGGAGCTGTTCGCCACGGAGGGCCTGAACCCGGAAGCGGTTCACAAGACGAGGCTCAAGGCCGGCGAGGGCCTGGTTGGCGAGGTCGCCCGCTCTGCGTCTCCGCTCAACCTGTCCGATGCGCCGACCCATCCGAGCTTCTCGTACCGCCCGGAAACCGGGGAGGATCCGTTCCACACCTTCCTGGGCGTGCCGTTGCTCCGTGGGGGGCGCACGATCGGCGTGCTGGTGGTGCAGAACCGGGCGGCCCGCAGCTACAGTGAAGAGGAAGTCGAGGACCTCCAGATAATCGCCATGGTCCTCGCCGAGCTCGTCGCGGGCGGCGAGCTCCTGAGTTCGGCTGAACTGCGCGATGTCGACATCGCGCCGCATCGGCCCGAACGCCTGAAGGGTCTGAAGTTCGCCGAAGGCCTGGCGCTTGGCGTCGCCGTGCTCCACGAGGCGCCGGTGGCCACGGAGCGCATGCTGACCGACGACCCGGAGGCCGAACTCGTACGGCTGCGCGAGGCCGTCGACACCCTGCGCGCCCAGATCGACAAGATGCTCGACCGGCATCAGGGGCTGGCCGGCACCTCATACGAGGTGCTGGAGACCTATCGCATGTTCGCCCACGACCGGGGGTGGAACCGCGGTCTGGAAGAAGCCGTCCGCGGCGGGCTGAGCGCCGAGGCGGCCGTAGATCGCGTCCGCAACGAACATCGGGCGCGCTTCGCCAAGGCGCGCGACGCCTACATTCGCGAGCGCATGCACGACCTGGAGGATCTGGCGAACCGGCTCCTCCGCATCCTTGCCGGAGAGCGTCCCGGCGAGCGCGAGCTGCCTGACGACGCGATCCTGATCGCCCGTAATCTCGGACCGGCCGATCTGCTGGAATATCCGCGGGAGAAGATCCGCGGCCTCCTGCTCGAGGAAGGTTCGGCGGCGAGCCACGCCGCCATCGTCGCCCGCGCCATCCAGATTCCCTGCGTCGGCCGGATCGCGGGCCTGCGCGACCGGTTGTCGGAGAACGACCTGGTTTTCGTCGATGGGGAAGCCGGCGAGGCCTTTCTGCGACCCCGGCCAGCTGCGCTCGAGGGTTTCCGATCCCGCATCGCCCTGCGTGACCAGCGCCGGGCTGAGTTCGACAAGCTCAAGCTGACCCCCGCCGTCACCCGCGACGGGGCGAGGATAAGCCTGTTGATGAACGCTGGACTTGCTGTGGACCTGGACAGCCTCGACCAGACCGGAGCCGAGGGTATCGGCCTCTTCCGGACCGAGTTCCAGTTCATGGTCTCGGAGGACCTTCCGCGCCTGGACCGGCAGACAGAGCTATATCGGCGGGTGCTGGACGTCGCCGGAGAACGGCCGGTGACCTTCCGCACCCTCGACCTCGGCGGCGATAAGGTGCTGCCCTATCTCGAGATCGACCGCGAGGAGAATCCCGCGCTGGGATGGCGCGCCGTGCGTATGGGTCTGGACCGCCCGGCCTTGCTGCGCCTGCAGTTGCGGGCGCTGCTGGCGGCCGCGCACGGGCGCGAGCTTCGCGTGATGTTTCCCCTGATCGCCACCGTGGACGAGTTCAGGGCCGCCCGTGAACTGGTCGACGTGGAGACGGACTGGGCGCGCCGCCGGGGCAGGCCGCTGCCCGATCTGCTGCGCGTGGGCGCCATGCTCGAGGCGCCGTCGCTCCTCTGGCACCTCGACGCGCTGTTGCCGCTCACCGACTTCATATCGGTGGGTACAAATGACCTGTTTCAGTACATTTTCGCCGCGGACAGGACCAATCCGCGCGTCTCGGACCGCTATGATCCCCTGTCCCCGCCGGCTCTTCGAGCCCTGGCCTCGATCCAGGAAGCGGCCGCGGAGTCGGGCACGCCGGTGTCGGTCTGCGGCGAACTCGCGGGGCACCCGCTGGAGGCTTTCGCGTTGATCGCGCTGGGCTTTACCCGGCTGTCCCTGCCGCCCGCGGGCATAGGCCCCGTGAAGCGGATGATCCTCTCCTGCGACCGCGAAGCCGCTCGTCGCGGCGTGTCGAATCTTCTATCCAGCTCGAACGGATCCGTCCGCAGCCAGTTGGAGTCACTGGCCCGGAAATTGAACGTGGCCGTCTGACGAATCACTAACAGAACGTTGATTCCTGCAAGCGGCTATGGTTTATCCACAGGGTCCATTTTTCGTCCGCTCGGACGACCGTAGCGACCCCGCCGGGGGCGGGGCCCAGAGTGAGAGTGGCGTGGGGGCGCCGGGCGTTATGGCACCGCTCGATTCCAGGAACTCGGAAACGTATGCCCCGCCCGCATGGGACGACGCGCCGGTGATCTCCCTGAACGACGCGCCGACCCTGGGGGAAGGCCTGAAGGCGGCCCGCGAGAGCTCCGGCCGCACGCTCGAACAGTTGGCTGACCTCACCCGGGTTCGTCAGGAATACCTTCGCGCGATCGAACAGAACGCCTGGACGTCCCTTCCGTCTCGCCCCTTCACGCTCGGTTATGTGCGCGCTTACGCCCGCGTACTTGGCTTGGACGAGCAAGCCGCAGGGGATCGCTTCAAGGCGGAGTTCCCCGACGAGAGCAGCAAGCTCCAGGCCCCCGTCGGCTCTGAACTCCAGGACGTCAAGCGCAGGTCTCCCATCCTTGTCGCCGTGGTCGGGCTGGTGATCGCGGGCGTCGTCGCCTGGAACGTGACGCAGCGTATCGTCAGCGCTGAACGCGCCGCCCCGTCTGACCTGTCCGAAACTCCAGGGACTTGGAAGCAAGGGCAGCCGCTGGCCGTGATCCCTGTGTCCGCGCCGCTCCCGGCGCCGCCGGACCAGACAGTTCCTGCCCCATACATCACGCCGGGGCTCGACCCGGAAGCGCAAGCGGCCGGCGCCGCGGAGGCCGCAGCGCCCGTGCCGCCTGGCCCGGCCATTCCGGTCGGCGCCGCCTTTAATCCAAAGGGGGCCGTATACGGCTCGGCGCCCAACGGCTCGTCCGTCACCCTGCAAGCGCGCAAGCCGGCCAACATCGTGGTCCGCAACGCCGACGGATCGGTGGTCTATTTCGCTCGCCAACTGGCTACCGGCGAAGCGTGGCGGGCTCCGGCCGGCGCAAACATGGTCATTGACGTCTCAGAGCCCTTGGCATTCGCCGTCTATCTGAACGGCGAATACCACGGCTCCCTGGACGCGGCCCTGACGCAGGTCACGCGCCTGAACGCGATGGCGGCGAAGTCTGCCGCCGACGCCGCGAGATCCGCAGCGGCCGCATCAGCCGCGCAGAACGCCGCAACTCCTGCGGCTTTCAGCGGCCCGGAGCCGAACGCAGAGCCGCAGGCGCCGCCGGCCGCTCCATCGCCCGCGGCGGGCTGACGCGCTCTCCCACATGGCGGCGGCCGTCGTTCGGCCCTATGTTGCGCGTTCCATGAGCTCGCTTGAACACGTACGTCCCTGGCGCGCGATCCAGCGCCGACCCTCACGCAAGATCCGCGTCGGATCCGTGGAGGTGGGCGGCGATGCGCCCATCACGGTCCAGTCGATGACCAATACGCCGACCGCGGACGCGGGGGCCACCATTGACCAGATCCGTCGCCTGGAAGAGGCCGGGGCCGACATCGTGCGAGTGTCGTGTCCGGACGAGGACTCGACGGCCGCCTTTCGCGAGATTTCGCGAGCTGCGAACGTGCCCCTCGTCGCGGACATCCACTTTCACTACAAGCGCGGCATCGAGGCGGCCAAGGCCGGCGCCGCGTGTCTCCGCATCAATCCGGGAAACATTGGATCGCCCGATCGCGTGCGCGAGGTGGTCCAGGCTGCGCGCGATCACGGTTGTTCAATGCGCATTGGCGTCAATGCCGGTTCGCTGGAGCGCGACCTGCTCGAACGTTACGGAGAACCCTGTCCGGAAGCGATGGTGGAAAGTGCGCTCAGCCACGCTCGCATCCTGCAGGACCATGACTTCCACGAGTTCAAAATCAGTGTGAAGGCGTCCGACGTCTTCCTGACCGTGGCGGCCTACCAGATGCTGGCGGAGGCGATCGACTGCCCCCTGCACCTGGGCGTGACGGAAGCCGGGCCGACGCGCGCGGGGACCATCAAGTCCGCGATCGGCATGGGGAGCCTGCTCTGGGCTGGGATTGGCGACACGATCCGGGTGTCGCTCGCGGCCGACCCCGTCGAAGAAGTGAAAGCCGGGTTCGATATCCTCAAGTCGCTGGGACTACGCCATCGCGGCGTGAATATCATCGCCTGTCCTTCCTGCGCCCGGCAGGGTTTCGACGTGATCAAGACCGTTGGAATCCTGGAGGAGCGGCTGGCCCACGTCACCACGCCGATGTCGCTTTCGATCATCGGTTGCGTCGTGAACGGACCGGGTGAGGCTCTCTATACCGATGTCGGATTCACCGGCGGCGGAAAGGGAGCCGGCATGATCTATCAGGCTGGCCGCCCCGACCATAAGCAGGACAACGCCGGCATGATCGAGCACATCGTGGAGCTCGTTGAAAAGCGCGCCGCTGAACTGGAGGCGCGAAAGGCCGCCGCGCTGACCCCGGCGGCGGAGTAGGGGCTTCCCCAGCAATGCTGCTTGCGGTCGCGGGGCAGCGTGTGATGAGTAGGCCCATGAAGCTTGGCCATATCCTACTCGTCTGCATCTCAGGTGCGTTGGCTCTCGCGGGGTGCGGTGAAGCGCGCGTGCCGACGCTCACGGCGGAGCAGGAATGTCACGTCGGCGCCTATCGCTTCGCCGACGGGCGGGTCGTGGATGTCGCTCCTGCGGACGGCGAAAATCTTCGTTGGCGCATGGAAGACGGCCGCACCGGCAGACTCAGCGCAGCGAATGGCTGGCGTTCCACCCGCGGGTGGACCGACGAGAGCGACGGGGTCAGCATTCACTTCCGCGGCTGTGCGGATGGCCGGCTGGCGTTCGCGGGTGGCGACGGAGAGTCGGTCGAGGCTCGAAAGGTCGCCATGGTCGTGCGAGAGGCGACCTTTGACAGCGGCGGCGTACAGTTGTTCGGCCGACTCGTCTTGCCCGAGGGCGACCAGCCCGTGCCAATCGTTGTCCAGGTGCACGGCTCCGAGCGCGACGCGGCGACCGTCTTCAACTTTCGCCAGCGCCTCTATCCGGCCAAAGGCGTGGGGGTCTTCGTCTTCGACAAGCGCGGCACCGGCCGCTCGGACGGAAAGTACACCCAGGACTTCCAGGCTCTGGCCAGCGACGTGGCCGAGGCGGTCAAGACGGCCCGGCGGCTCGCCGGGAACCGCGCCGCGCGCGTGGGGCTGGAGGGCGGAAGCCAGGGAGGCTGGATCTCGCCCCTCGCCGCAGGCCTGACGCCGGTCGATTTCGTTATCGTTGGCTACGGCCTGGCCGACACGCCCCAGGCGGAGAACCGCGACGAGGCGCTGCAGGATGTCGTCGCCGCCGGCTTCGACTCACCGGACGTGCGGCGAAAGGCTCTTGAGGTCATCGCCGCCTCCGACGCGGTTATGACCAGCCGTTTCAGAAGCGGCTACGACCGCGTGAACGAGGTCAAACGCAAGTACGGCAAGGAGCCATGGTTCGAGCACGTCCGCGGCGAATACACCGGCGAGTTGATGAAGTACCCCAGCTGGGCGCTTCGTGTCGTTGGCCCGCTGCGTGACGTGGGTACGCCGTGGACCTACGACCCCATGCCGGCGCTACGCAGCCTGAATGCGCCGCTGCTGTGGGTGCTGGCCGGCGACGACAGCTCGGCGCCGGTCGACATTACCCGCCGCCGCCTGCTGGATCTGGCGCGGGAAGGACGCCCCGTGACGGTCATCGAGTTTCCCGGCACTGAGCACGGCATTCTGGAATTCGTCACCGACGAGAGTGGCAAGCGGCTGGAGACCCGTTATGCCGAGGGCTATTTCCGGAGTTCTCTCGACTGGGCGCGCGACGGACGGCTCGAGGGCGCCTACGGCGCGGCGAAGGTGTTGACGGCTGGAGCCGGCTCCCCCAACGGGGAGATGTCACAGCCCGAGCCCTGACCATGCGCCTTTACATTACCGCCCCATCTCCCTTCGCACGGAAGTGCCGCATCGTGGTGCGCGAGAAGGGGCTGCAGGACAAAGTGGAAGAGCTGGTAGTCGATCCCTACGCGGACGATCCGGAACTGCTCAAGGCAAACCCGGCCGCCCAGGCTCCCGCTCTCGTGGCCGAAAACGGCGACGTCTTCACCGACAGCCCGCTCATCTGCGCCTACCTGGACAGCATCGGCGACGGTCCGCGTCTCATCCCGGAAAGCGGCGACGCGCACTGGCGTACGCGGCGGCTGGAAACGCTAGCGGACCTCGCGCTGGAGATGGGGGTGAAGCTGGTCCTCGAGAAGCGTCGGCCCGAGCACGAGCGATCGCCGTCGTGGATGCGGCGCTGGACCGCAAACATGGCCCGTACGCTCGACATCCTGGAGGAGTGGGGTCCGGACCCCGACGCCTTCGATCTCGGCGTGTTGACCACGGGTGTGGCGCTCACCTGGATCGGTTTCCGTCATCCCGACTTCGACTGGAAGAGTGGGCGTGGGAAGCTGGTCGAACTCCAGGCCGCCCTGGAAGCGAGACCCAGCTTCGTCGCCACCTTCCCTAGAACACCTTGAACAGGTGCGCGGCCTGATAGGCCGTGAGCCCGACGATCAGCAGCCCGACCACCCAGGTGAGAATGCGCACCGGGACGATCTTGGTGATCCAGCCGGCGAGGGGAGCGGCGATAACGCCGCCCACGATCAGTCCCCCCACCGCCCAGGCATACTCCATCAAGCCATCGGCCTTGGACCAGTGCCCGGTCAGCAGGGCCCATACAAAGGCGGCGGATATCGCCACGGTGACTACGAACTCCGCACTGTTCACGGTCCCGATCGCTTCGCGGGCTGAAGCGCCGGAACCGACGAGAGTGCTCGTCACCGTAGGTCCCCACCCGCCTCCGCCCACGGCATCGACGAAACCGCCCACGAACCCGAGGGGCGCCGGGAGTTTCCAGGAGAGGGCGCGCGGCTTCACCCCGCGGAATGCCCGCCACAGGATCAGCGCGCCCATTAGCCCAAGGTAGATCACGATGTAGGGCTTGATGAGCTCGCCATCGATCCCGGTGAGGAAGTAGGCGCCTCCGATGCCGCCCAGGGCTCCAGTCAGGCTCAGCACCGCGAACAGTCGCCAGTTCACATTGCGGTGGTGGATGTGGGAGCCAGCGGACGCGGCGGACGTAAAGACCTTCGCCGCGTGGACTGCGGCGGACGCCGTAGCGGGAGGCGCTCCCAAGGCCAGCAGCGAGGTAGCGGCGACCACGCCATAGGCCATGCCCAGCGCACCATCGACCAGTTGCGCCGCGAACCCGACCAGCGCGAACACCAGGAACTCTTCGTTCATGCCGCCTCCCACGCCGGACCGTGGCGTTCAATTCCTAGCAGTCAATAGGAGTTGGTGTGATGCGCCCGCCGCGGCCATTTCCACTGTCCACGTCTCCAGCACCGTCGCCACGGCGTCACGGCTGGCGATCAGGGCCGCGCGGATCGGACAGATCTCCACGTCGAAGCAATCCTCGCACTGCCGATATGCCGTGACCGAAGCGCACGGAGCCAGAGCAAGCGGACCCTCGACGGTGCGGATCACGGCGGCGAAGCTTATCTGGGCCGGAGGGAGAGCCAGCGCGTAACCGCCGAAGCGGCCACGTCGGCTCTCGACGAATTCCGCAAGCTTGAGTTCGAGCAGGATCGCCTCAAGGAACTTGCGCGGCGCACGTGCGCCCACGGCGATTTCGGCGATCGATGCGGACGCAGGCTTCTGGAGGGAAGCCAGGTAGACGAGTGCGCGCAGGGCGTACTTTGTCTTCTGCGAAAGCATGGCCCTCGCCCTAGCACGCGATGCGGCGCGAAAGCCATGCTGTGCCGTCGTCGACCGGAGCCAAGCTTACGGGTGACGGGGCGGGCGTCACGCGCTAGACGAACCGCCCGGCGACAGGAGGAATGATCGTGCGCCTTCCCCAGGCAAGGCTCGACCAGGTACTGGACCGCTTCAATGAGGTGGAGGCCCGCATGGGCGCTGCTTCGGACGGAGCCGAGATCGTGCGCCTGTCCAAGGAGCATGCCGAGCTGAAGCCTGTCGCCGACGCCGTTCAGGCCCTGGCCCGGCTGCGCGCCGAGCAAGCCGAGCTCGAGGAGATGTCGCGCGGCGGTGATGCCGAGATGGCGGCCATGGCGCGCGAAGAGCTGGATGAAGTCCGTGAGCGGCTTCCAGACCTGGAGCGTGAGGTCGCCCTGCTGCTGGCGCCCAAGGATGCGGACGAAAAGGCCTCGGCGATCCTCGAGGTGCGCGCGGGGACGGGCGGGGACGAGGCGGCGCTGTTCGCCGGCGACCTATTCCGCATGTACCAGCGCTATGCGCAGGGCCGAGGCTGGAAAGTCGACATCGATTCCATTTCTGAGGGCGAGGCGGGCGGCTACAAGGAGATCATCGCCACCATCACCGGCGAAGGCGTGTTCGGCCGGCTGAAGT
The DNA here is from genome assembly GCA_023432855.1 of Pseudomonadota bacterium. Taxonomy (GTDB): domain Bacteria; phylum Pseudomonadota; class Alphaproteobacteria; order Caulobacterales; family Caulobacteraceae; genus JAEZEZ01. The sequence goes on along the minus strand of JAEZEZ010000067.1, from coordinate 62,109 downwards.
TCGAGAGCGGCGTGCATCGGGTCCAGCGCGTACCCGCTACTGAGGCGCAGGGGCGCATTCATACCTCGGCCGCCACCGTCGCTGTCCTGCCGGAAGTCGAGGACGTTGAGATCGAAATACGCGATCAGGACATCCGTATCGACACCTATCGCTCTTCCGGCGCCGGCGGACAGCACGTGAACAAGACCGACTCCGCAGTCCGGATTACGCACCTTCCGACCGGCATCGTTGCGACCTCTTCAGAGAAGTCCCAGCACGTGAACCGCGACAAGGCGATGAAGAACCTGAAGGCCCGGCTCTACGACATGCAGCGTCGCGAGAAGGACGAGGCCTACGCAGCGGCTCGCAAGAGCCAGGTCGGCTCGGGGGACCGCTCCGAACGGATACGCACCTACAATTTCCCGCAAGGCCGGGTCACCGACCACCGGATCGGCCTGACTCTCCACAGCCTGCCGCAAATTCTCGAAGGCGACATCGATCCGCTTCTCGACGCGCTGATCGCAGAGGACCAGGCCGCGAGATTGGCCATGCTGGAAGAGGAACTGGTTTGAACCGGGCGGCCGGCGGCTAGTCGGCGGGGCCCTTGGACTCCCGCTTCGCCTGCCGAGCCATGGCGCGCTGGGCCACCTCCTCGGCGTGCTTGAGAGTATAGGCGAGCGCCCGCGGTGAGCCTCGCCGGGGCCCCACCGTGTCGGCCATCAGCGCACCGCGCTGACCCATCGGAAGCGGTTCGCCGGTCGTGGTGTCGACGGCGGTCTGATGCTCAACCTCTGCATTGAGAACGGCGCCCATCAGCACGATCTGCACCGACAGCCAGGTCCACAACATGAACCCCATCAAGGCGCCGATAGGCCCATAGGCCCGGCGGAAGTCCGCCACCTCAGAGAGGTAGAGCGAGAACAGTACTGAGGTGACCCCGATGGCGAGGCTGGCGAAGACGCCTCCGAGAGACAACCAGCGCCAGCGCGCCCGCGCCCGGCAGGGGCCGTACCGGTAGGCCAGGGTCAAGCCTGCCCACAGGACGACGAAGAGCAGGGGCCATCGTAGCGGCTCCAGGGGCTCCAGCGTCAATGGCAGGCCGACGAGCTTGATCGCCAGCGGGGCGAGCACGACGAGCGCGGTCGTCACCAGGACAAAGCTCAGTCCCCCGAGCGTAAACGCCATGCACAGGAGATTGTAGTGCACGACGTTGCGCTTCTCGGTCTCATGGTAAGCGACATTGAGACCATAGAAGAACATCCTCACCGCGGTGTTGGCCGTCCACAGCGCCAGCAGAAGGCTCCCTACGAGCGCCAGGCTGAGCTCCCGCTTACGCTCGACCGACAGGCGTTTCAGTTCGTCGCCGATGAACTCGGCGACCTGGTATGGAGCGATCTGGTAGAGAAACTCCAGATGATCCCAGGCGGTGCTCGGATTGGCGAAGAGCCCGTACAGCGCGACGAAGCCGGAAAGCGACGGGGCGAGGGACAGCAGGGTGAAGAAGGTCACGCCGCCGGCTATGAAGCCGATCCTGTCGCCGAAGTACGCCAGCATCACCCGCCAGACGATGTCGGACCATCCCCGCCGGGGAATGTCGGTCGGGGCCCTGGCGACACGGCCTCGCCCGGGTTCCTTGGCTTCAAACGCCTGAGGGTCGTCCGCCGGCGGCCCCGCGAGCCGCCTGCGCGTGCGCCGCTTCTCAAAGCCGCGACCGAGGGCGAGGCCGGCCAGGAAGATCGCCACGGCGCCGCCCAGTCCCGCGGTAAGGCCGGACCACCGGGTTCGTCGATTTCGCACCGCGCCAGCCTCGCCCATGGCGCGAAGAACGGTCAGGCTTTCGGCCCGTTCCCGGTTCAGGCTTCGAACGCGCCCGCCCGTCCTGCCCCCATGGCGAAGCGTTCGGCGCCCGCCCGCCCTTCCTGCTGCAAGGGAGCCACGCCTCCGTGCGCTTCCCGGCGCAGGGCCGCGTCCATCGGCAGGGCCCACTGTCCCAGCGTCGAATCCCGGTCGGCGCGCATGCAAAGCTGAGGGAAGGCCGCGATGTCCGCAGCCAGCGCCTGAGCCTTCTCCAGGGCCAGACCGGCCGGAAACAGCCGGTCGACGAGCCCCCAGACCAAGGCCTCCTGAGCTTCAACAGGACGTCCTGTCAGGATCATGTCGAGGGCGCGTCCCTGTCCGATCACTCGCGGCAGCCTGACAGTTCCACCATCGATGAGCGGCACGCCCCAGCGGCGGCAGAAGACGCCGAACACCGCCGTTCTCGACGCCACACGAAGATCGCACCAAAGGGCGAGTTCCAGCCCTCCGGCTACGGCGTGTCCCTCCACCGCGGCGATGACGGGCTTGGAGAGGGTGCGACGGGTCGGCCCCATCGGTCCTTCCGCCTCTGGATCGTAGGCCGTGGCCGTCGCAGCCTCAGCCAGGTCATAGCCGGCGCAGAATGTGCCACCCGCGCCGGTGAGGACCGCCACTCGCGCTTCACTGTCTGCCTCGAAGTCCTCGAAGGCGGCGCGCAGGGTGTCCGCCGTCGCGCTGTCCACGGCGTTGCGGCGTTCGGGGCGGTTGAGCGTGACGGTCCAGACTGGCCCGGCTCTCTCGATCAGCACGGTATCCATGTCGTCACTCCCTCAGATGCGGCGCTGCCTGCCTGCCCAGTAGGGCTCGCGCAGGGCCCGGCGCAACGGCTTGCCGACGGCGCTCTTGGGGACCTCATCGATGAACTGCACCGCCTTGGGCGACTTGTAGTCCGCCAGGCGTTCTCGGACGAATGCGATGATCGCCGCTTCGGTCGCTTGCGCGTCCGGGCGCAACACCACAAACGCGGTCACCGCTTCCCCCCATCGATCGTCGGGCAGCCCGACGACGGCCGCTTCCCGAACCGCCGGATGGGCGGCCAGCACATCCTCGACCTCGCGCGGATAGATGTTGTACCCGCCCGACACGATCATGTCGGAGGTGCGGTCGACCAGGTACAGGTACCCGTCGGCGTCGAACCTGCCGACGTCCCGCGTACGCAGCCAGCCTCCGGGCAGGAGGGTCTGCGCGTTGAGCTCCGGGGCGTCGAGATACCCTTTCATGCGGAAGGGGGCCCGTAGGGCGACTTCGCCCGGTTCGCCCTCGGGGACGTCCGCGCCCTCCTCGTCGACCAGCCGGATTTCGCAGTCGATCGATGGCCTGCCGCAGGCGTTCCACCGCGCCTCTGCGCCAGCGCCCACGTGGTCTTCCTTGCGCAGGGCGCAGATCGCCAGTGGCGCTTCCGTCTGTCCATAGTACTGGACGAACTTCGGCCCCCAAAGGTCGAGCCCGCGGCGAAGCACCGGCGTCGGCATGGGCGAGGCTCCGTAGAGGATCGTCGACACGGATGTCATGTCGGCGGTCCGGGCTTCCGGGCGGTCCAGCAACATGGCGATCATCGTCGGGACGAGGTTCAGGGCCGTGGGCCGCCATTTGGCGATGGCGTCGAAATAGGCCGCAGGATCGAATCCGGGGAGCACCGCCGACGCCGCGCCACGCATCCAGAAGGGCAGCACGAACGTGCCGCTCGCGTGGATCAGGGGCGCGGCGTGGAGCATGATCTCGTCCGGCCCGGGGTCGATCAGGTTCGCTAGGATGTTGCGGGAAATGGCAGCGTAGGTCTCGTGCGTATGCTGGACTGCCTTCAGTTTTCCGGTCGTGCCGGAAGTGAACAGGTTGGTGATCACGTCGTCCGGCTCGGCTGCCACCATGGGATCCCGGTCGGGCTGGTCATTGGCGAGGCGGAGCAGGTCGGGACCCAGTTCGTCATCGCCCAGTCCGAGCAGCCTGACTCCGGGGCGCCCGTCGGCCAGCTCCCGGGCGCGATCCGCGTGTCCCTGCCCATAGACCAGCACGGGAATGGCGGCGGCCTCGAGCATCTCGGCGTGTTCGCGAGCCGACAGCCGAGGATTGAGCGGCGTTCGCACAAGCCCCGCGCGCGTACATGCGAACTCGAATGGAAAACCGTTCAGGGAATTGCCGTAGAGCAGGGCGATCCGATCGCCCGGCCGCATTCCGACCTTCTGCAGGAGGACGTTGGCGAGGCGCCGTGAGGCCTCCCCCACCTCCCCGAAACTCAGCGTCTGATCGGCGAAATAGACGGCGGGGCGCTCGGCGTGCCAACGCTCTCCGCGCCGGATGATCTCGGTGATCAGCATGTCAGGGCTTGCGCTCCAGTGCGTCGCGGCGGGCGCGAGCCTCGGGCGCCAGCGGGTTGTCCGGGTGGCGGGCGAGGAACAGGTTCCACGCCTCCAGCGTGCCGGCTCGAGCGGCCGCGTCGAATTCTTCGTGCACAGCCGTTTGGGCGTCTCGGCCGCCGCGGAAGTCGGGGCTGTGTCCGGGACGCGGGAAGGGACGGTCGGGCAAACGAGCCTCCTGCGCTGGCGGCCCCGCCGCCATGCCCGGGCCGCCGCATGCGGTGACGAAGACCGACAGGAGTAGCATCGAAAGCCTGACCATCCGGGAGTCCTAGCCAATGCGGTCGCGCTTGTCGCCTCACCGGCGGATGGCTAAAGCCCCGCCCATGACCTCGCTCGTACAGGCCTGGAAGGATGCGCAGGGCCAGCTCAAAGCGGCCGGCGTGGACAGCCCCGCAATCGATGCCCGACTCCTCCTCGAAGCCGCTGCGGGGGTAACTCGCGTCGACGTCGTCACCGACCCCTACCGTGAGCTCACGGCTGAAGCCGTTCTCACGCTGGAGAACTATGTCCAGCGTCGCGCCCGACGCGAACCGGTGGCCCGGATTCTGGGGCGCAAGGGGTTCTGGAAGATCATGCTTTCGGTCTCCCCGCACGTACTGACGCCGCGTCCTGACACCGAAACGGTGGTGGAGCTGGCGCTCAAGGCCTTCCCGGAAGGCGCCCCGTTTTCAGTTCTGGATATTGGCACGGGCTCCGGCGCAATTCTCCTCGCCATCGTCGCCGAACGCCCCGCCGCGAAGGGGCTGGGCGTGGACATCTCGGAGGAAGCCCTCGCCGTCGCCCGCGAGAACGCCGCGAACCTGGGTCTCGAAGGCCGGGCGGCGTTCATGCGCACCTCCTGGGGATCGGGCCTGGCCGATGAAAGCTTCGACCTGATTGTGTCCAATCCGCCGTACATCCGCACCGCCGAGATCGACGAACTGGAGCCCGAAGTGCGCGAGCACGAGCCACGGCTCGCCTTGGACGGCGGACCCGACGGACTGGAGGCCTATCGCATCCTGGCCCCGGAGATCCTGCGCTTGCTCAAGCCCGGCGGCGTCTTCGCCGTAGAGATCGGATGGGACCAGGCCGAGCCGGTCCGGGCGCTCATGGAGGACGCGGCCCTTCAGCAGGTCGCCGTGATCAAGGACCTCGGAGATCGAAACAGGGTGGTGACGGGCGTCAAGAATTTCCTTGGAAATGCGAACGCGACTCGCTAAGACCGTCAGGTCTTCACCACATCGTTGGATGGTCGGCGCCAGGGGGGCGCACGCGTTTTCAGACGATTGGACCGGGGCGCGCGCTGATGGCGCGGCGCTTCGGACGGAAGGCGAGATACAGCGGCTCAGATAGACGACCGGGGCGAGGGCCCCGACGGGTGTTCAGCCGCTCAGGCTCCGGGATGGTCCGGCGCCGCAACGGTCAGCGAACCAGCACGAACGGTCATCGCGTATGAGAGATTTCAAGAGCATGAAGCGCCAGCGCGGGCGCAACCGCAAGCCGGGCGGCGGCGGGGGCGGCGGCGGTTCGAACCCGAACCGGGCGTTCGATTCCAACGGGCCGGAGGGCATCAAGGTCCGCGGCAATGCGCAGCATATCTACGAGCGATATCTGCAGCTTGCGCGCGATGCGACCTCGGCCGGCGACCGCGTCCTGGCGGAAAACTTTATGCAGCACGCGGAGCACTACTTCCGCCTGATCCGCGCCATGCAACCGCAGCGGCCGGTGTCGGACATCGCCGCGCGCGATGCATTCTCTTCGGGCTTCGACATTGATTTCGAAGACGAAAGCGGAATGCCGCAGGGAGCGCCCGACGAAGCCGAGGCCCGCCAGGGCGGCGACGGCGACGGCGATCGCAACGACGGCCGGGAGGAGCGCGAAGGGCGCCGCGATCGGGCAGAACGCGACGGTGGTCGTGATCGCGAGCGATTTGATCGGGATCGTGGAGACCGTGATCGGGATCGCGGAGACCGCGGCGACCGCGACCGTGATCGGGGCGACTTCCGCCGCGAGGAGCGCGCCGAGGGTCGCGAGGAACGCGGCGCCGACGAAGGCCGCCGCGAGAGCCGCCGCGAGCGTTTCGAGCGCCAGCGGGCCGAGCGCGGCGAGCGCAGCGACCGGGGCGAGCGCCGCACCCGCCAGGGTGACGAACCGCGCGAAGGCGGCGACCCGCTTGCCGTGGTCCAGCCCCAGGGTTCGCCCCTGGTCGAGCGGACCGAGGAGGCCTCGCCCGTGCTGCGGGCCGAGGACGGCGGCGAGAGCCACATGCCGGCCTTCCTGGGCCGCGCCGCGCCGACCGGCGAGGACGAGCCGAAGGCTGAAAAGCCCAAGCGCGCCCCGCGCCGCCGCAAGGCCGCCGAGGAGCCCCAGGCCGAGGACGCCTGATTTCCGCCCCGGTTGCGGCTATCAAGGTCGAGCCTGACTTTGGGAACGGCCACGCTTCCCGATCGTTGAGCGTGCAGGCGCTCAGGGACGTGGCGCTGCACAGGGGAACAACCATGCGCCGGACAGCACCCGCCCTCGCCGTCTCCATCGCGGTCCTCCTGGCCGCCTGCGCCTCGACGCCGCCGCCCCCGCCGCCTCCGCCTCCGCCGCCAGGGGCCGATGTGCCGCTGGACTGGCAGGCCGCGGTGCAGGACTACGACCGCGACCGCATCGAGCGCATCGACCAGGCCTGGGACCGGGCCATCGGCCAGGCCCTGCGCGACGGCCACGAGGCCGAACTGCGCAGCCTCGGCAACCTGCCCGATCCGGACGCCGCCCTGCGCGACCCGCTGCCGCCGCCCGGCGATTACCGCTGCCGCACGGTCAAGCTGGGCGCCCGCGAAGGCGGCCCCGGCCTCAGCTACGTCGCATACGGCTGGTTCCGCTGCCGCATCGAGCGCACCTCTCGCGGCCTCAAGCTCAGCAAGCTCACGGGCTCCCAGCGCCAGACCGGTCTCATCTTCCCCGACACCAACCGCCGCGGCGTCTTCCTCGGCGCCATGGCGCTGGGCGATGAACCGCCGGCGCGCGCCTACGGGCTGAACGCCGAGCGGGACGTGATCGGCGCCGTCGAGCGCATCGGACCGGCGCAATGGCGCCTGGTCCAGCCGTGGCCACGGTACGAGAGCAACCTCGACCTGCTGGAGCTCGTTCCGGCGCGCTAGCGGTGGGAAGACGCCCCGGCTGCGAAAGCCTCACAGGGCGCAGCATTAGAGCTGCGCCCACTTGTGTGGCCAATCCGCCACGCCCACATCCAGCGCATCCCGACTCGGGCCGCCTCTTGCAGGGGCCCGGGACGGCTTCCGCTTGATGCAAGGGAAACCATGAACCTCGAAATCTACTCCGATCGCGCCAAACAGGCGATCCAGTCGGCCCAGTCGCTCGCGCTGGCCCGACGCCACCAGCACCTCTCGCCGGAGCACCTGCTGAAGGTGTTGCTCGAGGAGCGGGACGGGCTGTCGCGCGCCCTCATCGAACAGGCCGGCGGCAAGCCGGACGTCGCGGTGCGCGAGGCGGACGCCGCGCTGGCTAAACTGCCGTCGGTCCAGGGCGGCTCGGGCCAGCTCTACATGAAGGCCGACACCGCCCGCGTTTTCGCCGTGGCCGAAGAGGACTCCAAGAAGGCCGGCGACGCCTTCGTCACCACCGAGCGGCTCCTGACCGCGGTGGCAGACGCCGGCGGCAAGGCCGCCGAGGCGCTGAAGAAGGCGGGCGTCACCGTGGCCGCGCTGGAGGAAGCCGCAAAGGCCGTGCGCCAGGGCCGGACGGCGGACAGTGCGTCGGCAGAGGACGCCTACGATGCGCTGAAGCGCTACGCCCGCGATCTGACCCAGGCGGCGCGGGACGGCAAGATCGATCCGGTCATCGGTCGGGACGAAGAGATCCGGCGCACCATCCAGGTGCTGGCCCGGCGCACCAAGAACAACCCAGTGCTGATCGGCGAGCCGGGCGTGGGCAAGACCGCCATCGTCGAGGGCCTGGCCCTTCGCATCGTCAACGGCGACGTGCCCGAGAGCCTGAAGGACAAGAAGCTGATGGCGCTCGACATGGGCGCCCTGATCGCCGGCGCGAAGTACCGCGGCGAATTCGAAGAGCGGCTGAAGGCGGTGCTGAATGAGGTCACCGCGGCCGAAGGCGGCATCATCCTCTTCATCGACGAGATGCACACCCTGGTGGGCGCCGGGAAGACCGACGGCGCCATGGACGCATCGAACCTGCTGAAGCCGGCGCTCGCGCGCGGCGAGCTGCATTGCGTGGGCGCCACCACGCTCGACGAGTACCGCAAGCACGTAGAGAAGGACGCGGCGCTCGCCCGGCGCTTCCAGCCCGTGTTCGTGGAAGAGCCGACGGTGGAGGACACCGTCTCGATCCTTCGCGGCCTGAAGGAAAAGTACGAGCTGCACCACGGGGTGCGCATTTCGGATTCCGCCATCGTGGCGGCGGCGACCCTGTCGAACCGCTACATCACCGACCGCTTCCTGCCGGACAAGGCCATCGACCTCGTGGACGAGGCCGCCAGCCGCGTGCGCATGGCGGTGGATTCCAAGCCCGAAGCGCTGGACGAGATCGACCGGCGGCTGGTGCAGCTCAAGATCGAGCGCGAGGCCCTGCTGAAGGAAACCGACGAGGCCTCGAGGCGGCGGCTGGAGAAGCTCGATGAGGAGATCTCCGAGCTGCAGTCCGAAAGCGACGAGATGACCGCCCGCTGGCGTTCGGAGAAGGAGAAGGTTTCCTCCTCCGCCCAGCTGCGAGAGACGCTCGACCGCCTGCGGGCCGAACTGGCCGACGCCCAGCGTCGCGGCGACTTCGCCCGCGCCGGCGAGATCCAGTACGGCCAGATCCCGGAACTGGAGCGCCAGCTGGCCGAGGCCGCCGGCGAGGACAAGGACCCGCTGACGCCCGAGGTGGTGGACGCCGAGCAGATCGCCGCGGTGGTCAGCCGCTGGACCGGGGTGCCGGTCGAGAAAATGCTGGAGGGCGAGCGCGAGAAGCTCCTGAAGATGGAGGAGGCCCTGCGCGAGCGGGTGGTTGGCCAGGACGAGGCGCTGGCCGCCGTGTCCGACGCCGTGCGCCGGGCGCGCGCGGGGCTCAAGGATCCCAATCGCCCGATCGGCTCCTTCCTGTTCCTGGGGCCCACGGGCGTGGGCAAGACCGAACTGACGAAGGCCCTCGCGGAGTTCCTGTTCGACGACGAGGCGGCGATCACCCGCATCGACATGAGCGAGTACATGGAGAAGCACTCGGTCAGCCGGATGATCGGGGCGCCTCCGGGCTATGTCGGCTACGACGAGGGCGGCGCGCTGACCGAGGCCGTGCGGCGCAGGCCCTACCAGGTCGTGTTGTTCGACGAGGTCGAGAAGGCCCACCCGGATGTCTTCAACGTGCTGCTGCAGGTGCTCGACGATGGGCGGCTGACCGACGGGCAGGGGCGGACGATCGACTTCCGCAACGTGCTGATCGTCATGACCTCGAACCTGGGGTCCGAATACCTGTCTGGCCTGTCGGAGGACCAGGACGTGGAGCTGGTGAAGCCGCAGGTGATGGACGCCGTGCGCGGCCACTTCCGGCCGGAGTTTCTCAACCGCATCGACGAGATCGTGCTGTTCCACAGGCTGAGCCGCCAGCACATGGGCTCGATCGTGAAGATCCAGCTCGAGCGGCTGGAGAAGCTGCTGGCGGACCGGCGCATGACCATCTCGCTCGACGCCTCCGCCGAGGCCTGGCTGGCCGATCGAGGCTACGACCCGGTCTATGGCGCCCGCCCGCTCAAACGGGTGATCCAGAAGGACCTGATCGACCCGATCGCGCGGCTCTTGCTGGCAGGCGATCTGGCAGACGGCGACGTGATCCAGGTCAGCGCCGGCGACGGGGCCCTGCAGATCGGCAAGGCCAGGGTGCACTGACGCGCGGACCGTGGTGAATCCCCCGGTAGGCCTAACCCCTGTTGCCCATAAGGCTTAGCGGTTCGGCAAGGCCGCCGGGGCGACCCTCGCGGGTCGCTTTGATTTCCTCGCGAGGCTCGTCATGGGGATCGCCTTCGCCGCCGTCGTCGTCGGGCTCCTGTTTGGCGCCGTGATCCACAACCGCCTAGGCGCGGTCGCGGCCGCCGCGGGGGCTATGATGCTACTGAATATGGGGCTGCCGGCCGCCGAGCCGTTCCTCGCGGCGACCAGCACAGGGCGGCGCATCGTCGAGACGCTGCACCACCATGGCGCGGGCGACGTGGCGCTGCTGACCTTGATCGGGGCGGGCGCCTTCGGGGTGCTCGTCGCCTGGATGCTGTTCGGCCGCTCGCCGGAGCACCGGCCCGACTGGGAGTGGGACCCCGACGACCCCCGCTACCGCCGCAAGCGCCGGCGGCGGATGGCGCACGGCTGAGATCGCGTCCCGGCGCCGGGATGGCCCGGTCCCTGCTGGATTCCCCTCACAGGGGCATTTGTCGCCCCGAAATGGAACAGCAGGGGGCTTTCCGTGACGGCCGAACACCTCAAACCGCTCACTTCGCTCCGCTTCTTCGCCGCCCTGTGGGTCATCCTGTTCCACTGGTGGCCCAAGGGCGACTTTGGCCCCACGCCCATGCTCATCCAGAAGGGCTATCTCGGCGTCGACCTGTTCTTCGTGCTGTCCGGCTTCATCCTGTGCCACGTCTATCTGCAGCAGGCGGGCGAGGGCCGGTTCCGCTACGGCGGCTTCCTGTGGAACCGGCTGGCGCGGGTCTACCCGCTGCACCTGGCCACCCTCCTGGGCGTGGGCCTGCTGGCCGGCGCGGCGGCTGTCGCGGGCATGAGCGTGGACGGCAATGTCCTGTCCTGGGAAACCCTGCCCGCCAACCTGCTGATGGTGCACGCCTGGGGGGTGACCGACACCGCCGGCTGGAACCATCCGTCATGGTCGATCTCGGCCGAGTGGTTCGCCTATCTCAGCTTTCCGATCTTCGCCGCCGCAGCCTGGGCGTTGCGCAACCGCCCCGTGGTGGCGGTGCTGCTGTCGCTGGGAGCCCTGTTCGGCGGCTACGCCGGCTACCAGGCCCTGACCGGGGAGGTGCTGACCCTGGCGACCTTCGCCGGCGGCGCGGTGCGGATCGTGCCCGCGTTCGGCTTCGGCTGCGCGGTCTTCCTTGCGGTGCGCGCCGGTGCGCTTTCGGAGCCCCGCGTGGCCCTGGGCGCCTTCATCGCCTCGCTCGCCCTGATCGCCATGTGCGCCAGCCTGAATGCGCCCGACGCCGTGACGGTCGCCCTGTTCGGCCCGTTGATCGCCTCGCTCGCGGGCCTCGCCTCGGTCGCGCGCAACCCGCTGTCGGCCGCGCCCTTCGTCTACCTCGGCGAGGTCAGCTACTCGGTCTACATGATCTGCATCCCGTGGCAGCTGCTGGCCGTTAACGGCGCACAGAAGCTGCTGGGCGTCGAACATCTGCCGCTCTGGGCGTGGCTGCCGCTCGTCGCCGCCATCCCGCTGATCGCGGCCGGGTCCTATCATGTCGTTGAAAAGCCAGCGCGAACGGCGATGAAGGCGTTCGCCGCTCGCCGCCCACGCGAACGCACAGAGCCGCAGATCGCCTGAAAGGGTTGCTCAACCCTTTTCGGGCAGGTTTACTCGCTCCGGTTCGAGGGCGGAGTGCTATCTCATGATGAAACGGCTGGCGGCCGCCGCGGTTGCGGCGTCTCTCGTCTTTTTCAACGTGGGCGGAACGGCGAAGGCCGATACCTACTGGCAGTGCGTGACGTTCGCCCGGATGTTCTCCGGGATTCAGATCTTCGGTGACGCCTGGACCTGGTGGGAAAAGGCGTCCGGCAAGTATGCCAAGGGCTTCACCCCCCAGACCGGCGCGGTGCTGGTGTTCAAGCCTACCGGGCGCATGACCCGGGGCCACGTGGCGGTGATCAGCCAGGTGCTTACCGATCGGATCGTCCAGATCACCCATGCCAACTGGGGCGGCAGCCGCGGCAAGGTGGAAGAAGACGTCACCCTCGTGGACGTCTCCCCCCGCGGCGACTGGAGCCAGGTGAAGGTCTGGCATGGGCCGAGCGGTAATCTCGGTGTCACCAGCTACCCGACCTACGGATTCATCTACCAGGCGGCCCAGGACGCCGCGGCGCGCATCGCCGCCTCCGGCGGCTCCGGCGCGACCGGACAGAACTGACACAAGCCGTGACGGCCGCCGCCTGACGACCGTCCAGCGAGACCGGGGGCGGCGCCAGTGATCAGACTCCTTCGCGCCGGCCAGCCCGAATTCGATGTCCCGGACATCTCGGCCAAGGGTTGGAAGCTGTCCAGCACCGTGGTCTGGATCGATCTGGTCAATCCGACACGCGCGGAAGAGCTGAAGGTCGAGGCGGCGCTCGGCGTGCCCCTGCCGACCCGCGAGGAGATGGCCGAGATCGAGGCCTCCAGCCGGCTCTACCAGGAAGACGGCGCAACGGTGATGACCGCCATCCTGCTTCACTCCGGCGCCGAACAGACGCCCGCCGCAGACCCGATGACCTTCGTGCTCACCGACCGGCGGCTGGTCACCATCCGCTACTTCAAGCCGAAGTCGTTCGAACTCTTCGAGGCGCAGCTGGAGCGCCAGCCGGAGCTTTGCGCGACGGCGGCTCTGACCTTCGTCAACCTGCTGGAGGCGATCGTCGATCGCACGGCCGACAATCTCGAGCTGACTTCCGCGCGGGTCGAGGCGATCTCCGAACGGATCTTCGCCGCCCAGGAGCACCCGAAGTTCCAGCCCATACTCACGGATCTCGGCCGCAACCAGACCGCCAACAGCCGCGTGCGCGACAGCCTGGTCAGCCTTTCGCGCCTGGTCGGCTTCGCGGCTTTCGCCGAGCCCCTGACCGACAACCCGACCGCCGGGGAGCACCTGGAGTCGCTGCAGCGGGACATCCAGTCCCTGATGGATCACTCCAGCTACCTGTCGGGCAACATCACCTTCCTGCTCGATGCGGCGCTCGGCCTGATCAACATCGAGCAGAACTCGATCATCAAGATAATCTCTGTCTTCACCGCCGTGTTCCTGCCCCCGACCCTGATCGGGGCGGTCTACGGCATGAACTTCCAGAAGATGCCGGAACTGGCCTGGGCCGGCGGCTACCCTCTGGCGCTCTTCCTCATGGCCGCATCGGCCGCCCTGCCGCTCTACTACTTCAAGCGGCGCGGCTGGCTCTGACAGGTCCAGCCGCCAGCGCATCGCGCACCCGCTGCGGCTGCTCCATCGGGAAGAAGTGGCCGCCCTCGACCTCCTCGACCGTTACGGCTGGATACCGGCGCTGGAAGGAGGCCGGCTCGCCCACGCGGCAGGTCGAGCCTTCCTGAGCCTTGAGGATGCGCACCGGACCGCCGAAGCGGCGCAGGGCCGCGTAGGGGTCGTGGGCATGGGTCGTGTAGTTGGACGCTTCCCACTCCGGGGGGCAGGTCAGCTCCACACCGCCTTCAGGCAGGTCGCGAAAGCCATCCTGTACATAGTCGGCAACCATGGCGTCAGGCCAGCTGCGGAAGGCTCCGCGGCCCAGGTACGCCTTCAGTGCGTCCTCGCGGCTGTCGAAGCGGGCGCGGCGGCGTGCGGCCTTTATCGCAATCGGCGCGCGCCGGGCCGCCATGGACTGGGACCAGGGCAGGTGCGCCAGGATCACACCCAACGGCCCCCACATCACCGGGTCCAGCAACACCAGGTCCGCCACCCGTGCGGGCGCTGCGGCGGCGGCCAGCAGGGCGACGGTTCCGCCCATGGAGTGACCGGCGAGCCTGGCCCGGGGCCCGTCGAGGGCATCGAGCAGGGCGAGGATGTCGTCGCGGTGGTCGCCCCAGGAACGCCGCCCGCGGGGATCGGCGGGCAGGGTGGAGCGGCCGTGGCCGCGCAGGTCCGGCGCGATGATGCGCAGGCCGGCCGACAGCGGTTCGAGGATGGCGCGGTAGGTGTTGGCGTTGAACCCGTTGGCGTGGATGAACACCAGGTCGACCGGCCGGGCGCTGTCTCCGAAGTCCAGCACGGCCATCTCGCCGTCCGGCAGGGCGATCATGCGCCGGCGCGGCGGGTGGGGCTGAGCGGCTTCCATGGGGCAGGCTCCGGCTGACCCCGACGATCTAGGCGCCGTCGGTTCCGCGGTCCAGATCACGCAAGGTCAGGCTCGGCGAGAGGGCTCAGTTGGCCCTGCAGGCCTGGCAGCGCCCGCGGGCTTCGATATGCAGGGTCTGTACGGCGTAGCCGGCCACCTCGGCGGAGGCGAGGAACTCGCCTGACCCAGCCGGCTCGATCTCCCGCGTCGCGCCGCAACAGTCGCAGATGAGGAAGGCGGCGGCGTGCGCTGTCTCTCCCAACCGGCAGGCGACGTAGGCGTTCAGGCTCTCGATCCGGTGAGCGAAGCCCTGGCGTTCCAGGAACTCCAGCGCCCGGTAAACGGTCGGCGGTTTCGCCGCCTCGCCCTGGGCCCCGAAAGCCCCGATCAGGTCGTAGGCTTTCACCGGGCCCGGCGCCGACAGGAGGAGTTCAAGTACGCGCCGGCGCGGCGTCGTCAGGCGCTGGCCGTCACCGCCGCAGCGCGCCTCGGCTTCGACGAGGGCGCGATCCAGCGCCTGACCAGAAAGGCCAAGGCCGCCGGAATGCTGATGTCCGCACGCGTCGCTCATCAGCTTTACGTAATGCGGGGGCCCCAGGGGGGCAACGCCCTTGACGAGGTGTAATGTTATTTCATAACACTCTCGCCATGAAGCGCCGTATCGCCCTTTCGGCCGCCGTCGGCCCCCTGTTGCTCGCGTCGACGGCCTTCGCCCAGACCTCCCCCGAAGAGCCGGTGGAGGTCGACGAGGTCGTCGTAACGGCCGCCCCGTTCAGCGTCACCGAGCAGGCGCTCACCGCCAACGTCGACGTGGTGGACGAGGAGGAACTCCTGCTCTCGCCGCCGGCGACGCTGGGCGATCTGGTCGCGGGAATGCCGGGCGTACGTTCCTCGAGCTTCGCCCCGGGGGCCTCGCGGCCCGTGATCCGCGGCCTTGCCGGCCCGCGCGTCCAGGTGCTGGTCAATGGCTTGGGCGCAATCGACGCGAGCCAGGTTTCGCCGGACCACCAGGTCGCGGCTGACCCTACCGGCGCAAGTCGCATCGAGATCATCCGCGGCCCGGCGACCCTGGCCTACGGCGGCTCGGCCATCGGCGGCGTGGTCAACGTCATGGATGATCGCGTGCCCGAGGAAGTTCCCGCCGACGGGGTGGACGGGCGTCTCAGCATCCAGGCGGGAAGCGTGGACGGCTTCCGCGCGGCGGCGGGCGCCCTGACCTTCGGCAACGGTCCGCTCGTGTTTACGGTGCAGGCTTCCGACCGACACAGCGACGATTACGAGACCCCCGTCTATCCGGAGTCCCGCCGACTGCTGCGGGAGGAGGGCGAGGAGCCCGGCGCGGAACGCCAAGTGGACGGCACGGGCATGGACCTGAACGAGGTCGGCGGAGGGGTGTCCTGGGTCGGCGACTTCGGCTTCGTCGGCGTCTCCGTCCGACGCACCGAGAGCCTCTACGGCGTGCCAGGGCATGCCCACGAGCACGAGGAAGACGAACACGAGGACGACCACGACGATCACGACCACAGGGGAGCCGTCGAAGAGGGCGTGATGATCGACCTGCGTCAGACCAGATACGACCTGCGCGGCGAAGCCCGGATCGGCCTCGGCCCCTTCGAGACGCTCCGGTTCTCCGGCGGCTACGCCGACTACACCCACAGTGAACTCGAGGACGGCGAGACGGGCACGGTCTTCACGTCGCAGGGCTGGGAGGCGCGCGCCGATCTCGTGCAGAAGGAGCGGGACGGATGGAACGGTGCTGTGGGCTTCCAGGCCCTCGACCGCGATTTCGACGCCCGCGGCGACGAGGCCTACATTCCGGCCACGACCATTTCGGAAGTTGGCGTCTACACCCTGCAGCGCCTTGACCGGGGACCCCTTGGCTTCGAAGCCGGGCTGCGGGTGGACCAGCGCGAGCTCGACAGTCTGGTCGGAGCCCGCGACTTCACCAATGTCTCCGGCTCGGCCGGCGTCTTCTTCCGTCCGCGACGGGGCCTCTACTTCGGGCTCAGCGTCGCCCGCAATGAGCGCGCGCCGACCGAAGTCGAGCTCTTCGCCGACGGGCCGCACGTAGCCACCCGCGCCTACGAAGTGGGCGACCCGACCTTCGAGTCCGAAGTGGCCACCTCGATCGAGGCGGCGGCGCACTACCATCGCGGCCGCTGGACCGCGGACCTCCATCTCTTCGCCGCCCGCTACGACGGCTTCATCGATGTGCAGCCGACCGGCGTGATCGATCCGGACTCGGAGCTGGAGATCTTCGAGTACGTCCAGACCGACGCGGACTTCTACGGGTTCGAGGCGGAAGCCAGCTATCGATTCTGGGAACAGGGCGAGCGGTCGCTTTCGCTGGAGGCGGCGGTCGACTACGTTCGCGGCGACACCGACATCGGCCCGCCGGCGCGCATCCCGCCGTGGTCCGTGACCGGCCGTCTGGTCTACGAATCTCCCCGCTGGGGCGGCAAGCTGGAGGTGCGCCGCGTCGGCGAGCAGGACCGGATCACGACCTACGAACTGCCCACCGACGGCTACACCCTGGTCAACCTGTCCGCCTCGTTCCGGCCCTTCGAAGATCGCGGCGTGATCTTCTTCGCCGAGGGTCGCAACCTGACGGACGAGGAAGCCCGGGAGCACGCCTCTTTCCTCAAGGACATCGCCCCGATGCCGGGACGCGGCGTGCGGGTGGGGATCGGATACCGCTTCTGACGCGACCATTGCGCACCCGTGGAGCGACGTTCGTTGCCGAGCGCGCGCGCATGGGCTAGACACCCCGCGGCCTTTTTCAGCATCCCACCAGGGCGTTTCCTTACATGGCGCAATCGCAGACGACGGCCGGAGGAGAGATCTCCGGCAACGTGATGTTCTACAGCAAGCCCGAGCCGCTGGACCCGAAGGTCCACGGGTCGCTCGGCGTCAACATGACCGACCGGCCGTTCGGCTTCGTCGCCAAGTCGCACGTGGTGCCGCTGACGGTCACCGAGTTCGCGGCCGCGTCGCTGTCCTATCCGATCGTGTTCGTGGGCGAGTCCCGCATGCCGCTGGCCGTCATGGGCCTGCGCGACGGCGAGAACCTGTTCGTGTCTTCGGACGGCATGTTCCGCCCGGAGGTCTACATCCCGGCCTTCATCCGCCGCTATCCCTTCGTCTTCGCCGGCGACGAGAAGGGCGAACGCTTCGTGCTCTGCGTCGACCGCAACGCGCCGTTCGTCTCCGAGACGCCGCAGATCCCGTTCTTCGAGGACGGCAAGCCCTCGCAGTACACCCAGAACGCCATGCAGTTCTGCAACGAGTTCGAGACCGAGCGCCGCCGCACGGAATCCTTCGTGCAGCTGCTGAAGGACCTCGACCTGCTCGAGATCAAGGAAGCCCAGTTCACGCCGCCGAACCCGGACGGCACCCCGGGCGCGCCGCAGAAGCTCGCCGACTACTACGGCGTCAGCGACGCCAAGCTGAAGGCTCTGCCGGCCGACAAGTTCATCGAGCTGCGCGACAACGGGGCCCTGGCCCAGATCTACGCGCACATGACCTCGCTGCTGGGCTGGGACCGTCTGGTGGCGATGGCGATCGAGAAGACCGCGGCCAACCGTCCGGCCGCCGCCAACGCTTGACGGTTCGTCGATACCGACACGGGAAGGCCCGGCTCTCGCGAGCCGGGCCTTTTTCGTTTCCGTCAGGTCGCCCGCCCGACCACCGAGCGGGTCAGGCAGGAGAAGACCAGCCGGCCCGCTTCATCGAGCAGGTCATGCTGAGCGATGACCACGCCCTTGGACTCGCCGACGGGATCGAGCCCCATCACGGTCATGCGCGCGCGCAAGGTCTCGCCCACGGGCGGGTTGCGGACCCAGCGCAGCGCGTCGACGGCAAGCCGCTTCCCCGACGGGACGCGCTTGCCCGCGTCCATCTCCAGCCTTGACCAGATGGCGAACACCATGGCGTCCGGGGCCCCGTCGTCGGGGTTCCAGCCGGGGGCGAAAAGGCGGCAGAAGCTTTCCACCGCGCGCCGGTCCAGCACGACCGTGCCCAGTTGCGCCACTTCGCCCACGACCAGATCGTCGAATCCGCCCGCCATCCCCGCCTCCCTTGTGCGAAGGCCATGATGGCGACTGCTTCGCCGCTGTCGAGGGCGTTTCCGTTCCGGCGCGGGGGCCCTATAGGACAGGGGTCGGATCAACCGAGGTGGGCGTGATCGTTCGTCTAGTCCTGTTGCTGGCCGCCGCCTGGGCCCTGGCCGCCGGTCCCTTGCGGGCGGAAGTCTTCCGTTCCGAGCGGGTGGAGCTCGAACTGGTCCCGATGGCCGCAGAGGCCGCGCCCGGTTCGACCACCCATGTGGCCCTGCGCGCGCGCATGGCGCCCGGCTGGCATACCTACTGGCGCAACGCCGGCGACGCCGGCCTGCCGGCCGAATTCGCCTGGCGGCTGCCCGACGGCTGGCGGACCGGCGAGGTGGTCTGGCCGCTGCCCGGGCGAATGCCCGAAAAGCACCTGATGACCTATGGCTGGGAGAACGAGGTCTATCTCCCTATCCCGGTCCAGGTTCCGGCCGACGCCCGCCCGGGGCAGGCGGCGAGACTGGCCGCCACGGTCACGGCGCTGGTCTGCAAGGACATCTGCGTCCCCGAAACGGCCGAACTGTCGGTCGATGTGCTGGTGGGCGAAGCCGTCAGGCCAGACCCCCGCCACGGCGCCGCGATAGCGCGCGCGCTTGCGCTTGCGCCCCGGCCCAACGCCGACATCCAGGCCGCCGCCCGGCTCGACAGCGGGCGGCTCAGGCTCTCCGCCTGGGGCGGCCCCCTGGTGGGCGGGGATTTCAACGGCGCCTACTTCTTTCCCTATGACCCGGCCGCCATCCGGCATTCGGGCCTTCAGGAGATCGAGCGCGGGCCGCGAGGCCTGACGATCACCGTGGACACGGGCACGGGCCTGGCGTCCGGGCTCGCCGGACCCGTTCGCGGCGTACTGGCGACCGCGGGCGGCGCCTGGGAGATCGAGGCGGCGCCGGGCGAGGCGGCGCCGACCGCATCGGGCCTCGGCCCCGCAACCCCGGCGCCGGTGCTGACCACGGCGGAAGCCGCGCCTGGCTCGGCCGCCGCTCCGGCCCGTCCGGAAGCTGGCATCGGGCTCGTCGTCGCCATCGTCTTCGCCTTCCTCGGCGGGCTCATCCTGAATCTCATGCCTTGCGTCTTTCCGGTGCTGGCCATGAAGGCCGCAGCGCTGGCCGGCCACGCCCACGTCCCGTCCGAAGCCCGCCGCGACGGACTGGCGTTCACCGCCGGCGTGCTGACGACCTTCCTGGCGCTGGCGCTGGCGCTGCTGGCGGCCAAGGCGGCGGGGCAGGCGGTCGGCTGGGGCTTTCAGCTGCAGTCGCCCTGGACCACGGCGATCCTTGCGCTGGTCATGCTGGCGGTGGGCCTGAACCTGTCAGGCGTCTTCCACGTCGGCCTCTCGCTGACCGGGGCAGGGGTGCTGAACCGCTACTCCGGCGCGCTCGGCGCCTTCCTCACCGGCGCGCTGGCCGTGGTGGTGGCGGCGCCGTGCTTCGCGCCGTTCATGACCGAGGCGGTGACCTTTGGCCTTACCCACTCCAATCTCGACGCGGTCCTGGTCTTCGTCGCGCTCGGCCTGGGGTTCGCAGCGCCCTTCCTGGCGCTCAGCTTCTCGCCGCTGCTGGCCAGCCGGCTGCCGAAGCCGGGCCCGTGGATGGATGGGCTCAAGCGGCTGCTGGCCTTCCCGATGTATGGCGCCGCCGCGTGGCTGCTCTGGGTCTTCGCCCAGCAGACCGCCCCCGAAGCCCTGGCCCTGCTGCTGGGCGCGGGCGTTGCCCTGGCGCTCGCCTTCCACCTGCTCGGACGCTTCCAGGCGGCACAGTTCGTCGGCCGCAGCGCACTGGCCTCGCTCGCCGCCGCGGGACTGGCCGTGATGCTGGCTGTGGCCATGACCAGCATGGCGGCGGCCACTCCGCCCGCAGCGGCGGGACAACCTGCCGGCCCCGGCGACCTCGAGGCCGAGCCGTGGTCGCCCGAGCGGGTAGCCGCCCTTCAGGCCGAGGGCCGTCCGGTGTTCGTCAACTTCACGGCCGCCTGGTGCGTCACCTGCAAGGTCAACGAGAACGGCGCCCTCGGGGGACGCCGCACGCGTGAGGCCTTCGCGGACCTCAACGCCGCCTACCTGGTCGCCGACTGGACGCGGCGCGACGCCGCCATCGCCGAGGAACTGGGCAAGCACGGACGCTCCGGCGTGCCGCTCTACCTCGTCTATCCGGCGCGTGGGGGCTCGCCCGAGGCGCTGCCGCAGCTCCTGACCGAAGGCGCCGTCGTTCGCGCGCTGGAGAAGGCAGCGCCCTGAGGCGCCGGCGTCAGACCGGCGGCTGCGGCGGCGCGAGGATCACCGCGGCGTTGTCGTTGAGCAGGTGCTGAAGCTCCTCGAGCGCCAGATCCTGGGCCGCGCCGCTCGACGCCTTCTCGACGCCTTCCAGCCGCAGCGGCATGTCCTCGGAGATGCCGCGCAGGATGCACTTCAGATCTCCGTCCGCGTTGCGGGCGGCGAGGTCCAGGTGACCCTTCATGTCCAGCGCCGCCAGGGCCTCGGCTTCGGCCTTGAAGGCGGCGAAGCCGGGGATGGCGAGCGGCGTGGCCGACGCCTTCAGGCTCGCCGAGCGAAATCCGATGACGGCCTGTTCGAGGCGCTGGGCCCGGCGCACGATGTCCGCGTACAGGGGCTCGCCCGCGACCGCGGCTGGGGCGGAAACCGCCGGCGCGCCGGCGCCCGGGGCGGGGGCCTCGACCGCCGGGGTCAGGGCCAGGGTGACGGCCAGAGCCAGTCCGCAGGACATGGGCGATCCTTTCCTCGTCGCAGGCGTTCACAATTGGTTACCCTTGACCCGTAAACGAGTGGTGACCTTGAGCCAGGGGAGGGCCTTGCCCGCATGACCGACCGGGGGGACGTCGAACGCGCCTGGGCGCAGCTGGAGAGCGCCGCCGAAAGCGGCCGCGCGGCTCGCATCGCCGATCTGATCGACGCTCGGCGTATGCGGCAGATGACTCTCGACGCCGCGGGACTGCACCTCGACCTGGCCAAGCAGGCCTGGACGGACGAAGGGTTCAGGGCGGCCCTGGCCCTTGGGCGCGCCTGCGATGTCGAGGGCCGCCGCGCGGCCATGTTCGCCGGCGAGCGGATCAACCTGACCGAAGGCCGGGCCGTCGAGCACTGGGCGCTCAGACAAGCGAACGCCCGCGAGGACGTGGCCGGCGAGCGGGACCGCTGGAGCCGCTTCGCCGAAGCCGTCCGCAAGGGCGAGATCCGCAATGCGGCGGGCCGGCGTTTCCGGTCGATCCTGCACATTGGCATCGGCGGCTCGGACCTCGGGCCGCGTCTGCTCTGGGAGGCCCTGCGGCCGGCCCGGCCGCGTTTCGACCTCCGCTTCGCCGCCAACATTGACCCGGCCGCCTTCGAAGACGCCGCGGCGGGCCTCGATCCGGCGCGTACCCTGGTCATCGTCGTCTCCAAGAGCTTCGGCACCCAGGAGACCATCGCCAATCTCGAACTGGCCCGCCGCTGGCTGGGCCCGCAGGCCGACCAGCACCTGGTCGCCGTCAGCTCCGCTCCGGACAAGGCCGCCCGCTACGGTATTCCCGCTGACCGCGTCTTCGGCATGCCGGACAGCATAGGCGGCCGCTTCTCTGTCTGGGGGCCGGTCAGCCTGTCGTGCGCCATCGGCCTCGGGTGGAGGACCTTCTCCCGTTTTCTCGCCGGAGCCGAAGCGATGGACCGGCACTTCCGTACGGCCCGGATCGAGCGCAACGCCCCGGTTCTCATGGCGCTGGCCCAGATCTACAACCGCAACGGCCTTGGCCGCGGCGCGCGCGCGGTCATCCCCTACGCCCAGCGTCTCGCCCTGCTGCCGGGATGGCTGCAGCAGCTCGAAATGGAATCCAACGGCAAGCAGGTGGGGCTGGACGGCGAGGCGATTTTGCGCGCCACCGCGCCGGTGGTGTTCGGCGACGCCGGCACCAACGCCCAGCACGCCTTCTTCCAGCTCCTGCACCAGGGGACGGACATCATCCCCGTGGACTTCGTACTCGCCGCCGACCGCGGCGCCGCCACCCTGGCGAACGGTATCGCCCAGGCCGAGGCCCTGCTGGCCGGCCAGGACAACCCGGAGCCGCACCGCCGGTTCGACGGCGACCGGCCGTCGACCACCATTCTCCTGAAGTCGCTGGACCCGAAGTCCGTGGGCGCCCTGCTGGCGCTCTACGAGCACAAGACCTTCGTCGAGGGCGTCATCTGGGGCGTGAACAGCTTCGACCAGTGGGGCGTCGAACTCGGCAAGACGCTGGCCAGGGCGATCGAGCCGGAACTGGAGGACGACGCCGAAGGCGCCCACGACCTGTCCACCGCGGCTATGATCGGGCGTCTCAAGCGCTAGCCTGCCGCGGCCGTTGCTCCGGGGCCTTCCCTCCGCTAAGCCCGCCGCCATGTCCGACACCGAAGAGTTCCGCCCCGAAGCCCGCAGCCCGCGGGGATTCCAGGACCGTCGCGCGCGGGACCTGGCGGTGGAGCATGCGATCCTCGACAAGGTCTCGGCGGTCTACGAGCGCTACGGGTTCGAGCGCCTGGAAACGCCCGCCTTCGAGTTCGCCGACGCGCTCGGCAAGTTCCTGCCCGATAGCGACCGGCCCAACGAGGGCGTGTTCGCGCTGAAGGACGACGACGAGCAGTGGATGGCGCTGCGCTATGACCTGACCGCGCCCCTGGCGCGGTTCGCGGCGCAGAACTGGGACAGCCTGCCGAAGCCTTTCCGGCGCTACGCCTACGGCAAGGTCTGGCGCAACGAGAAGCCGGGCCCGGGACGCTTCCGGGAGTTCATCCAGTGCGACGCCGACACGGTCGGGTCCGACCGCCCGGAGGCCGACGCCGAGATCGTGGCCATGGCGGTCGAAGGCCTGCGCGCCGCGGGCCTGCCGGCCGGCGCCGCGGTGCTGCGCATCAACAGCCGCAAGCTGCTGAACGGTCTGCTGGCCCAGGCGCGCATCGACGACCCGGCCCAGCGGCTGGCTGTGTTGAGGGCGGCCGACAAGCTCGACCGCCTCGGCGAGAAGGGCGTGCGCGACCTGCTGGGCAAGGGCCGGATGGACGAATCCGGGGCCTTCACGCCCGGCGCCCAGATCGCGCCTGCGGCGGTCGACTCCGTCATGGCTTTCCTCCGCGCCGGCGCCGGCGCCCGGGCCGAGGTGCTGAAAACGCTGGAGCCCGTGGTCGGCGCCTCGGCGGAAGGCGCCGAAGGCCTCGAGGACCTGGCGCGCATCGACGCCGCCCTGGTCGGGATGGGCGTCGGCGAGGCCGACGCGCGCTTCGACCCCGCCGTCGTGCGGGGCCTCGAATACTACACGGGGGCGGTCTACGAAGCAGAACTGATCGCACCGGGTGACGAGAGGGTGAGCCTTGGCTCGATCGGCGGCGGCGGCCGCTATGACGACCTGGTCGCCCGTTTCACCGGCCAGCGGACGCCCGCCACCGGCTTCTCGTTCGGCGTCAGCCGCCTGGCCGCGGCCCTCGAGGCCTTCGAGTGGCTGGGCGCGTCGCTGCCGGAAACGCGGGGTCCGGTCGTCGTGACCGTCTTCGACCAGAGCCTGATGGGCGAGTACTTCGGCATCGTCGCGGAACTGCGCGAAGCCGGGATCGCCGCCGAGGTGTATCTCGGCGGCTCGGGTCTGAAGGCGCAGATGAAGTACGCCGACCGGCGCCTGTCGCCGGCAGTCGTGATCGTCGGCGGCGACGAATTGGCGAACGGCACGGCCACCGTGAAGGATCTGGACCTCGGTCGCGCCCTCGCCGCGGGCGTTACCGACAACCAGGCCTGGCGCGAGGGTCGGCCGGGGCAGCTGACGGTCAGCCGCGGCGAACTGGTGGGGGCGGTGCGCCGGATCGTCGAGGCCGCTGCCAAATAGTCGCACTGGCGGCGGTGATCGTCGTTCACTCTCGCATGACGCGAGTGGGTGCGGGTGCAACCGCTTGACAGGACACGGTCCGAGCGGCTTTTTCGGGGGCAGCGTGAGGCCGTGATGCGCGTAGCCGCATCCGTCTCCGGCGTTTCGGGGAGGAAGCGCCCGCTCGACAAGAGCAGAGAGCCCGCCGCGGTCTGCCGCGGCGGGCTTTTCTTTTGGGTCCGCCGTCGACCTCACGATTTGATCACGTTTTTGGGAACCCGGCGCGATCATGGGCATTTCCCATGCTCCCCTGGAGGAGAGAGAGAAAACCCATGCGTAAGTTCATCGCCGTCACCGCCGCCGCTTTCGCCGCCGCCGGCCTCGTCGCCTGCACCGAAAGCAAGCAGGACGCCGCCGCCGAAGCCCAGGCCGACGCTCTGGAAGCCGAAGCCGCCGCCGCGCCGACCGAAGCGGAAGAAACCGCCCTCAACGCCCAGGCCGACGCCATCGAGCAGGAAGCCGGCAACGCCGATGGCGGCGCCACCACCGAGAACACCCCGAACACTTCGCCGAGCGACGCGAACCCGGGCCAGTAATCGGCATTCGAACTCGAACGAACGCCCGCCGCTCCAAACGGCGGGCGTTTTTCGTGCGCGCAGGAAAAAGGCCGGAGCGGTTTCCCGCTCCGGGCTTCTTATCGCGACACCGGGCGAGGGCTCACCAGATGCGTACGCGATCTTCCGGTTTGACGTAGTACTTGTCGCCTTCCTTCACGCCGAACGCCTCGTACCAGGCGTCGATGTTCTGGAGCGGGCCCACGACCCGGAACTCGGGCGGGGAGTGGGGGTCGGAAACGACCTGCTGGCGCATGGCCGCGTCCCGGTACTTGCCGCGCCAGACCTGGGCCCAGCCGAGGAACACGCGCTGCTCGCCGGTCAGTCCGTCGATCACCGGGGCGGGCTTGCCGTCCAGCGACAGGCGGTAGGCTTCCAGCGCCAGGGTCACGCCGGCGAGGTCGCCGATGTTCTCGCCCATGGTCAGCTGGCCCTGCACCTTTGAGCCCGGCAGGGGCTCGAAGGTGTCGTACTGGGCGCCCAGGCGGGCAGCCTGCGCCTCGAACTTGGCCGCGTCCTCGGTCGTCCACCACTCGCGCAGGTAACCGTCGCCGTCGGACTTGCGGCCCTGGTCGTCGAAGCCGTGCCCGATCTCGTGGCCGATGACGCCGCCGATGCCGCCGTAGTTCACGGCCGGGTCGGCGTCTGGATCGAAGAACGGCGGCTGCAGGATCGCGGCCGGGAAGACGATCTCGTTGCCGGTCGAGGAGTAGTAGGCGTTCACCGTCTGGGGCGTCATGCCCCACTCCTCGCGGTCGACCGGCTTGCCGAGCTTCTCGGCGTTGTCGAGCCAGGCGAACTGGCCGGCGCGCTGGGCGTTGCCGTAGAGGTCAGTGGCGTCGACCTGCAGCGAGGAGTAGTCCTCCCACTTGGTCGGGTAGCCGATCTTCACCCGGAACTTCTCAAGCTTCTCCAGAGCCTTGACCTTGGTCTCGGCGCTCATCCATTCCAGCCCGTTGATGCGGTTGGCCATGGCCTGACGCAGGTCGGCGACCAGCTTGTCCATCTTGGCCTTGGACTCCGGCGGGAAGTAGCGCTCGACGTAGTCGCGCCCGAGCGCCTCGCCCATCGAGCCCTCGGCGAACGAGACGGCGCGCTTCCAGCGGGGACGCTGCTCGGGCTGGCCCGACAGGGTCTTGTTGCGGAACTCGAAGGCTGCGTCGGCGAACCGGCGCGACAGCATCGGGGCGGCCTGGTCGGTCAGCTTGAAGGCCTGCCAGGCGCGCAGCGTTTCGACCGGGGTCTCGCTGAAGATCTTCGCGATCTTCGGGAACGCCGTGTTCTGGGCGACGATGATCTTCTCGGCGCGGCCCAGGCTGGCGCCGTCGAGCCAGGCGGCGAAGTCGAAGCCCGGAGCGTAGGCGGCGAGTTCCGCCGGCGTCATCGGATTGTAGGTCTTGTCGTCGTCGCGGCTCTCGATCCGGGTCCAGCTGGCCTCGGCGATGCGCGTTTCCAACGCCACGATCTCCTTGGCCGTCTGCTCGGGATTGGCCCAGCCGATGTTGCGCAGGAGGGTGGTGACGTACGCCTCGTACTTCGCCTTCTGCTCGGCGAAGTTTTCCTTCAGGTAGTAGTCGCGGTCCGGCAGGCTGAGGCCGCCCTGGAACATGTAGAGGGCGTTGATCTGCGGGTCCTTGGCGTCGGCGAAGACATAGCCGCCGAAGAAGGATCCGCCGAAGCGGCCCTGGGTCGTGCCCATGTAGCGGGCGAAGTCGGAGCGGGTCTTGAGCGCCTTGATGGCGGTCAGGTCGCTTTGCAGCGGCGCGGCGTCGAGCTGCTCGATGCGCGCCTCGTCCATGAAGCTGTTGTACAGCGCCGCGATTTTGCCCTGGTCGGAGGTGGGCGACAGGCTCTTGTCGGCCGCGTACTCCTCGACCATCGCCTTCAGGCGGTTCTCGGACAGCTCGCGCAGCATGTCGAAGCTGCCATAACGGGTGCGGTCGGCCGGAATTTCCAGCGCGTCCATGTACTTGCCATTGGCGTAGCGGAAGAAGCTGTCGCCCGGCTTCACCGACGTATCCATCCCGGCGGTGTCAAAGCCCCAGGTCCCGTACCGGCGGGCTTCGATGACGGTCCCCGCGCCGCCCTCGGAGGCGCCCGCGAACGGGAACAGGGCGACGAGGTCGCAGGTGGGTTCGATGCAGGGCGAGTTTTCGTCGTGGGCTTGGGCGGGCGCGGCCGCCGCCAGGGCGGCTGCCGCCGCGGCGCAGAGCCAGAACTTCTTCATGTAGAGACTTCCTCGAGCTTCCCGTTTTCTTCCAACGGTGGAGATGGGGCGGAATGTGGCCCATGCGGACCGGCGCCGTCCCTTAATTATCGTTCATGTGGGGTCGCGGGCCCTTGCCTTGCAACGGGCGCGACGATTCGCGCTAGGGTAGGGCGAACGCGGAGGAGACTTAGAGACGGATGGCAGGCGAGGTCGCTCCTTCCGAGTACAAGGACCTCGTGGTCTTCCTCGCCACCGCGGGCGTCGTGGTTCCGCTGTTCCGGCGCTTCAAGATCAGCCCAGTCCTCGGGTTTCTGGCGGCGGGCGTGGCCCTCGGTCCCGACGGCCTCGGCCGGTTCGCCAGCGACTTCCGCTGGCTGGGGGTGCTCACCATCGACGACCCGGAACAGACCCGGGCGTTCGGCGAATTCGGCGTCGTCTTCCTCCTGTTCATGATCGGGCTCGAACTCAGCTGGGAGCGGCTGAAGTCCATGCGCCGGCTGGTCTTCGGGTTCGGCGTGGCCCAGGTGGTGCTCTGTTCGCTGGCGCTGGGCGGCCTGGCCATGCTGCTCGGACGCCCGCCGGAATCTGCGGCAGTCGTCGGCCTCGCGCTCGCCCTGTCCTCCACCGCGGTGGTGATGCCCGTGCTTGCCGAACGCAAGCGGCTGCAGACAGGCATGGGGCGAACGACCTTCTCCGTGCTGCTGGCTCAGGATCTGGCGGTGGCCCCGATCCTCGTCACGGTGGCCGTGATCGCCGCCGCCTCGGTGGGCGGGGCTTGGGCCCCGGGACTGCTGGCGCTGCTGCCGGCGGCGGCCGGACTGGCGATCCTGGTCGTGGCCGGGCGGCTCATCATCCGACCCCTGTTCCGGTCGGTCGCCAAGGCGAACAGTCACGAACTGTTCGTCGCCGCCTGCCTGTTCGTGGTCATCGGGGCCGGCCTCGCGGCGGCGCTCAGCGGACTATCAATGGCCCTGGGTGCGCTCATCGCGGGCCTGCTGCTGGCGGAGACCGAGTACCGGCGCGAGGTCGAGATCAACATCGAACCGTTCAAAGGCCTGTTCCTGGGCCTGTTCTTCGTCTCCATCGGCACCCAGCTCGACCTCGACGTGGTGGCGGCCAGACCCTGGACCATCGCGGCCCTGGTCGGCGGCATCATCGCGGTCAAGGCCTCCATTATCTTCGCGCTCGCGCGGACCTTCGGAATTCCCAAGCGCACGGCGCTGGAAACCGCGCTCGTCCTGGGCCCGGCCGGCGAGTTCGCCTTCGTCATCATCGACACCGCCCTCGGCCACAGGCTGGTGACTCCCGGCTTCGCCCAGGCGGTGCTCGTCAGTGCGACCGCGAGCCTGTTCCTCATTCCGCTGGTGGTGTGGGGCGCAGAGCGCATCGGCCGCCAGGTCGTGAAGTCTGAAGGCCCCGAAGGACCGGCGGAGGTCCCGGAGCCGGCGGGCAAGCGCGTCCTCATAGTCGGCTACGGCCGGGTCGGCCGTCTGGTGGGGCGCATGCTGGGGCGTCACAACATCGAGTTCGTGGCCATCGACTCCGACCCCAAGGTCACCAGCGAGCGGCGCCAGGCCGGCGACAGGGTGCTCTACGGCGACGCCACGCGGGCGGACTTCCTGAAAGTCTGCGGGATCGAGACGGTCCCCGCCCTGGTCGTGACCATGGACGGACGCGGCAAGGTCAACGAGGTCGTCAAGGTCGCGCGGGGCCTGCGCCCAGACATGATCATCATCTCGCGCGCCCGCGATTCCCGCCACGCGGCGGAGCTCTACAAGCTGGGGGTGACCGACGCGGTGCCCGAAACCACCGAAGCGAGCCTGCAGTTGGCGGAGAACACCCTGGTCGATCTCGGGGTGCCCATGGGGCCGGTCATCGCCTCCATCCACGAGCAGCGCGAAGAGTTCCGCAAGATGCTGCAGGATAGCGCCAAGCGACCCACCCGGGCCCTGCGCCGCAATGTGCGCGGCCCGGAGCTGGAACCCGATGACGAGCTTTCGTCAGAGGCGAGTTGATCCGCGCGACACGCTGGACGGACCGCCGCCTTATCAATAGGTTCGCGCCGAACATCGTTACCGGAGCCGTCCATGCGCATCCTGATCGCCACCGCCGCCGTGCTGGTCCTCTCCGCCTGTGAACAGGCCGCCGAACCGGCTTCCGCTCCTGCGCCGTCAGAGCCCGCCGCCCCGAGCACGCCCGCTACGCCGACCTCGGAACTGAACGGCGTCGATCTGACGAAGGACATCCGCGCCGTCGGGACCGAACCGTTCTGGGCGACCGAGATCACCGCCGCCGAGCTGAAGTTCACGGGCGCCGACCTGCCGGAACGCATCGGGCGCAACAACGGGCCGATCGTCGAGGACGCGCAGGCGATGTGGACCTCGGCCGCGGCGGACGGCGCCATGATGAGCGTCACGCTCACGCCCGGGCCGTGCTCCGACGGCATGAGCGACCGTACCTACCCGCTGAAGGCCGAGGTCCGCATCGGCCCGCAGACCTACTCCGGCTGTGCGGCCACGATCGAGGCGCTGGATCGTATGCGCGGCCAGGAGAGCGGCGAGGTTCGCTGAGGTCAGAAGATCTCGAACAGGCCGGCGGCGCCCATGCCGCCGCCCACGCACATGGTGACCACGCCCAGCTTGGCGCCCCGGCGACGGCCTTCCAGCAGCAGGTGTCCGGCGCAACGCGCGCCCGTCATGCCGAAGGGGTGGCCGATGGAGATCGACCCGCCGTCGACGTTGTAGATGTCCGGATCGATGCCGAGCCGGTCGCGGCTGTAGAGGCACTGGCTGGCAAACGCCTCGTTCAGCTCCCACAGGTCGATGTCGGACACCTTCAGGCCGGGCCGCTCCCGCCGGCGCGGCACGGCGAATACGGGACCGATGCCCATCTCGTCGGGCGCGCAGCCGGCCACGGCGAAGCCCTTGAGCCGGCCGAGCGGCTCGATCCCCCGACGGGCGGCTTCCTTCGCTTCCATCACCACCAGCGCCGCGGCGCCGTCAGACAGCTGCGAGGCGTTGCCGGCGGTGATGTACTTGCCTTCGCCCTTGACGGGCTTCAGCGCGGCCAGGCCCTCGAGCGTGGTGTCGGGCCGGTTACACTCGTCGCGGGTGACGGTGTAGTCGACGACGGACTCCGCGCCGGTCGCCTTGTCGACCACCTTCATCTTCGTGGCCATGGGGACGATCTCGGCGTCGTATCGGCCGGCCTGCTGGGCCGCGGCCGTGCGCTGCTGCGATTGCAGTGAGTAGGCGTCCTGGGCCTCGCGGCTGATCCCGTAACGTTCGGCGACGATGTCGGCGGTGTCGATCATCGGCATGTAGAGATCCGGGCGAAGCTGCATCAGCTTCTCGTCCGTGAAGTGGTGCGTGTTGACGTGCCCGCCCATGGTCACCAGCGAGATGGACTCAACGCCGCCCGCGACCAGCACGTCCGCCCCCTCGCGCTCGATGTAGCCTGAGGCCAGCGCCAGGGACTGTAGGCCGGACGAGCAGAACCGGTTCACCGTCTGGCCGGAGGTGGTGATCGGCAGGCCCGCCCAGATGGCGGCGTCGCGGCCGATGTTGTGGCCCGTCGCGCCCTCCGGATAGCCGCAGCCGAGAATCACGTCCTCGACGCTGTCGGGCTCCACTCCGGCGCGCTCGACCGCATGCTGGATCGCGTGCCCGGCCATGGCGGCGCCGTGGGTGTTGTTGAAGCCGCCACGCACGGACTTGGCCAGGCCGGTGCGGGCGTAGGAGACGATCACGGCTTCGCGCATGGGGAGGCGTCCTTGGCTGCTTCCCTCTGCGCTAGGGCAGACGCCGCCGGCGATCAAGCGCTCAGCTTAACAGCGGTCAGAAACGGCCGAGGGTCTGACTGAGGACGATCGCCAGAAAGCCGAGCGCGCCCAGGGCGCCGACCCCGACGGTCGCCGTCGCGGCGATGGCCACCGGGCTCCGCCGGCGCCTGCGGTTCACATTGCGGATGTAGACGAACGGCGCCCGTTTGAAGGCTTCCGAGCCGACGATGTTGTGGCGGGACATGAGACGCTCCCCGGTACTGCAGCCTCGTTCACCATGCGGCCGGATGTGGCGAAAGCGGGGCGAGCGCTGTTCGGCCAGAACCCGAGCCTGTGGAGTGTGTTAACCTAACAGCCTTGCGCCTCAGGAGACGATCCATGTCCCGAGCAAACCTGGCCGCCGTCGCGGCTGCTGCGCTGGCCGTGACTGCGCCGCTTCCCACCTTCGCCCAGGAGCGGGCCCAGCCCGCCGCGGTCGTGAACATGACCTTCGGGCTCAAGTTCGAGCCTGCAGAAGTCCGCATCCGCGTCGGCGACACGGTGGAGTGGCGCAACCGCGCCTTCCTCGTCCACACGGTGAGCTTCGACCCCGCCCAGGCGTCCGACCCGTCTCGCGTCTCCCTGCCGGAAGGCGTGGCGCCGTTCGATTCGGGCAAGATCGGCGGCGGCAAGAGCTGGCGGCACACCTTCACCACGCCCGGGACCTATCGCTACGTCTGCCGGCCGCACGAGGACGAGGGCATGGTCGGCGTGGTCATCGTCTCGCCCTGAGGGGTCAGCCGCAGTAAACGCGCCGACCGTCGTAGGTCATGTAGGTTCCGCTTCGCCAGTCGTAGGACCGGTAGGTTCGCGCACACCACGCGGAGCGCGCCCCGTCGCGGCCGGGGCCGTATCCATGACCCTGGCCATGGTGGCCGTAGTCGCGGCGTCCGTGCCCGCGCCGGTATCCGTGGTCCGCGCCGGGATAGTAGCCGTAACCCGGATAGTAGTGGACCGAGGGCTGCCGGTGCCTGCGGTGATTGTGCCGGTTCCAGCGGCGGCGGTCGCTCGGCCTTTCCCAGTATCCCAAGTCCGAACTCCGGTAGCATCGACAGCTGTCGTCGTACCGGCCCCGGTCATGGCTGTAGCCGTAACCGGAGGCGTCGGCGGGGGCGGCCAGGCTGAGGCCGGCCGCGAGGACCGCCGAGGCGAAAAGCGTGGTCAAGGCGCAACGCATGTCGGATCTCCTGAGCGGCCCCTGCGAGAAGGTTAACGTAACGCTGGTCGATTGGCTCCTTCAATCGCCAAGCGCTTCGCGAAGGAAGGCCAGGATTTTCGGCCATGCGTCAGCCCGGGCCGCGACGTTGGCCTCGGCCGTGCCGCCGAACTGGGCAAGGGCCTCGCCGCGCTCGGGCGGGACGGGCGGGCCGAACACGGCGTGGCCCGCTTCTGGGTAGGCCAGGTGCTCGACGCGGTGCGGGAAACCCGCGGTCCTCAGTCGTCCTGCCAGCCGGTCGGACATGGGCGTCGCGCCCCACAACCCGTCCTGACCTCCGGAGACCAGCAGGATGTCGCCGTTGATGCGCTCGGCCTGGATGAGGGTTGCCCCCTCCTGTCCTTGCGGCGGCAAGCTGCGGTCGTAGAGATCGCGCAGACCCGTGAAGGCCTGCCCCATGGCGTACGGCGTGAAGGAAACGGGCTCGCCGCCCTCCGACCAGGACGACCGGGGCGACCAATCGCTGAAATCGATCCCCTGCCACACAACGTGGGTCGGCGCGCCGACGGCGACCGCGCGTATTTCAGGGCGGCGCGACGCTACCAGCAGAGCCGCCTCGGCTCCCTTCGAGACGCCGATCACGCCGACCCGGCCCGGATCCACCTCCGGCCGCGCCAGCAGCGCATCGAGGGCGCGGTCGAAGTTTTCGAGCGGGATGTTGATGAGCGCTTCGGGCTGTCCCGGCTCACCGAAATACGAGACGGCGAGCACGACGTAGCCCTCGGCCGCAAACCGCCGTGCGAGGGGGTCCGATCCGCGGAAACCGCCCTCGGACCCGCCCAGCACCATCAGCGCGGGAGCCTTGCCCTGAACACCCGGCGCAGCATAGAGCCGGGCCACGAGACCCCCTTGACTGACGTTCTCGACGGTCAGGTCCGACGTCGCAGTCGGCGGTGGCGCCTGCGCCGCCACGGTCCAGGCGGACAGGGCGAAGGCAAGGGCGAGCAGGATGGATCTCATGAGTGTTCTCCAGGACGCCACTCATCTATCTGCAATGCGCTTTAAAATGTAAAGTGCAGGCGCTGAAATTTGGGGAGGCGGGAGGGCCTCCCCCGGTTTCAGCGCGACGCGACGACTACAGGCGGCAGTAACGGCGGTAGCCGGTCGTGGTCACGTAGGTGCCGGTGTAAGGGTCGAACGACCGGTAGCGGACACGGCAGCGCTCGAGGTATCGGCGGTCGTGCCGGCGTGAATAGTAATAGTCGTAGTCGCTTCGCGATCCGAGGATGGCGGCCCCCAGGGCGAAGCCCAGGATGGCGGCGGCGGCCTCGGAGCCGCTGTCACGGTCGCGTCGGTAGTAGCGCCCGCCGCGGTAGGAATAGCGGTTGCCGTATCGGCGCTCCCAGCGCAGCCGCTCACGGCAGTCGCGGCGGCTCTCGCCTCGGTAGCAGGTGTTGCGGCGGTACTGCACCTGTTCGAATCCGGTGTCCCTGGGCAGGGTGGCGGCCTCGGGCGTCAGCGGCTTGGCGAAGGCCGGCATGGTGACGCCACCCGCGAGGGTCGCCGCCGCCAGCATGGTCGTCAGGGTCTTGCGCATAATCCAACTCAGCTCCCAATCAGGGCCCTTGCGCACTGATAAACGGGCAAGCGGCGAGTTGGCTCCGGCGCGCGCAAGGCCGCCGACTCGCCTAAGGTGACCCAATGGGCGCCGCACCTTTCAGCTTCTACGAGTTCTTCGCCGGGGGCGGGATGGCCCGGCTTGGCCTCGGCCCGGGCTGGGATTGCCTGTTCGCCAACGATTTCGACCCGCTTAAGAGCGGCGTGTATCGCGACAACTTCGGTGGCGATCACCTCGTCGAGCGCGACATCTGGCGCCTTTCGGCCGATGACCTTCCCGGGCAGGCCGATCTGGCCTGGGCGTCGTCCCCCTGCCAGGATCTGAGCCTCGCCGGGCGCCGCCAGGGGCTGGAAGGAGGGCGCTCGTCGGCGTTCTGGGCCTTCCATGGCCTGATCCGGGATCTGTCGCGGCAGGGCCGGGCCCCCAGAACCCTGGTGATCGAAAACGTCACCGGCCTGTTGAGCAGCCGCGGTGGTCAGGACTTCACGGCCCTCTGCGCTGCGCTGGCGGAGCTGGGTTACCGGTTCGGCGCCCTGGAGGTCGACGCCGCCGCATGGTCGCCCCAGTCGCGGCCCCGGGTCTTCGTGATCGCCGCCCTTGAGCCGCGCGGGCAGGGCGCGAAGCCCATACGCCCCTTCCACACGGCCCGGGTCGAGGCGGCGGTCGAGCGGCTTCCCGCGGCGCTTCGGGAGGCCTGGGTCTGGTGGTCGTTGCCGGTCCCTGCACGGCGCAACGCCGAGCTGGCGGACCTGCTTGAGCCCGACGAGGCGACGCCGTGGTTCGACGCTGCGCGCACGGAAAGGCTCCTCGATCTGATGGCGCCCCTTCACCGCGAACGTCTGCGCGCCGCCGCCGGCGCCGGCGGCCGGGCGACAGGGACGCTCTACCGGCGGGTCCGGGTGGTCGACGGGAGCAAGATCCAGCGGGCCGAGGTGCGCTTCGACGGCCTCGCGGGGTGCCTGAGGACGCCGGCGGGCGGCTCCTCACGCCAGATCGTCGTCGTTGCGGATCAGGACGGGGTGCGCGCGCGCCACCTCACTGCCCGGGAAGGCGCGCGTCTGATGGGCTTGCCCGAGGACTACCGCCTCCCGAAGGCAGGCACCGCCGCCTTCCGGGTGCTTGGCGACGGCGTGGCCGTTCCCGCAGTGCGGGCGCTGGCCGACCATATCCTCGAGCCGATGCTGGCCGGGCCGGGCAGGGCGGCCGCCTGACCTACTTCCGCCGCCAGGTCCCGTCGGCGGTGCGGTAGTACTGGCCGGTGGTCACCACCTCGCGGAACACCTGCTGGCCGGTCGCGGCCTGCACCGCCTCGATGGGCACGCCGCGCTGGGCGGCGAGCTGGCGGTAGTGGGCGGCCCGCGCCGCGTTGATCTCGTTGACCGCCGCGCGCAGGGCGGCGTCTTCGGAGGCGGACACCCAGCCGAGGTAGCCGTCGGCCTGTTCGCCCACGACGCCGCGATCCTTGGCGGCGTCGACCAGGGCCTTGGCCTCGGAGCTCTGCGCAAAGGCCGCGCTGACGAGGGACAGCGCGGCGATGGCGGTCACCCCGAACTTGACGATGCGTGCGATCATGTCGGTCGCTCCTAGAAGAGGTTCGGGTTCTGCTGGATCAGGGCGCGAACGTCCTCGTCCAGCCGCAGCCGGACGTCGGCGTCGAGCTTGGCGTAGATGGTGATCGGGTCGACCTTCACGCGGACGGTCGGCGCACAGGCCGCCCCCGTCAGCATCGCTGCGAGCGTCAGCGCCAAACCTGCCTGTTTCGCCATCCTCATGTTCGCGTCCTCGAAGTGCCTTGCGCCATGCTAACGCCCCGGCGCCTGAACCGGTTCTGAACGGGCCTCCTGCAGCGTCTCGCGCGCGGCTTCGACCGACCGCAGGCTCTGTAGCAGCTCGTCCAGGTTCCAGGTGGTGTCCAGCGTCAGGTTGACGCCCGTATCGGAGGGTAATGGCAAAGGTTTGTCCAAAAACCGGCGCGCGAGCACATCGGTCCAGCTGAGCCGGATCTCCTGCCGCTCGGGCGGATCGTGCCGGCCTCGGACGCGCAACAGGACTCCAAGGCGGCCGCCCGCAAGGCTGTTCACCTCCGCCTCAAGGACGTCGAAGGCCAGATGTTCCAAGGCCTGGTAGGCGAAATCCTGGGCGTTGAAGCCGGCCACCGGGGCGGCGACGCCGCCGTCCAGCGCCGCCTCCGCCTCCGCCTCGCCGCCCACCGCGCCGTCGTCGACCAGTGCCTCGCGCTTGATGGATAGGCGCCCCGGCTGGATGGCGGCCAGCTCGCCGCCGGCGATGCGCACGCCGGGCGGGCCGACGCTGAAGGGCAGGCGGCCGCTGACTCTGGCGTCGAGGCTGACCCGCTCGCGGAAGGGCGACTTTTCGATGAATTCACCCAGCTGCACGCCCTCCAGGCGAACGGCGCCTTCCCAGGTGTTCCCCGCCTCGAAGGGTACGGTCAGGGGCTCGAACAGCGCCCGCCCGCCCGCGACCTCGAATTGGCCGTCCTCGATCGTCAGGGCCTCGGCCGCGAGGTGGAAGGCGACGCGGGCATCGGTCAGGGGCACGTAGGACTGGATGGTCTCGACGGTCACGACCTGCCCTGGCGCGCTGGCCAATGGCGCGAGGCTGGTAAGGTCAATCTCGGTGCGCAGCCCGGTGACCTGACCCAGCGGACTGCGGAAATCGAGCCCGGTGGTGGACACGCGGCCCGAGCTGCTGGCGCCGGCCTCGCTCCACCTCACCTCCCCGGTGAAGTCCGCCGCGCCTTCGACCGCATCGCCGACGAAGCCTTGCGCCAGCGGCGACAGGCCGGCGGGCTGCAGCCCGCCTTCGGTGAATGTGAGCCCTCGGGCGTCGATGAGCAGGCCCCCTTCGCCCGCGTCGCCGTCGTGTCGCAGGCTCAGGTCCGCGACCCGATAGCTTCCGTCCGTCAGCCGGAACTCGCCTGCCCAGTCGCCGCGCGCCAGCGTCGCCCGACCGGACAGGGCGAGGGGGTGGAAGCGTGTGGCTTCAGCAAGGTCCCGCGCGGAGCCGCCGTTCACGTTCGCCGTCATCGACCCGCCGCCCGCGCCGGACGCGCTGACCCTGCCGCTGACGTCGTCGAAGGCGATCTGCAGGAACGGAACCGTAGCGTCGACGCCCTCGGCCCGCCCATCGGCGCGCCAGCCGCCATCGCCGAAACGGAGGAGCGGGGCGCCGGCCGGGCAGAACCGGCCCGACACGGTCGTCACGTCGTTCTCGCCGAAATCGAGCCGGTCGGCGGCGATTACCGCGCAACGGGAGGCGGAGAACCGCCCGCCGCCGGCCCCCGTTCGCAGAACGCCCGCGACATTGATCTCGCCGCCCTGGACGAAGCCGAAATCGAAGTCGGCCTTCAGCGCCGCGTCGGCGCGCAGCCCCCCCTCGGCGAAACCGTAGTCGCTCACCGAAACCTGGATCCGCGGGAGCGCGCCCCCGGAGACGGCGAGGTCGAAGGCGCCGCCCGCGTCCGACCGGAACAGGGGCCGCCCGCTGCGCGGCGTGAGCACGGCCGCGCCACCGGAGGCCGGAGTCAGGCGCACCGGCGCTCCGGCCGTGATCGTCAGGCCGTCGTCAATGATCAGGCGCAGGTCCGGGGCGCTCAGCCGGAAGTCGGACAGGGCGCGCTTCAGGCCGGCGATCGACGGCTCGTCCGAAGCGGCCGCGCGGCCGAGGACAGGCCAGCTCCCGCCCGCCGCAAGGACTCCGCCCGCAGCCACGAGCCTGGCGGCGCCCAGGTCGGCATCGCCTGTGAAGTCCCCACGAAGGCCGCGAAGGTCGAGATCGCCCTGCCTCAGCTGCGCGGCCGTCGCCGACGCCGCGAAGTCCACCCGAAGACCCTTGCCGGCGTCGGCGGCGCTGAGCCGCGTAAAGGTCAGTCTGGGCGCCGAGACGCGGGCGGCGCCCTGGCTGAGGCTGGAGGCGGCCAGCCTGCCGGACCCGTCGAAGCTCCAGCGGATGCCTTGGGGGGTGCGGGCCAGCCGCAGCTCCCGCGCCGCCGCTTCGAGGTTGGCGCCGGCGAGGACAGCGCCCTGGGTCTCCGCACCGGCGGCGCCCGCGGTGACGGTGGCCGGGCCGCTCAGCCGGAAATCCTCGATCCAGCCCGCCGACCGGCCTTCGAAGGTTGCGCTCATCGTCGCGTCGCGCAGGCCGGCGTCGCCGGCTTCGAGCGCATCGCTCGTCAGGGTCGCGCGGAGGCTGACTGCGCCGTCCCCGCGCTTCGTGCTGAAATCGGGGTAGGGCCCATCGGCGTCGACCAGCACCGCTGTCTTCCCCAGTTCGACGGTGTCGGAGGCCAGGGACTCTATGTCGGCCGAGAGGCGCAGCTTCAGCCGGTCGGCGGTGCTGCTCGCGGTCAGCCGGGCTCCGGCGACCTGAGCGACCAGATCTCCTTCCCTGAGCGTCGCCCGCGGCATGGCGGCGTTCAGGCGGACGAGCCTGCCGTCGTCTATCCGGGCGTCGCCCAGCACGCGCACGGGCCCGGCGTCGGTTGCCAGCCGGAACTCGCCCCGTTCGACCAGGACCAGCGGCCCACGGGCGTCGGGGCGCGGAGGTCGCCCCAGGAAGTCCTCAATGAGAGGATCCAGGCTGCCCAGTGACAGCTTCCCGTCGACCAGCCGCCCGCGCACGACCGGATGCACCAGCCTGATGCGCGTCGGATTGAGCGCCCAGCCGCCGGGGGCCCACCACCAGTCGACGCCATAGTCCACCTCGATCCGGTCGACGACGAGGTCGGGATTGGCGGCGGGGCCGGCCCTCAGGCGGCCGATCAGGCCATCGTGATCGAATCTCTCGAAGGAAAGCTCGGCCTCGACCCCACGGGATTCCAGCCAGCCTGTCAGCGCCTGGCGCGCGATTTCGCGCCGCGCTCCGTAGGCGGCCAGGATCGCGATCGCCAGGACGACGGAGGCCGCCAGCACGACCAGACCGGCCCGGCGCGCGCGGGACGGTCGGCGGGCAGGCCTTGCCGGCGGATGGGCTTGGGTTTCGCTCACGGCTGTTCCGGCAGGGCCTCTACCTCGGGACTACTCAAGCGCCGCAATCGGCCAAGCGTTGCCGCATAAGGGCTTGAAAAAAGCAGGCTGTGCGACGCCGTGTCCCGCATGCAACGGCCGCGCCTTTTCGCGCAAGGGAAAAGGCCGCCCACTGACCAAGCTTTGCAAATCAGATTAGGCTCCGATTTTCCGCGAGGACGCGACAAAAGCCTTGCGGTTAATCTCCCGGAAAGGTCATTGTCCCGAACTGACAGGCTCGGGACGGGCGCTGTCGTCAGTGCAAGTTCGTGTTGCCGGGGGGATTGGCCCCGGCTGTGCAACGACGGGGACCGATGGCTCAGTTCGATCCACGCCGCCAGCCTTTGCGTTTCGCGCCGCATCTTCTGACGGCCGTGGCCGCGCTGGCGGTCACCGCTCTGATCTGGCGAGTTTACGAACCCATAGAGACGGTGGAAGTTCCGCCGCTCGATCCCACAGCAATCGCCGCGCTCGAAGCCAGGGCGTTCGTCGCCGCCGAAACCCGGCCCGGCCTGAACCGCGCCGAAAGCGTGCCGGTCCGCGTACGGGGCGGTGAAACCATCGAACAGGCGGTCAAGCGGCTGGGCGTCTCGGAAGCCGAGGCCAAGGCCGCCGCGCGCACCCTGGCCCGGGCGGGCGTCAACGGCGCCGGATCGTCCTTCCAGGCGGCCATCGCGACGCCGCGCACCGGCCGCGGCTCGCCGCACCTCATCGGCCTGACGATGCGTACGGGCCCGGCGACCACCCTTACCGTGGCCCGCACCTTCGACGGCGCCATGAAGCTGCGCGAGCTCGAAGAGAAGATCACCGCAGAGACCACGGTCGCGCACGGCAAGGTGCGCGGCTCGCTGTTCCAGTCGGCCGCCACGCTCGGCGCGACGCGCGCGGTGACCAATCAGGTCGTCAAGCTGTTCGCCCACAAGGTCGACTTCTCGCGCGACATCGTCGGCGGCGACGCCTTCACCCTGGTCTTCGATCGTGACGTCACCGAGAGCGGTCGCACCCTGAAGGTCGGCGAACTGCTGTTCGCGGAGCTCGAGACCCGCGGCCGCCCGGTCCGCCTCTATCGCTTCGTGCGCAACGGCAAGACCGAGTACTTCGACGAGCACGGCAAGAACATCCGCGGCTTCCTGCTGCGCACGCCGGTCGATGGCGCGCGCATGTCTTCCAACTTCGGCTATCGCCGCCACCCGATCCTGGGCTACCGCAAGATGCACCAGGGTATCGACTTCGCCGCCGGATCAGGCACGCCGATCGTCGCCGCGGGCGACGGGGTCGTGGTCGAGGCCCGTCGCTGGGGCGGCTACGGCAACTGGATCCGCATCCGTCACCAGGGTGGCTGGGAAACCGGCTATGCGCACATGTCGCGCTTCGGCAAGGGCATGCGCGCCGGCGCCCGGGTCAGCCAGGGCCAGGTGATCGGTTACGTCGGCTCGACCGGCCGCTCGACCGGCCCGCACCTGCACTACGAGACCTGGTTCAAGGGCAAGCGGGTGAATCCGGTCGGCGCCAAGGTGCCCCAGGGCACGATCCTGGCCGGTGCGGAACTGGCGGCCTTCAAGGCCCAGAAAGCCCGCGTGGACGCCATGGTGGCGAAGGAGAAGGCGGAACAGGCGCGCGAAGCTTCCGCCCTGCAGACCGCCTCCGCCACCGACGGCCTGCGTCTGTCCCAGCCGACGACGATCCGCGGCGCCCAGTCCTAGCCCCCGTCGTCGGCCGCCGCCGACGCCCTGCGCACGAAGGCCAAGGCCTCCGGCGAGAACGGCATCTGCCGTGACGCTTGCGGATCCTGCGCAGCTTCGCTCCATGCCTCGCGCAGCTGTCCGTGGAGGGCGGTGTCGCCGCGCGTGAACTTCGCGACCTGTTCCGACCACCGGCGGGCCAGGTTGCGGGCTTCGGGCGACGCCGGATCCCCGTCCTTCAGCCTTTCGGCCTCGGCGATCAGTTCGCTCCACTCGGAGCCGACGCGCGCTTGGTCCTCGGCGGTCCAATCGCCGGGATGCAGTTCCTTCACGCGTTCCTGGTCGACGCGTTTGTCGAAGATGGCCTTCAGTTCGGGCCCTGGTGTCTGGTCCGCCATGGCGGTCTCCCTGGTAAGTTGAACAAGGTCGTCCGTCGGGAGGAATTGTCCGGCGGCCAGCCGGGCGCGAGCGCGCCTTACAATCAGCAGGGCCCGGTCCACCTGCTGCTTGCGGCTCCGGAGGCTCTCCTCCTGGGCCGCCAGCAGGTAACTCAGGTCCACGCCCTGGCCTCGCAGCAGGCTTGCGATCTGCGCCAACGTCAGGCCGAGGCGCTTCAACGCCGTGACCTGGTGCAGGCGCGCGATCTCGTCTGGCCCATAGACCCGCCAACCCGCCGCGGTGCGGCCAGGCTGAAGCAGTCCGCGACGCTCGTAGATCCGCAAAGCCCGCACGGTCAGCCCCAGAAGGCGGGCAGTGGCCGAGGCGGTGCGGAAGACCGGGGGGCGCGACATTCGGACAAGACTCCTCCTTGGGACGGCGCCTTTTCGGGCCGGACCCAGGGTACGGCTCAAGCCCCCGGAGCAGAAATTTCGCAATCGCCGACAACGCGCCCGCACGCCGGGGTCTGGCCTTGACCGGCGCTGCCGTGCGAGGGTCCGCCCCGACAGACGATTACCGGACGAGAGACGATCATGCAGAAATTCCACATGAACCGCCGCGCCATGCTTGCCGGGACGCTCGCGGGCGGGGCCGCGCTGACCGCAGGTTCCAGCGTCTTCGCCCAGGCGGCTGCGCGGGCCGCCGCGGAAGGCGGAGACATCTTCCCGTTCCCCACCCACGTCCGGGACCTGCCCAACGGGCTGCGCGTGATCGTCATCGAAACCGGCTTCCCGGACATCGTCTCGGTGCAGATTCCCGTCGCCGTCGGCTCCCGCAACGAGGTCGAGCCCGGCAAGTCGGGCTTTGCGCACTTCTTCGAGCACATGATGTTCCGGGGCACGCCCACCACCCCGGCGTCCGAATACCAGGCGACGCTGAAGGCCATGGGCGCAGACAGCAACGCCTACACCTCCGACGACCTGACCAACTATCACACGACCTTCCTGAAGGAGGATCTCGAGGTTCTCCTCCGCATGGAGGCCGACCGCTTCCAGAACCTGAACTATTCGGAACCCGACTTCCGCACCGAGGCCCGCGCGGTGCTCGGCGAGTACAATAAGAACATCGCCAACCCGATCTCGAAGCTGCTCGAGGTCCAGCGCAAGGCGGCCTTCCAGAGCCACACCTACCAGCACACCACGATGGGCTTCATCGAAGACATCGAGGCGATGCCGGACCAGTTCGACTACAGCCGTCAGTTCTTCGACCGGTACTACCGCCCGAATTTCACCAGCATCATCATCGCCGGCGACGTCGATCCCGAGCGCGCCTTCGCCCTGGTCGAGAAGTACTGGGGCGGCTGGGCGAAGGGCGGTCCCGTGCCCCAGGTTCCGACCGAGCCGACGCCCAACGGCCCGCTCTACGCCCATGTGCCGTGGGCCAGCGAGACCCTGCCCTGGATGACCGTCGGCTTCCGCGGGCCGGCGGCCTATCCGACGCCCGGCAATCCGAACGCCGGCGACCAGCAGGTGCTGGACATCATCGGCGCCTACGCGTTCTCGGAATCCTCGCCGCTGTTCCAGCGTCTGGTGCTGCGCGAGCAGAAGGTCGAGATGGTCGGCAGCTACTTCCCCGACCGCGTCGACCCGGGCCTGATCACCGTCATCTCGCAGGTCAAGGACAAGGCGGACATGGCCTACGTCCGCGACGCCATCCAGCAGGAGCTGGCCAGCCTGCGCGCCGGGCCCGCCGATCCGGGCCGGCTGCAGGCCATCCGCAGCGCGCTGAAGTACGGTTTCGCCGCGGCGCTCGACAACACCGCAGCCGTGGCCGGGGCGGTCGCGCCCTACGTCGCCGCCACCCGTTCGGTCGACACGGTCAACGAAGTCTACCGGATGTACGACCGCGTCACGCCCGAGGACGTGCAGCGCGTGGCCAACAAGTACTTCGTCGATCGCGGCATGATCGTCACCACCCTGGCCCACGGCGACATTCCGGCCGCGGCGAAGGAGACCGGCAGCGTGGACGCCAAGCTGGCGGCCACCTCGCCCATGGTCGGCGCCGCTGCATCCGCCGCGCCGCAGATCGCGCGCCGCACGCCGCCGGCCTCGGCGCCGCGCCCGGCCTTCAAGGAGATCATCCAGAAGACGCCCGCGCCGCTGATCGACGCGCGACTGACCTTCCGCACCGGCGCCGCCGACGATCCCGAGGGCAAGGAGGGCCTCGCCGCGCTCACCGCCCAGATGGTCGCCAACGGCGGCAGCAAGGCCATGACCTTCGAACAGATCCAGATGGCCCTGTTCCCGATGGCCGCAGGCTTCGGCGCCATGGTCGACAAGGAGATGACCACCTTCGCCGGCAAGGTCCACCGCGACAACGCCGACGCCTGGTACGACATCGTGGCCGGCCAGCTGCTCGACCCGGGCTTCCGCGAGGAGGACTTCACCCGCATCAAGACGAGCCTGGTCAACGCCATCCGCGTGGGCCTGCGGGGCAACAACGACGAGGAGCTCGGCAACGAGGTCTTCTACGAGCGCATCTACGCCGACCACCCGTACGGCCACCTGAACGCAGGCCACGCCCAGGCGGTGGAGAAGCTGACGCTCGACGACGTGCGCGCCTTCCACAAGGCCCGCTACACCCAGGCCAACCTGACCCTGGGCCTGGCCGGCGCCGTGTCCGACGACTTCCTGGCCAAGGCCCGGGCCGACCTCGCCGCCAACCTGCCGGCCGGCGGCGCCCGGCCGACCGCCATCCCCGACGCGCGCAAACCCCAGGGCCTGGACGTCACCCTGGTGAAGAAGGACACCCGCGCTGCGGCCATCACCATGGGCTTCCCCATCGACGTGACGCGCGGCCACCCGGACTTCGTGGCGCTGAACCTGGTGCGCAGCTACTTCGGCGAGCACCGCTCCTCGACGTCGTATCTCTACCAGCGCATCCGCGAGATCCGCGGCATGAACTACGGGGACTACGCCTACATCGAGTACTTCCCCGGCGGCATGTTCAGCTTCGCGCCCCCGCCCAACGTGGCGCGCAGCGAGCAGGCCTTCCGCATCTGGCTGCGCCCGGTGCCGCCCGAGCACGCCCACTTCACCATGCGTGTGGCCAAGTACGAGCTCGACAAGCTGGTCCGCGACGGCATGACCGAGGCGGACTTCGAGGCCACCCGCAAGTCGCTGAACAAGGCCACCAGCCTGCTCACCGCCCAGCAGGGCGTGCGGCTGGGCTACGCCATCGACCAGCAGTTCTACGGCGTGGGCGACTACACCGCCTACATCCGCGACGGGCTGGCCAAGCTGACGCGGGCGCAGGTGAACGTGGCCATCAAGCGCCACCTCGGCGCGCCCGGCATGTCGATCGCCGTGGTCACGCCCCAGGCGGAGGCCCTGCGCACCGCCCTGCTGGCCGACGCGCCATCGCCCATGACCTACGCTTCGCCCAAGCCGGACGAGATCGTGGCCGAGGACAAGCTGATCGCCGTCTATCCGATGAAGACCAACGCCGTGCGCATCGTGCCGGTCGACCGCGTCTTCGAAGACGACATCTTCTGAGGCGGCGGGCGGGAGCCGGACGTCCGGCTCCCGCGCCGTCAGCGCAGCACCTCGCCGGCGTCAACGATGCGCACGTCGCTCATCATGCCGAGATAGGCGTCGAACCAAGGCTTGTGGGCCGAGCCGACGATGACCAGCACCCGTCCGCCCGGCGCCTCGGCTGCGGCCTCGCGGATGTTGGCGACCATGCGCAGGTTGCGGGTCTCCCATTCGGCCAGCCGGCGCCGCGCGATCTCGGGACCCTCGGCCAGGAAGCGCCACTGGATATCGGCGTCCAGCCGGCCCATCGCGGCGGAATTGATCTCCCGGTACATGGCCAGGGTCTCCTCGGGCGTCGTCGTCCGCGTCTGGGCGTTGGCGAGCCGCTGGAACGCCGGATCCTTGACCCGGTCCTTCACCTCTTCGCTGCCGAAGTAGGTCATGATCTCGTCCAGCCGCGCATAGATCAGGTCGGTCGCGGAATGGTCGTCCATCGGGTACAGCCGCTCATGGCCAAGCCTGGCGGCCAGCCGCGCCGCGATCAGGTGGCTCTCGTTGCGCCGCGTGTCGTACTCGTTCAGCGCCGAGGCGAGTTCGGCCGATACGCCGTCGCCCGCCCGGCGCTC
Organism: Pseudomonadota bacterium; assembly: GCA_023432855.1. GTDB lineage: Bacteria > Pseudomonadota > Alphaproteobacteria > Caulobacterales > Caulobacteraceae > JAEZEZ01. The sequence continues at coordinate 17,326 of JAEZEZ010000067.1, read as the reverse complement.
CGACGGCTCCAGCCGCCACCATTGCACCACGGCCGAGTTCGGGTCGCCCGACGCCGCGAACAGCGCCGCCAGCTTTCGACGCTCGGCGGGGGAGGGCGCATCGGGAAGGGCGGCCAGCGCCGCGCGGGCCGCCGCCTCGGCCGCCGGGAGGTCCAGCTTCGTTTCAGCCTGGGCCATGGCCGCCAGTCGCATCGGCCGGCCGCCGTAGTCCTTCGCCGTGTCGTGGTAGATCCCCTCGTAGGCTCGCGCGAGATAGATGGCCTCGCCCGGAAGGTTCTCGATGGCGATGACGTCGGGCGCGAAGGCCTCGAGCCGCGCCAGCAGCGGCTCGAGCACGGCTGCATCGAAGCCCTCAGGAGCACCGGAGAGGTGCGGCGTGCCCAGCACCAGCACCTGCGTCGGCTGCTCTACCCCCGCCTGGTATTCGCGGGGATCGAAGGCCGGTTCCGCCAGCGCCGGGAGGGCGCAGGCCGACGCGAGCACCGCAGTGGAAAGGGCGATAAGCACGTGACGCATGGAGGGCTCCTGGAGGCTTTGCCGTATGAGGCCCGCACGCGGGGATTTGGATGCAGCCCTGCCGAGGTCGCTCTGGCCCCCAACTTGCGCTGCTGATCTCCCGAGCGACCGTCTCGACGGGAGAAGTACATGTTTTACAAGGCTGAGAGGGCGACCGCCCTGACCGGACCGGGCAATAGCTGCCGGGCGCCGGCCTCGCCTTGCCGGGCTGGGGGCCGCATCCCGTGTCCCTGAGCAGCATCATCAGCTCGGCCAATTCGGGCCTCCACGTCGCCCAGGCCCAGATCCGCGTCGTCTCGGACAACGTCGCCAACGTCAACACGCCCGGCTACGTGCGCAAACTGGTGGAGCAGCGTTCGACCTCGGTTGAGGGGCTGGGCACCGGCGTCGAAGTGGCCCGCATCCGTCTGGCCACCGACCGCTTCCTGCAGGCGGCCACCATGAGCGCCTCGGCCGACGCGGCGCGCGCCGGCATCCGCTACGAGCTGCTCGACAAGGTGCAGAGCCTGTTCGGCGATCCCACGGGGGCCGGCGGCTTCTTCAGCCTCGCCGACAACATGTTCTCAGCCTTCGCCATTACCGGCGAAGACCCGCTGTCCTCCCCGCGCCGCCAGGAGGCGATCCTCCAGGCCAAGGCTCTGCTCGACGAGGCCGCCCGCGTCTCCGCCGGGGTTCAGGCCGCCCGCCTGGATGCGGAATCGCGCATCTCGGCGGCGATGGATCACATCAACACCCTGCTCGAGGGCGTGGAGAAGCTGAACATCGAGATCAGCCGCGCCTTCGTCGGCGGCGGCGACACCTCCGGCGCCGAGAGCGCCCAGGCCCAGCTGGTCGACCAGCTGGCGCAGTACATGGACGTGCGGATCCTGCCGCGCGCCAACGGCGGCGTGACCCTGCGCACGGGCGACGGCATGCTGCTGGCCGGCAATGGCCACGCCACGGTGGAATACCAGCAGGCCGGCACGGTCGACGCCCGCAGCGACTTCACCGAACTGTGGCTGACCGAGCCCCACGGGCAGAAGCGGGCTCTGCTGGACCACCTGAACTCGGGTGAACTCAAAGGGCTGATCGAGTTTCGCGACGTCGAGGCGCCGCAGGTCGCCGAGCGCCTGGCCGAGGTGACCTCGCGCATCGTCGCCGAACTCAATCGCGCCCACAACGCCAACAGCGCCGCGCCCGCCCCCGGCGCGCTGACCGGCCGCAACACCGGCCTCGACCTGCCCACCGCGATCTCGGGCTTCACCGGCCGGACCACGGTCGCGATCACCGACAGCGCGGGCGTGGTCCAACGCCGTGTCGACATCGACTTCGATGCGGGGACGCTCAGCGTCGACGGCGGCGGCGCGACCGCATTCACCGCCGGCGGCTTCCTCGGCTCCCTGAACGCCGCCCTGGGCGCCTCCGGCAGCGCGTCCTTCTCCAACGGCGTGCTCAGCCTGTCGGCGACGGGGTCGAACGGGGTCGTGGTGGCCGACGACCCGGCCGCGCCCTCGATGAAGGCCGGGCGCGGCTTCTCGGCCTTCTTCGGGCTGAACGATCTGATCCGCTCCGACCGCATCGCCGACTACGACACCGGCCTGCGCACCACCGATCCGCACGGCTTCACCGCCGGGGACACCATCACCTTCCGGTTCAGCTCGCCGGCCGGATCGCGCCTGCGCGACATCGCCGTCGCCGTTCCGCCCGGTGGAACCATGGCGGATCTGATCGCCGCCCTGAACAACAGCGCGACGGGGATCGGCCGCTACGGCAGCGTCTCGCTCGACGCCAACGGCCGGCTCAGCTTCGCCAGCAACGGCTCGGCGTCGATGTCGATCATCGACGACAAGACCGGCCGCGGCCCCGGCGGACCCAGCTTCAGCGAACTGTTCGGGCTGGACGCCGGCACACGGGGCGCCCGGACCTCGGGCTTCACCATCCGTCCGGACATCGACCGCGACCCCCGGTACCTCGCCCTCGCGGTGTTCGACACGACGGCGGCGGTCGGACAGCCGGCGCTTTCGGCGGGCGACGGCCGTGGCGCGCAGAAGCTGTCGGACGTGGGCCAGCTGACGGTCAACTTCTCGCCGGCGGGCAATTCCGCGGGCGGGCCCATGGCCATCAGCCGCTACCTGTCGGACCTGTCGGGCGACATCGGCGGCCGCGCGGCCTCGGCCGAACAGCGCCTCAACGCGGCCAACGCCCTGGCCGAGGAGGCCAGCTCACGCCGCTCGTCCTACGAGGGCGTCAACCTCGACGAGGAACTGGTCAAGCTGACCACCTTCCAGCAGGCGTTCAACGCCTCGGCCCGCATGATCCAGGCGGCCCGGGACATGTACGACGTCTTGATCGGGATGGCCTGATGACACGCGTCTCCACCTCCGCGGGCTGGGAATCGGCCCTGATGAACCTGATGAGCGCCCAGCAGCGCCAGTTCGACGCGCAGAACCGGGTCAGCTCGACCAAGATCGCCACCGACCTGAAGGGCTACGGCCGCTCGGCCGAGACCCTGACCGCCTTCAAGTCCGCCCACGCGCGGCTCAGCGGCTTCGTCGCCAACGGCGAGGCGGTGGCGGCGCGCCTCGGCGCCCAGGACGTGGCTCTGAACCGCCTCGCCGACGCGGCCGACGGGGCGCGCAACGCGATCTCGGAAGCCCTGGCGACGGGCCGCGGCGACTCCCTGATGCTGGATCTGGAAGGCCGGTTCCAGGAGGCGCTGGATGCGCTGAACACCAAGCACCACGGGCGCTTCCTGTTCGCGGGGGGCAGGACGGACACCCGCCCGGTCTCCGGCGACGCGCTTTCGGATCTGACCGCCGCGCCCGCGGTAGACGACCTGTTCAACAATGACGCCCTGAAGCAGGCCTCGCGGCTGGACGATTTCACCGTGGTCGAGACCGGCTTTCTCGCCGACGAGGCGGGACGCGACCTGTTCGAGGCCTTCCGGACCATCCAGGCTTTCCACGAGGCGACGCCGTTCAATGGCCAGCTGACCCCGGCCCAGCGGGACTTCCTCGCCGCCCAGGTGGGCGCGTTCCAGGCCGCGCACGGCGACACGATCAACGCCGCCGCCCGCAACGGCTCCATGCAGCGTCGCGTGGACAGCCACGTCGGGGCTCAGAAGGAACAGGCGGACGCGCTCGAGAACCTTATTTCCGAGCGCACCGATGTCGATATGGCCGAGGCGATCACCCAGCTGCAGCAGGCTCAGCTTTCGGTCCAGGCGTCGGCCCAGGTGATCGCCCAGCTCCGGGGCGTCAGCCTGCTCGACCTCCTGCGGACCTAGGTCAAACCGCCGCAACTCGAAATAGCGTGGCCGAGGGGCTATATGGGCCGCCATGAACGCGCCTTGCCCGATCCCGAGCATCGAAGCCGTCGACCTCGACCATGCGGTCGCGTCGGCGCGCGCCGCCGTGGGCCTGCCCAGGGGCGCGCGGGTGGTGGCGGCGATGTCAGGCGGCGTCGATTCCACGGTGACTGCGGGCCTGCTGCACGCGGCCGGCTACGACGTGGTCGGCGTGACCCTGCAGCTCTACGACCACGGCGCCGCCGCCAAGCGTACGGGCGCCTGCTGCGCGGGGCAGGATATCCACGACGCGCGGCTGGCTGCCGAAACCATCGGCGTGCCCCACTATGTCCTGGACTACGAAAGCCGATTCCGTGAGTCGGTGATCGATCAATTCGCCGACAGCTACCTGCGCGGCCAGACGCCGGTGCCGTGCATCCGCTGCAACCAGACGGTCAAGTTCCGCGACCTGCTCCAGGTGGCGCGCGACCTGGGGGCCGAGGCCCTGGCCACCGGCCATTACGTCAAGCGGGCGATGGGTCCGAACGGCCCGGAGCTGCGCCGCGCCATCGATCCGGCGCGCGACCAGAGCTACTTCCTGTTCGCCACCACGCGCGAGCAGCTGGACTACCTGCGCTTCCCGATCGCCGACTTGCCGAAGCCGCAGGTGCGCGGGGCGGCGGCGGCCCTCGGCCTGAAGATCGCCGCCAAGCCGGACAGCCAGGACATCTGCTTCGTGCCCGACGGGGACTACGTGACGCTGATCGACCGCCTGCGCCCGCAGGGGCGCGATCCCGGCGAGATCGTTCACCTCGACGGCCGGGTGCTCGGCGAGCACCAGGGCATCACGCGCTACACTGTGGGCCAGCGCCGGGGGCTGAACGTGGCCGTGGGCGAACCGCTGTTCGTGGTGCGGCTGGAGCCCGAAACCCGACGGGTGATCGTGGGCCCGCGAGAAGCGCTGCTGACGACATCGCTCACGCTGGACGAAATCAACTGGCTGGGCGATGAGCCCGCCATCGGGGACGCCGCGGCCGCGGGCCTGCCGGTGCGCATTCGCGTGCGCTCCACCCGCCCGCCGACCATGGGCCGCCTCGACCTCGAAGGCGGCGAGCCCGTCGTGCGCTTCGACGAAGGTGAGGAAGGCGTTTCGCCGGGGCAGGCATGCGTGCTCTACGATGCGGAAACCGCCGACCGCGTCCTGGGCGGCGGCTTCATCCGGAGCACCACGGCGCTCGCCGCCTGAGCGGACTGCACTTCGGCGGGAGCCTCTACGGCCAAGCTGCGTTAAGGTTCTCCGGAACAGGAGGCCTCCATGACCGTACTCGTCCGCTCGACCGCCCTGATCGCCGCCCTCAGCCTCGCCGCCTGCGAGCGCGCCGCCGAAAAGGCGCCGTCTGCGCCTGACCGCGCCGACGCCAGGCCCGTCGACGTCGCCTACGCCTGCGAAGGCGGCGGCAGCCTGACGGCGCGTTATCCCGACGCGCGGACCGCCATCGTGACCTGGGAGGGTCAGACCTTCACCATGACGCTTGCGGAATCCGCCAGCGGTTCGCGGTTCGTCGGCGCCGGGCGGGAGTGGTGGCTGAAGGCCTATCCGGACCGGGAGGAGGGTACGCTCAGCCCCTCGCCGACGGGGGCGGCCGCCGGAGGCCCGCCGCTTGCGGTCTGTACGAAGAGCGCAGATGCGGCGCCCGAGACGGGACCGGAGTTCAACCCGTCGATCCCGCCGAAGGAAACCGGCGCCGCGCCTGGTCCCTCGACCGATATGGTCGAAGGGGTCCGGACCTCCGCGCCGCCGTGCCGCTCGGGGGATCTATCCCTCCGTCGCGTCTCGCAGGACGCCGGCGCCGGTCAGCGCCACGCGACCTACGCCCTCCTCAACAACAGCCGCGCGGCCTGCAGCCTGAAGGGTTATCCGACCCTGGCCTGGTACGACGCCGACGGTAAGGCTCTGCCGGGCGTCAAGGTGATCCAGTCCGAGGCCAACATGTTCGAGACCTCCGGCCCGCCGGCCGAGGTCACTCTCCTTCCGGGCGGGCGCGGAATCTTCCACATCGCCTACTCGGGCCTGCAGCAGGGTTCGAAAGCCTGTCCGGCCAGCGCGCGCCTGCAGGCGACCCCGCCCGAGAACAGCCAGATCCTGGAGGTGGACGACACGATCAAGCCCTGCGGCGGTCAGGTCCGGGTGGGACCGGTCCGGACCGACAGCGACCGCGGCGCCGCCGCCGACCCTGGTCCGAACGATCTCTAGAGAATGAGCGTCAGCGCCTAGCGCGGCGACATCGGTCCCCGGCGCGGCGGGCCGCCCGCCCAGCTGCGCGCGCTGGGGATGAGGCCGAGCCTTGGCAGGATCTCGCGCTGTTCCGGCGGCGGGACCTTCATCAGTCTCGCCGCGGCCCGGTTCAAGGCGCCCAGCGGGGTCTGCGTGTGCACCCGCTCCAGCCAGGCGTTCAGGTGCGGCCATCGCACCGGGTCCGGTTCGACGCCGGCCCAGCGGGCGTTGGCGAAGTGGGCCGCCAGGGTCAGGTCCGCGATGCTCGGGGCGCCGAACAGGAAGCCGGCCTCGGGCAGCTGACGCTCCAGAAAGTCGAAGACCTCCGGGACTTCCTCATCGCGCGCCTGGGCGACCAGGGCCTCGTCGGGCGCCTCGCCCAGCACGAACGGCTTCACGACGACCTGGAAGTAGAGCTTCCAGACCAGCACGTCGGCCAGGCGGGTGTCGGCGTATTCCTCCAGCCAGCGGCAGCGCGCGCGCCCGGCGGGCGTCGCGGGCAGCAGGGACGGCTCGGGCCAGCGTTCTTCCAGATACTGCAGGATGGCGCTGGAATCGGGGATGACGACCTCTTCATCGATCCAGACGGGGATGCGCCGCAGCGGGCTGAGTTCGGCGAACTCGTCGTTGCCGATGAAGGCGACGATCGGATCGACCGCCACCTCGAGGTTCTTGAAGGCGCAGGCGGCCAGGACCTTGCGGACGAAGGGCGATCCGGGATGCCCGATGAGGGTCGCGACCGGCGCGCCCATCCTCAGGCGGCGTCCTCGCGGGCCATGATCTCGCCGACGGTGGGGCCGTCGCGCTTGATCAGCTCGATGTCGCGCCGCTCCACCTTCTCGCCGCAGCAGTTGCACGCCAGGCCTGGGTCCAGCAGCTGGCCGCATCCCTTGTGGACGATGGCCACGCCAGCGTCCTGGCCGCCGCCGTACATGTACTTGGCGCCCCAGCCGTGCAGCGTGAGCAGCACCGCGTAGAGGTCCTTGCCCTTGCGGGTCAGGACGTACTCGTGGCGCAGGGGGCGTTCGGAATAGACCTGGGGTTCCAGGATGCCGTGGGCGACCAGAGTCTTTAGCCGGGCGGCCAGCACGTTGCGGGCCACGCCCAGCCGGTCCTGCCACTGTTCGAAGCGGCGCACGCCGGAAAAGGCGTCGCGGATCACCAGCAGGGTCCACGGGTCCCCGATAACCTCCAGCGCGGCGGCGATGGAGCAGCTCTGGCGGGAGTAGTCGGCGGTGCGTCCCATGGATAGAAGGTGACCTTGCGTCAGGGTTTTGGCAAGTGCGTTGCTTTTCCGCACGTAGGGTCTAAGTTGTCAATTGCAACTAAGCCAGGAGCAGGCGTCCGATGCTCGACGTGACGGAAGCGGCCCAGGATCTCGACGCGACGCTGGCGCTCGTCCCGGATGCGGAGGGCCTTGTCGCCGCCGTCCCGTCCGCCCTGTCCAACGCCCCGCAGTCCATGGCGGCCGAGAAGGGCGGGCCCTTCGGCGGCCTCATGGCGGCGCTGGCGGTCAGGGCTGCGCGCCAGGCGCTCGACATCACCGCCCCGCTCCAGACCCTGTCGGTGCAGTATCTGGCCGCGGCGCGCTTCGACCAGGTGCGGTTCACCGCCGAGACCCTGCGCGGCGGCCGGTCCACCCACTTCGCCCAGGTCAGGGGCGGCCAGCCCGGACGGCCGGCCATCGCCGCCTCCGCCACTTTCGGCGCCGAGGGGCCCGGACCGGTCCTGCGCCCGCTTTCCGCCGTGCGCCCGGCCCGGGCGCTCGGCGAGATCGAGAGCGTCGACCTCGACCCCCGCTTCGCCCCTTGGTTCACGCGCTGGGTCGAGTACCGCTTCGCCGAGCCGTTCCTGGGGTTCGGAAACCATGACGAGCCGGTCGTGCGCGTCTGGCTGCGGCTCAAGGACGGCAAGCCGCTGGACGAGGCGCGACTGTGCTTCCTGCTGGATGCGGTCTTTCCCAACTACTTTCTGGTCGCCGGCCTGACCGCCGTCAGCACCACGGTTGACCTCCGCTACGACCTCTTCGAGCCCCTGACCCCTCGCACCTCGCCCGAGGGCTGGGCCTATTTCGAGTTCCGCACTCACGACGTTACGGGAGGCTGGGCGGTGGAGGACGGGATCGCCCTCTCTCCAGACGGCGCCCCGCTCGCCGCCGCCCGTCAGTTGCGCAAGATGGTTGCGCGCCCTAGTTGACGCCTCTCTTTCGAAATCCGCCGGAGCACCCCATGGCCGCCGCCGATCCAATCGTCATCGCCTCCTACGCCCGCACCCCCATGGGGGGCTTCCAGGGCGTGCTCGCCGGCGCCAAATCGACCGAACTCGGCGCGGCGGCAGTGAAGGCGGCGCTGGAGCGCGCGAAGATCTCGGGCGACCAGGTCGAGCAGATATTCATGGGCTGCGTCCTGCCCGCGGGCCTTGGTCAGGCGCCGGCGCGCCAGGCGGGCATCGGCGCCGGACTGCCGCTCCATGTCGAGGCCACCACGGTCAACAAGATGTGCGGCTCGGGCATGCAGGCGGCAATCATGGCGCATGACGCGCTCGCGGCCGGATCGGTCGACATCATCGTCGCGGGCGGCATGGAGAGCATGACCAACGCGCCCTACGTCATGGCCAAGCACCGCGGCGGCGCCCGCATCGGGCACGACGTCATCTCGGACAGCATGTTCCTCGACGGTCTGGAGGACGCCTACACCCCCGGCAAGCTGATGGGCGCCTTCGCCGAGGACGCCGCGCGCGAGTACCAGTTCACCCGGGAAGCCCAGGACGAGTACGCGGTCGAGAGCCTGACGCGGGCCCGCAACGCCATCGAGAGCGGCGCCTTCGACCGCGAGGTCGTCCCCGTCACCGTCAAGACCCGCAAGGGCGAGGAGACCGTGAACCGGGACGAACAGCCGCTGAAGGCCGACCCGGCCAAGATCCCCACGCTGAAGCCCGCCTTCGCCAAGGACGGCACGGTGACCGCCGCCAACGCATCGTCGATCTCGGACGGCGCCGCGGCCCTGGTCATGACCCGCCAGTCGGTGGCCGAGAAGCTGGGCATGCCGGTGGTGGCCCGGGTGGTCGCCCACGCCGCCCACGCCCACGAGCCCGGGCAGTTCACCACCGCCCCCGTCCCGGCCATGCAGAAGGCGCTCAGGAAGGCGGGCTGGACCGTCGACGACGTGGACCTGTTCGAGGTCAACGAGGCCTTCGCCGTGGTCGCCATGATCGCGATGCGCGACATGAACATCCCGCACGAGAAGCTGAACATCCACGGCGGCGCCACGGCGCTCGGCCATCCGATCGGCGCCTCGGGCGCGCGCATCCTGGCCACCCTGCTGGCGGCGCTCGAGAAGACCGGCGGGAAGAAGGGCCTGGCCTCGCTCTGCATCGGCGGCGGCGAGGCCACGGCCATGGCGGTGGAGCTGGTCTGAGGTTCAGCGGCGCCGCGGCGGGAGCAGTTCCGGCCGGTACTCGAAGTGCATGGTGTCGAAGTGGCGCCACTTGCCGCCCCAGATGAAGCCGTGGCGCTCGAACGCCTCGACGATCTCCCAGGGGATGCGGTTGCGGTAGGGCGCGTCCTCGCCGCCGGCCCAGACCCAGTAGTCGGCGTGGCGCACGGCCAGGTCGATGGCCGCGCCATAGGCGTGCATCGACCGCCGCGCCGAGCCCCCGACCTTGCGGCAGTGGTGCGTCCCGCCCACGGGAACCAGGAACCGCGTCATCGAAGGCGGCAGCTTCTCCAGATCGCGTACCACCCGCTCCAGCGCGTCCGCAGCGCCGTTGGTGGACGTGAACATCACTACCCCGCCGCCCCGGCCGGGCATCCATCGGACCGGGCGCAGCCGCACCGCCTTGCGGGTGCAGTCGCCGTACATGGCGGTGAACAGGCCCTCGTGCCGCACGAGCCCGGGATTGGCCGTCGGCGGACCGGAGGGCCTGCCGCGCGGATAGGGTTCGGCGAACAGATCGTCGATGTCCGGGCGGGCGGCGCGCTCGCGCCCTGTCTTTCCCTCGATCCCGTCCGACAGCCGGAAACGACGGCCGTCCCGCATGACCAGCCAGCCGCCGTGGATCTCACGCACATGGTCGGGATAGGCGCGGACCAATTGGGTCGGACCGGGAGGCGGGGCGGCGAGCGTCGGCGCGGCCGCGGCCAGCGCGGCGGCCAGGGCTATGGTCAGGCGCAGGCGAGGCAACCCGGCCCCTCCCTTCTCCGCAGGGTCAGGCGGCGTCGCCGTCGGCCCGGTCTTCCGCGGCTTCGGTGGAAACGTCGGAGCGCTCGGGCTCGTCCTCGGTCGCGCCCGGGGCCGGCTCCTGCGGCGGCGGCGATGTCTCGGGCAGGGGGATGAACTCCAGGTCGTCGCCGACCGGCAGCGGCATCCGCCCGTCGCGCCAGTCCGCCTTGGCCTGCTCGATCCGCTCCTGGCTCGAGGAGACGAAGTTCCACCAGATGTGCCGCTGGCCCACCGGCTCGCCGCCGAGCAGCATGACGGTCGCCGGCGTCAGGCTCTTGACGATCGGGCGGGTGTCCGGCGCGAACACCGCCATCGATCCGGGGCCCAGCCGCTGGCCGTCGATCTCCACCTCGCCGCTGACGACGTAGGCGGCGCGTTCGGAATAGCCCTCCGGCGGCGCGGCCTTCACGTCGGCGGCCATCTCCCAGTGGACGTAGAACAGCGGCGACGCCGTGCGCACCTTGGACTTCGCGCCGTAAGCCTCGCCCGCGATCAGGCGCGCGTAGAGGCCGTCGCCCTCGTAGGCGGGCATGTCGCGACCGCGATAGTGCTCGAACCCCGGCTCGCACTCCTCCTCATGTTCCGGCAGCGCGATCCAGGCCTGCATGCCGTGGAGCCTCGCGCCGATGTCGCGGCGGTGGGGGTCGGTGCGCTCCGAATGGGTGATGCCGCGCCCCGCGGTCATCCAGTTCACCTCGCCCGGCCGGATCGCCTGGGTGAACCCAAGGCTGTCGCGGTGGATGATCTCGCCCTCGAACAGATAGGTGACCGTGGACAGGCCGATATGCGGATGCGGCCGGACGTTCACGCCCTGGCCGGGCTGGAAGTCGGCCGGGCCCATGTGGTCCAGGAAGATGAACGGCCCGACCATGCGCCGTCTGGCCGAGGGCAGCACGCGGCCGACCTCGAAATCCCCGAGGCTCTTCCGGTTCGCCGTAAGAATGGTTTCGATCATAAGCCGCCCCCCGTCAGCGGCCGCAGGCTACAGCCACGCTGGCGATCGGCAAAGCGCGCCGATCAGCCCGCCCCCTTCACGTGGGGGCTGACGAGGCTGAGCGGGGCCTCGGTGGTGTCCTTCACGCCGCGCACGACGATGTGGCTCTCGATGTCGCTGACCAGGCCCAGCGCCAGCAGCTTGTCGCGCAGGAAGGCGTCGAAGGCGTGGATGTCGCTGGTCAGGATCCTCAGCACATAGTCCTCGCGCCCGGTGATCGAGGCGCACTGCATGACCTCGGGCCACTGCGCGACGGCGCGGTCGAAGGCCTCGAGGTTCTCGCGCGTCGGCAGGGTCAGCTTGACGATGGCGTAGACCTCGAAGTCCAGGCCGAGCTTCTGGGTGTCCAGGACGGTGACGCGCTTGCGGATGACGCCCGCGTCCTCGAGCCGCTTGATGCGCCGCCAGCACGGGGAGGGGGACAGTCCGACCTGCTCGGCCACTTCGGCGACCGACAGGCCGGCGTCGGCCTGGATCAGCTCCAGGATGCGCGCGTCGATGGGATCAAGCTGCTCGGCCACGTCGGTCTCCGGCGCGGCGCACGATCCTTTCGCCGCGCGCCGCCATCGGGACCACTAGACGCAAGCGGCGTGCGGAAACAAGCCCGTCCGCGAGCGTTTCATGCGCGCCTCCCGCATATCGCGCCACCCGTCCGGGCGTTTCGCGGGCTCCCTGTCTTCCCTGTTCCGATCCCTGTTTCCCCGTCGCAGAAAATTTCCGGCGCCCGGAACAGGGAATTCATTGAGCTTTTCCCGAATTAATAGGGAATCCGGAACAGGGAATTTCACGGTCCGGAACAGGGAAATCACGCGTCCGGAACAGCGAAGGCCGACAACCCGCCTCCAGGCCGCCGCTGAGCGGCGGCTCCCGCTGTTTCCCGCTGTTATTCCGCTGTTCCGCAGAACAGCGGCCCCCATGACTGCGCCGTCATTCCGGGCGGAGGCCGCATCGCGGCCGCAGACCCGGAACCCAGCAGCTCCGACCTCGACGCTGCGAACGACGCCGCCAACCAGCGTCCCGTTTGCTGGGTTCCGGCTCTCCGTCCGCTGCGCGGACTGCGGCCGGAATGACGGACGGTGGGGAGGGTCCCGCTGTTCCCCGCTGTTATCCCGCTGTTCCGCAAACAGCGGAGCCGCCGTCGCGCTCCCTCCAAATGTCAAAGATCGCCGCTGCGTGCCCGGACGCGCCAGGCCCCGCCGCCCCGGAATCGCACACTGGTTCGCGGGTGCTCGCAAGCGCCTCTCCGGGGACAGGAAGCGGTCTGCGACCGCCATCCAGTCCCCGTGCTGAAGCTCGCCGTCAGCCCCGGGGCCGCAGCCGCAGCAGCTCGCCGGCGCCGTCGCCCCCGCGCACATTGGTCAGCACGTAGAGGAAGCCGTCCGGGCCCTGGCGCACATCGCGGATGCGCTTGTCGACGTCTGCCAGCAGATGCTCCTCGCCGACCACGCGATCGCCGTCCATGACCAGCCGCGCCAGCCGCCGGTCCTTCATGTTGCCGATGAAGATGTTGCCCTTCCAGCCGGGGAAGGCGTCGCCGGTGTAGACCTCCATGCCCGACGGCGCGATCACCGGATCCCAGTAGTAGTCCGGCTGCTCCATGCCCTCCTGCACGGCGCGGCCGGGTCCGATGGGCGCGCCGGAATACTCCAGGCCGTAGCTGATGGCCGGCCAGCCGTAGTCCTTGCCCGCCTCGGTCAGGTTCAGCTCGTCGCCGCCCAGCGGGCCGTGCTCGGCCGTCCACAGCCGCGAGGTTCCCGGCTCGAAGGCGGCCGACTGGATGTTGCGGTGGCCGTAGGACCAGATCTCGGGGCGCACGCCCTGACGGCCGATGAAGGGGTTGTCCTGCGGGACCGAACCGTCGGCGTTGATGCGCAGGACCTTGCCCAGATGCGAGTTCAGGTCCTGGGCCTGGGGCCGGGTCTGGATGTCGGAGCGCTCGCCCATGGTGACGAACAGCTTGCCGTCCGGGGCGAATGCGAGGCGCGATCCGTAGTGCTTGTCGCCGTCATAGGTCGGCTGGGTCCGGAGGATGACCTGCACGTTCTCCAGCCGCGGCGCGCCGTCGGCCGCGACCAGCCGCCCGCGCGCCACCGAGGTGCCGTTGCCGCCCTGCCGCGGTTCGGAGAAGGACCAGTAGATCATTCCGTCGGATGCGAAGTTCGGCCCCAGCGCCACGTCCAGCAGGCCGCCCTGTCCGCGGGCGTCGACCTCCGGCAGGCCCTGGACCGGCGCCGACACGGTCCCGTCCGCCGCCACGACCCGCAGACGTCCCGGCTTCTCGGTGACCAGGAAGCGCCCGTCGGGCAGGGGCTCCACCGCCCAGGGCTGGATCAGCCCGCTGGCGACCGTCTCCACCTGGATCGCCGCCTGGGTGCGGACCGCCGGCGCGCGGGTCTGTCCCTCGAAGGCCGGCCGGAACCTGGCGTTCGCCGCCCGGGTCTCCAGCGGGCCGGCCGCGGCCTGGCCGCCGGCTGCGTCCCCGTTCTGGGAGGCCGCGTCGCCACAGGCGACCAGCAGGATGGCGACGGAGGCGGCGAGGGCGGAGGCGGTGCGCATCGAGATCTGCTCCGGAGTTGTTCAGCGGACGGCTAACATCGTGCGCGCGGCGATGCCGCGCAAGCGGAACGCGGCGGCGGCTTGAACGGCGGCGGCACGCGCTATATAGGCCGTGCTCCTTCCGCGGCGCGCCTGCGGAAATCGCCCCACGGGCCACGCGGGGTTGGGTAGCTCAGATGGTTAGAGCGGTGGATTCATAACCCACAGGTCGGCGGTTCGATCCCGCCCCCAACCACCACATTCTCCGATGCGAAATGGCCGGGAACGCCGCCCGTCAGGCGATCTGCACGGGGCCCATGGCGTGGGCGTTCATGATCCGGACATAGGCCCACAGCGGGGCCAGAAGGGCCAGGCCGACGCCGGCCCGCGCCGCGATATGCAGCATGCGAAGTCCGATGCGGTCGGCCTGGGTCATCATGCCGACCAGGCCCGCGGCCGCGCCGCCCATCCATCCTGCGCCCAGTCCCGCGGCGATGCAGGCGCCGACGGTCGGAACCTGCCAGACGGCGGCGGCGGCGATGGCGTGCGAGGCGAGCAGGAATGCGCCGGTCGACAGCCGGCGGTCCAGCGGTTCGGGCTGAGTCTCGCGCCGGACCGGTGCGATCTCGACCCCGATGAGGGTGAGCACCCCGGCCATGGCGCCGGCGAAGGCGCCGAAGCCTCCGGCGAGCAGGGCGGCCTGGAGTCCGGCGGCGGAGGCGGCGGCGATTCCCATGTCCGAGGAGTAGCCTCCTTCCCCCTCGGCGCAAAGGGATGGCGGGACGGCGCAGGGCCGCCCCGCCCGCTCGGACCGGCCGAGGCCGGAGGGCCCTACTGCCCGCCCGAGACGTAGTAGACGGGAACCTGGATGCGCGCGCCCTCCGCCGGCACCGTGAACTTCAGCGTCTCGAAGTCGGGCGGCCCCATCAGCTTCTCGGCGTTCAGCATGGCCCAGCCTTCACCCGGCATGCCCATGGGCGACATCTGCATCTGCCCGTCGCCGTTTTCGTCGTGGTAGGCCATGAAGGTGTACTCGCCGGCCGGGAGGTCGGTGAATCGCAGCACCACCTTGCCGTCGGCGGGCTTCGTACGCTCGACCTTGCTGCCGGCGCGCATGAAGGTCTCTTTGGTGGAAAGGGTGGCGTAGATGTCGCCGCCGTGGGCCTTCACGCCCGTCAGTTCGACCTCGAGGTCGCCGGCGAGGGCAGGGGCGGCCGCGGCCACCAGGGCTGCGGCGGCGGTCAGGCTGAGGAAGGTCTTCATCTCGGTTCTCCTTGTTGGATTGAAACGCGCCCGCATTGGTCAGCCGAAGAACATGGCCCAGATCACCCTGCCCGGCGCGATGGCCAGGACGCCGGCGATGATCAGGCCGATGTAGAGTCCGATCATGATCCCCCGGTGCGCGCGGATGTCGCCGCGGCGCGCGAGCCAGACCGCGAGCGGCAGGCTGACGAAGGTCCAGACCGAGAAGAAGTGGATGGGCGAGAAGCCGCCGTCATTGATCTCGCGAATGAACAGGCTGCTGATCGCGGTGACCAGCATGGCCCCGGCCCAGGTCCAGCCCAGCGCCCGGTGGAACCCGGTCCCCTTGGGCAGGAGGAACTGCACCGGCCCGGTGGCCAAGGCGTAAAACACCGTCAGCACATGGATCTGGACGAGCAGGGACTGGCGCCACAGGGGCTCGAAATCCGGCGCCCGGAGGCGGATGTCCGCAAGCGCCCCCAGCTGGACCGAACCCGGCTGCAGCGAAAGGATCGCGACGATGGCCAGCAGCGCCAGCGCCATCACGCCCAGGAACTGCCTCACCTCGCCCTTCGTTGACCGCGCCGCCATGGCTCGCCTCCTGTCACAGAGAACTTTACAACATAAAGCACATGGCGGAGTCAAGCAGGAGGGCTGCACGCGGCTTGCCGCGCAGGACGCCGGAATTTCCGTTGCGCGAACCGCGCGGAAAACCTTGAGGGCCACCGCTTGACTCGCTCGGGCCGCCTTCTTATCTGCCCGCCGTTAGCACTCGGGGGCGGCGGCTGCTAAAGCCGTGTCCGGGGGCTCAAGATCAAAATCGACATCCTATTCGGAGATGACGTCATGAAGTTTCGTCCCCTCGGCGACCGCGTGCTGGTGAAGCGCGTGGAAGAGGAAGAGAAGACCAAGGGCGGGATCATCATCCCCGACACCGCCAAGGAAAAGCCCCAGGAGGGCGAGGTCCTGGCAGTCGGTCCCGGCGGCCGTGATGAGGACGGCGACTACATCGCCATGGACGTGAAGGTCGGCGACCGCATCCTGTTCGGCAAGTGGTCGGGCACCGAGGTCAAGATCGACGGCGAAGACCTGATCATCATGAAGGAAAGCGACATCCTGGGCGTGCTCGAGCAGGGCGCCGCGGCCAAGGCCGCCGCCTGATCGCCCGGTCCTTCCGACTGAACGAACAACCCACAGACTAGACAGAGAGAACATCAGAAATGGCCGCCAAAACGGTTCACTTCTCTACCGACGCGCGCGACCGCATGCTGCGCGGCGTCAACGTCCTCGCCAACGCGGTGAAGGTCACCCTCGGCCCCAAGGGCCGCAACGTCGTCATCGAAAAGTCCTTCGGCGCCCCGCGCTCGACCAAGGACGGCGTCTCGGTCGCCAAGGAAATCGAACTGGAAGACAAGTTCGAGAACATGGGCGCCCAGATGATCCGGGAAGTCGCCTCCAAGACCAACGACAAGGCCGGTGACGGCACCACGACCGCCACGGTCCTGGCCCAGGCCATCGTCGTCGAGGGCATGAAGGCGGTCGCCGCCGGCATGAACCCGATGGACCTGAAGCGCGGCATCGACCAGGCCGTCGTCGCCGCGGTCGCCGAGCTGAAGACCATCAGCAAGCCGTCGTCGACCTCGAAGGAAATCGCCCAGGTCGGCACCATCTCGGCCAACTCCGACGAGTCGATCGGCAACATCATCGCCGAGGCGATGAAGAAGGTTGGCAAGGAAGGCGTGATCACCGTCGAGGAAGGCTCGGGCCTGGACAACGAGCTGGACGTGGTCGAGGGCATGCAGTTCGACCGCGGCTACCTCTCGCCGTACTTCATCAACAACCAGCAGTCGATGTCGGCCGAGCTGGATGATCCCTTCATCCTGCTGCACGACAAGAAGATCTCGAACGTCCGCGACCTGCTGCCCGTCCTCGAGGGCGTGGCCAAGGCCGGCAAGCCGCTGCTGATCATCGCCGAGGAAGTCGAGGGCGAGGCCCTGGCGACCCTGGTGGTGAACACCATCCGCGGCATCGTGAAGGTCTGCGCCGTGAAGGCCCCGGGCTTCGGCGACCGCCGCAAGGCGATGCTGGAGGACATGGCGATCCTGACCGGCGGCACCGTGATCAGCGAGGAAGTCGGCCTGTCGCTCGAGAAGGCGACGATCAACGACCTGGGCCGCGCCAAGAAGGTGCAGGTGACCAAGGAGAACACCACGATCATCGACGGCGCCGGCGAGACCGGTGGCATCGAGGCGCGCATCAAGCAGATCAAGGCGCAGATC
>JAEZEZ010000059.1 GCA_023432855.1 Pseudomonadota bacterium | reverse complement strand
GAGTATCAGCCGACGTCTGGAGCTGGCAGGCTGCGGGTCTGCGGCCCGAGGCCAGCGGGCAGGGCGCGACCGTCTTCGGGCTGATGTCGATGCAGGCCTTCATGACGTCGGTGGCCCTGCTGATGGCGGGATACCTGGTCGTACGCGTAGCGCGAGGCCTGGTATCTCCGGCCCGGTCGAGCACCGTCCACCTCATCGCGCTCTATATCGCCTACGCCGGCCTCCAGGGCGCGCTCGGCGCCGCGGTGGTGCGCCTCTTCCCGGGAGCGGGTTGAGTGCGGCGGTGGCTCGTGATGCTGGGCGGCCTGCTGGTCTGGGCCGTCCATTTCACCGGCGCCTACGCCATGGCCAGCGTCGCGGATGTGGCCGGGCGGGCCGACGCCCCCGCCGCGCGGCTGGCGGTCGGGGGCTTCACCGCCGCCTGCCTGCTTGCGGACGCGATCCTGCTCGTGGTGGCCTGGCGCAGCTTCCGGCGCGAGGACGACATCGGCCAGTGGATGGCTTCGATCGGCGCGCTGGGCGCGCTGTTTTCGTTCGTCGCCGTGGCGTGGCAGGGGCTCCCCGCACTGGTCGGACATTGAGGCGCGCCCAAAGAAAAATGCTGTATTCCCATTAGGTGTGGGTGAGGGGAGTTCGCTCTCATGAACTCAGTCGGGATCGCCTTTTCGCCTTTCCGTCGCTTCCAGCGCGGCAAGTAGCTCCTCGCGCTCAGGGCCATCGCCAATCACGCCAAGGGTCAGGCGCGGCTTGGCAACCACGTCGTCACCGATGGCCACCCCCTCAACGATTGACCCATCGTCGAGCATTTGTAGAGGCCGGTCGGAAAAGGTCCCGTTGAACTCGGCCCTAAATGCTCCCGCCTTTGGCCAAGCTACGAAGCAAGACCGGTGCATACCTGCGTCTGAGAACCGGCTAAGGGGGCCGGAATGGATGAAATGCGAGGTTGCGACGAGATCGTCACCGTCGGCGAGCACCTTGCCGCACAGTGGGCATTCGGTAATCCCGCGAATTATGATCGCCATGGGTCCAACATCCCAAGGGCGGTATCGGCTGTCTAGGTTGCTCACCCACACTTAACGGGAACACAGCCAAGAAAAATGCCCCGGACCAGCCGGGGCATCTTCGTCAGATGTGGAGATCGCGTCAGGCGCTGATCGGCACGTCGTCGTCATCGTCGTCCGCGTGAATCACGACCAGGGTCGCGATCACGGCGAAGCCGACGAACATCCACAGGGGGTCGCCCATGAACTTGCTGGACGCCTCGCTCTTGGCGCCGACCCGGTCGCCGACGCGCGGGGCCTGGGTGTCGATGGCGGCGGCGGCTTGACCCGCCAGAAGCGCCACAACGGCAGCGGCGGCGGTGGCTAACTTACGCATCGGCGTCTCCTGATTAACTCGAAAGCGACCACGGACTGTCGCCCGCTTTCGTTACAACTTTCTGACCACGGACAGGTTCCGTCAACCCGCCTACTCATTTTTCGGGCGAAATATTCCCCTCTCAGGGTCCGAAGACGAAATCGGCGGCGTCCACCTGGCCGGTGGTCACGCCATGCAGGGTGACGGTCGATCCATCCGGGAAGGTCACGACCGCCCAGCCCGAACCGTTGGCCGAGACCGCCAGGTCGGCGAAGTCGTCGACCCCTGCGATGCCCTCGACCCGGATCTGGTCCACGCCGTCGGCGAAGTCGCGCACGAGGTCCGCGCCGAAACCGCCGGCATTGTAGAGGAACGCGTCGGCGCCTGCGCCGCCCCAGAGCACGTCGTTGCCGGCGCCGCCGATGATGGTGTCGTCGCCGCCGTGACCGTAGAGCGAATCGTCCCCGGCCCCGCCATCAAGCCGGTTTGCGCCGTTGTTGCCGGCAACGCCCTGGCCGAACTCGTTGCCGGTCAGGTCGATGGCCGCAGACCCCGTCTGCAGGGTGGTGGAGAGGATTTCGATCTCCGCCCCCACCGTGAGGACGTAGCTGGCGCTGGCGAAACAGCGGTCCGCCGAGCCCTGGCCGGCGCCCTCGATCACCGCGTCGAGCGCGTCGTCGACATAATGCCAGTCGTTGCCCATGCCGCCGCTGGAGCTGTCGACGCCCCAGCGCCCGTCGAGGACGTCGTCGCCGTCGCCGCCGGTCAGCTTGTTCGATCCCGAAGTCCCGCGCAGCACATCGTTGAACGCCGAGCCCACGAGGGTCTCGATATCGAGCACCACGTCGACGCCCGCTCCGCCGGTGGCGGTCTGCAGCAGAAGGTCGACATTCACGCCCGAGGCCGCCCCGGAATAATCCGCGCTGTCGACCCCCAGCCCACCGTCGAGCCGGTCGTTGCCCAGGCCGCCCACCAGGGTATCGTTGCCCAGGTGGCCGTACAGGCTGTCGTCGCCGTCGCCGCCGTTGAGCTGGTTGACGCCGTTGTTGCCGACCACGGTGTTGTTGAGCTCGTTGCCCGTCAGGTTGATGGCGCCCGTGCCCGCCTGCAGGGTGGTCGACAGGATCTCGATCTCGGCGCCCGCGGTGAGCACATAGCTGGCGGAGGCGAACACCCGGTCCAGCGCGCCTTCCCCGACGCCGTCGATCACCACGTCGCCCGCATTGTCGACATAGTGCCAGTCGCTGCCCATGCCGCCGATGGTGGTGTCGGCGCCGAGCTTGCCGTCCAGCCGGTCGTCGCCCGCGCCGCCGTTCAGGGTGTTGGCCACGCTGGCGCCCAGCAGGACGTCGTTGAAGTCCGAGCCATAGACCGCCTCGATCCCGGTCAGGGTGTCGATCCCCTGGCCGGTGTTCTGACCGACCGCGATGGCCAGGTTGACGCTCACCGCCGCGGCGGCGCTGGTGTAGTCGGCGTAGTCGAAGCCGCTTCCGCCGTTCAGCAAATCGTCGCCGTCGTCGCCGGCCAGGCGGTCGTCGCCCGACCCGCCCGACAGGTCGTCGTTGGCCAGGCCCCCGACCAGCCAGTTGGCCGCGTCGTTGCCGATCAGGGTGTCGTCGCCGGCGCCGCCGGCGGCGTTCTCGATCACCACCCCGTTGCCGATGGTGAAGCCGCCGTGGATGCCCTGGGCGTAGGAGACGAAACCGCCGCCGCCGTACTCGTACTCGAGAGTGGCGGGGCGTAGGTCGATCATCACGTTGAGGCCGGCGCCGGCGACCAGCCAGTCGTCCCCGCCGGTGTCCCAGATGCAGGCGTAGAAGGTCCCCGCCTGGTTGGCGCTGGGCAGGGTGTAGACGTCATCGCCGGCGTTGAAGGTGGTGTTGGCGCCGTACTTGATCTGCAGCATGGCGACGTCGAGGGCCATGAGCGTGCCCTGGTAGCCGTAGGCGTCGCCGCCGTCGGACCCGCCGTGCGGAGCCGTGTCCCAGCCGTCGTTGTAGGACATCATGGTGAAGACGCCCTGGTTGAGATCGAAGGCGCCGTAGCTGTGGCCGGTGGCGATGTCGCCGCTGACGCCCTGCATCACCTCCGATCCGCCGCCGGTGTCGTGCGGGTGGGCCAGGCCCATGGCGTGGCCGAGTTCGTGCACCAGGGTGATGAAGCCGAAGCCGCCCTGGGCCAGGCCTTCCTCCGACCAGCTCGAGGCCAGGATGTTGAATTCGCCGAGGCCCTCGTTCGGCTCGTTCGGCGGACGCATGCGTCCGAGGATGACCGGCGCGCTCGCGGTGGCGGCCAGGATGAAGTCGGCTTCCTCCTGGGTCGCGACCTCCACGAACTTCACATTGATGATGTTCTCGTACTGGGCGAAGGCCGCGAAGGCGGCGTCCTTCTGGTACTGCTCCCAGCTGACGCCGAGGACCGGGTCGTCGACCGAACCGTAGGGCAGGTCTCCGGTCTGGCTGAAATAGACGTGGATGACGGCCTGGCCGTCCTCGGTCGTGACGCCGTCGGTGTCGACGATGTTGTCGTCGCCGCCCCAGTTGATCGACGCCAGCGGCGTGCCGCCGGTCGGGCCGATGTCGCTGATCTCGGCGGTCAGCGTGTATCCGCCGACGTCCAGCGGGGTCCAGCCCTTGACCACGACGTAGTAGGTCCCGTCCGTGGCCGGGGTGAAGTTGGCTTCCTCGACCGCGCCCCAGCTGCCGCTGTCGAAGCTGCCGACCAGGACGCCGGCGGAATCATAGACCTCGATCAGCAGATCGGGCGCCGGCGGCGACTCGCTCTGGTCGTCAGGGGTGAGGATGAACTTGTACGACTGGCCGCCGGACAGCTCCGCGACGAACCAGTCCTGGTCGGCGGGGTGGTCGATCTGGCTCTGGACGACGGAGCCCTCCTGGGCGTCCAGCACATAGGTGGTGGAATCATCGTCGGCGATGTCGTCCAGCAGGCCCGTCTCGCCGCCGGTTTCCGCCGCCCACGCATCCCAGGCGGCCTGTCCCTCGGCGGCCTTCTGGGCCTGCGCCTGGGCGTCGGCGGCCGCCTCCATGCAGCTCGCGCAGCCGCAGCGCATGACGAAGCCGGCGTCGTCCGCGCCGGCGGCCAGCAGGCTGTCGTCCATGTTGGCCAGGCCCGTGTAGGCCAGCAGCGAGGCGGAGGCGTCCAGCTGGCCCCGGCCCCAATCCTCTTCGAGCCAGTGCAGCGGCGAGCGTACGCCCGGCCGCACCGGATCGGTGTGACCGGCTTCCTGCAGGATGTCTTTCAGGCTGGTGCGAACGCCCGCGAAATTCGAGGCGGCGAAGTGATGACCCATTCGATGTCTCCCCACGAATGCCGCCCGGGAGACCTTCCCCTCTCCATGCGCGGCTGAACCGGAGCGTTAACGATGGGAAAACGGCCGCGGTTCCCGGCCACGAAAAAGAGCCCGGGGTCGCCCCCGGGCTCCATTCGTCAGGCCGTCACCGCGATCAGGGCGCGATGTCGATGGTGGCGCGCCGGTTCAGGGGCTCCTTGACGCCGTCGCCGGTGGCTACGGCGGGCTGGGATTCGCCCTTCCAGTCTACCGACAGCGAGCCGCCGTTCACGCCCAGGCCGACCAGGGCGTCGGCCACGGTCTTGGCCCGGCGTTCGGACAGCCGGATGTTGTAGGCGGCCGAACCCGAGGTGTCGGCGTGACCGGTCACCACGACCCGGGCGGCGTTGCCGGCCAGGGCGTAGCTGGCGGCCTCCTGCACGACCGTCTGGGCTTCGGGCGTCAGCACGTACTGGTCGAACGGGAAGTACACGACGAACTCGCGCGCCTCGATCGCGGGCGGGGGAGGCGGCGGGGGCGGCGGAGCCGGAGGC
>JAEZEZ010000036.1 GCA_023432855.1 Pseudomonadota bacterium | reverse complement strand
CGGCGCCGCCGAACAGGCCGATCTTGCCGCCCTTGGTGTAGGGGCACATCAGGTCGATGACCTTGATGCCCGTGACGAGCACTTCGGCCGAGGTCGACTGCTCGGCGAAGGACGGGGCCTCGCGGTGGATGACCGAGTAGGTCGAGGTCTTGATTGGACCGGCTTCGTCGATCGGGTCGCCGACGACGTTCATGATGCGACCGAGCGTGCCCGGGCCGACCGGCACCGAGATGCCCTTGCCCGTGTCGACCACCGGCTGACCGCGGGTCAGGCCCTCGGTGGTGTCCATGGCGATGGTGCGCACGGTGTTCTCGCCCAGGTGCTGGGCGACTTCGAGCACCAGGCGGAACTCTTCGCCGGTCCGCTGGTCTCGGTTGCTGGTCTCCAGCGCGTTCATGATCGCCGGCAGGTGGCCGTCGAACTCAACGTCGACGACGGCGCCGATGACCTGGGCGATGCGGCCCGTGGCCACGCCTTCGGCGGGGCGCGCGGCGGTGGTGGCGGCGGTCGCTGCGGAGGCGGCCTTCTTGCGGGGAGCGGCGGGTTTCTTGGCGGCGGCTGCGGTGGCCATGGTTCTGGTCTTCCGTGCGGACTGGTTCGGTCAGAGGGCTTCGGCGCCGGAGATGATCTCGATCAGCTCCTTGGTGATCTGCGCCTGACGGGTGCGGTTGTACTGGATGGTGAGGCTGTTGATCATGTCGCCGGCGTTGCGCGTGGCGTTGTCCATCGCGCTCATCTGGCTCGCGTAGAACCCGGCCATGTTTTCGAGCAGGGCCGACAGGATCTGAACCGTGATGTTGCGGGGCAGCAGGGTCTCGAGGATGGCCTCTTCGGAAGGCTCGTACTCGTAGACCGCGCCCTGGAGGTCGGTGACGGGACCGTCGCCGGCCTCGACCACGGCGGGGATCAGCTGCTTGGCGGTCGGCACCTGGCTCACCACCGACTTGAAGCGGCTGTAGAACAGGGTGACGACGTCGGCCTCGCCCGCCTCGTAGAGCGAGACGATCTGGTCGGCGATCGGCTGGGCGGTCGACAGGCTCGGCGTGCGGTCGGCCGACAGGTCGTAGTCGGCGATCATGCGCTGGCCGTGCAGACGCTTGAGCTGGTCGCGCGCCTTCTTGCCGATGGCGATGACCTTCACGTCCTTGCCGTCGTTCAGCAGGCCCTGGATGTGGTCTCGGGCGGCGCGGACGATCGACGAGGTGAAGCCCCCCGCCAGACCACGGTCGGCGGCGGCCACGACGACCAGGTGACGCTGGGTCGATCCGGTGCCGGCCAGCAGCAACGGGGCTCCGTCGCCGGACACGCCCTTCGCCAGGTTGGCGATGACCGCAGCCATGCGCTCGGCGTAGGGACGGGCGTTCTGGGCCGCGTCCTGGCTGCGCCGCAGCTTGGCGGCGGCGACCATCTGCATGGCTTTCGTGATCTTCTGCGTGGCTTTCACGCTTCCGATCCGATTGCGCATCTCCTTGAGGCTGGCCATCGGGCGCTGCTCTTCCTTGCTCTACCCGGCCGCGATCAGGCGAAGGTCGCCGAGAAGGCGTCGAGCGCCGACTTCAGCTTCTCTTCGAGGTCCTTGGACAGGGCCTTCTCGGTGCGGATGCCGTCCAGCAGGTCCTGGTGCTTCGAATGCAGGCGGGCCAGGAACTCGGTCTCGAAGCGGCGCACGTCGGCCACCGCGATCCTGTCGAGGTAGCCGCGGGTGCCGGCGTAGATCACGCAGACCTGCTCCTCGACCGCGAGCGGCGAGTACTGGGGCTGCTTGAGCAGCTCGGTCAGGCGCTCGCCGCGGGCCAGCTGACGCTGGGTGGCGGCGTCGAGGTCCGAGCCGAACTTCGCGAATGCGGCCATCTCGCGGTACTGGGCGAGCTCGCCCTTGATGGGGCCGGCAACCTGCTTCATCGCCTTGATCTGGGCCGAGGAGCCCACGCGCGACACCGAGATGCCGACGTTCACCGCCGGGCGGATGCCTTGGAAGAACAGGTCGGTCTCGAGGAAGATCTGGCCGTCGGTGATCGAGATCACGTTGGTCGGAATGTAGGCCGACACGTCGTTGGCCTGGGTCTCGATGAGCGGCAGGGCCGTCAACGAACCGGAGCCGTTGTCCTCGTTCAGCTTGGCCGCGCGCTCGAGCAGGCGGGAGTGCAGGTAGAAAACGTCGCCGGGGTAGGCTTCGCGGCCCGGCGGACGGCGCAGCAGCAGAGACATCTGGCGGTAGGCGACGGCCTGCTTGGACAGGTCGTCGTAGATGATCAGGGCGTGCATGCCGTTGTCACGGAACCACTCGCCCATGGCGCAGCCGGCGAACGGAGCCAGGAACTGCAGCGGGGCCGGCTCGGAAGCCGTGGCCGAGACGACGATGGTGTAGTCGAGCGCGCCGTTCTCCTCGAGCGTCTTCACGATCTGGGCGACCGTGGAGCGCTTCTGGCCGATGGCGACGTAGATGCAGTACAGCTTCGCCGACTCGTCCGTGCCGGCGTTGACCGCCTTCTGGTTGAGGATGGCGTCGATGGCCACGGCGGTCTTGCCGGTCTGACGGTCGCCGATGATCAGTTCGCGCTGGCCGCGGCCGATCGGGATCAGGGTGTCGATCGCCTTCAGGCCGGTCTGCACGGGCTCGTGCACCGACTTGCGGGGGATGATGCCGGGCGCCTTGACGTCCACGCGGCGGCGCTCGGCGACGTTGGCGATCGGGCCCTTGCCGTCGATCGGCTCGCCGAGCGGATTGACAACGCGGCCCAGCAGGCCCTTGCCGACCGGCACGTCCACGATCTCGCCGAGGCGGCGGACTTCGTCGCCTTCGCCGATCTGGCGGTCGTCGCCGAAGATCACGACGCCGACGTTGTCGCGTTCGAGGTTCAGGGCCATGCCCTTCACGCCGGCGCGGGTGAACTCGACCATCTCGCCGGCCTGAACCTTGTCCAGGCCGTGGATGCGGGCGATGCCGTCGCCGACCGACAGCACGCTGCCGACGTCGGAAACGTCCGCCTCGACGCCGAAGTTGGCGATCTGGGACTTCAGGATGGCCGAGATTTCGGCGGCGCGGATATCCATGGCTCTTACGCTCTCTTGAGGGCGAATTTCAGTTGGTCGAGGCGGGTCTTCAGCGAGGCGTCGTACAGGCGCGAGCCCACCTTCACCTTCAGGCCGCCGAGGATCGAAGGATCGACGCGGGTCTCGATTTCAGGGTCCTTGCCGAGGGACTGGCGAAGGGCGGCGCGCACGCCGTCCAGCTGCCGGGCGGTCAGTTCCACCGCCGTGGTGACCTCGGCCGCGACCAGGCCCGCGTGCTTCGCATACAGGCGCTCGAAGGACGCGATGACCGCGGGCAGATCGCTGGCGCGGCGGTTCTGGGTCAGCAGGCCGAGGAACTTGGCCGTCGTCATGTCGAACCCGGCCTTCACGGACAGTGCAACGAGGGCCTTGCCCTTGTCTTCGGCGGCGAAGGCCGGCGACGCGATCATGCGGCGCAGGTCCGCGCTCTCGGCGAGCATGGCCTTGAGCCCACGCAAATCCGCGCGCACGCGGTCCAGCGCGCCGGTTTCCTCTGCGAGGTCGAAAAGCGCGCGCGCATAACGGGCGCCGGCTTCGGTCTCTCTGATGTCGTCAGCCACTGATCGTCGCCTAAGTGTAACTTGCGGCGCCGGCCGCGGGTCTCGCGTCGGCGGAAGGCTTTTGGCGCTTGGGAAAGCACACGCGAGGCGGCCCCCGGATGAGGGCCGCCCCGTGGAAGCCGGGCGCCATGTAGCACGCACTTTTCGCAGTCGCAACCGAAGCCGGAAGGCCTTTCCTCACAAAGGCTCCGACCGCCTCCGGCCAAGCTTCGTTCCACCGCCGCGGGCCTTACGGAAGCTTAAGGTGCGACAGGCGCCAAGCGGCGCCATTCTCGACCGGGCCTGGGGAGGCGCACTCGGGAGAACACGCCTTGAACATCCGGAAGATTGCACTGACGGCCACGGCCATCTCGGCCATGGCCGCCGGCGCGGCGCTCGCCTGCGCCACGCCCCCCGCTCCGCCCGCGCCCCCCGCGCCGCCATCCGCCCTCGTTGCGCCGCCCGCTCCGCCGGCGCCGCCCGCGCCGCC
>JAEZEZ010000079.1 GCA_023432855.1 Pseudomonadota bacterium | reverse complement strand
CTCCCGAGCTCCGCGGCGCACGCCCCAAGGCCTGGCGAACGCAACGCCCAGGCCGGCGAGCAGGCCCACGCCGCCGCCGATCGCGGCGCCGGTGGCCGCGCCCTCGCCGGCGCCCTCGAGGGTCTCGCTCTCGTCGTGGTCGTCGTCGGTGCGGGCGAAGCTGCGGGTCTCTCCGGAGCGGGTTTCGGAGGCCACGATGCTGAGGTCGTCGACGGGGATGCCCATGGCCTCGAGGTCGCGGATGGCGGCCTCGGCGTGGGTGCGGCTGTCGAACAGGCGGCTGACGGTGCGCTTCATGGGGCTAACTCCGATCGAGTGTGGAAAGGGTGCGGGACGGTTCGCCGCCCCGGCGCCTCTACAACCCATCGCCTGCGGCGCTGTTCCGTCACGAAATCGTTGATCGGCCTCGCCTTTAGCGCGCCGCCTTCATCGCCGCCCGCGCCCCGCTGAAGACCCCGCGGAACACCATCCGGGCGACCAGGAAGCAGGCGATGTTGGCCACGATGCCCCGGTGGTCGTTCAGCGGGGAGTCCGCATCGGCGTTCTCGCGGACCGCCTTGCGCGTCTTGCGGCCGGGCTCCAGTCGCTCGACCGCCACGGCGGTGGCCACGGCCGCGGCGGCGCCCGCCGCGGCCTCGATCATCAGGTCGGTGCGCATCAGGTCACCGGCGGCTGGTCGTCGGGACGGTGCACATAGCTGGGCTCCTCGACCGGGGCCTTGCGCCGCCCGCCGCCGGGCGCACCCGGCGCCCTGGCGGGGTTGGACCCCTGCAGCCGGTCGGCCCAGCGTGACGCCACGCGGCCCGCCGCCTCGCGGCCGCCGAGACCGAAGGCCAGGGCCGCGGCCACCGCCGCCGATCCCAGGATCAGGCCGAAGGCGAGGATGACGATCTCGTCGGCGATACCCATGAAGCGCAGGCCCATGGCGGTCCCGAGCGCGATCGCGCCCCACCGCGCGATGGTGGAGGCGAACCGGTCGGCGTTGTTGGTCGACCGGTCGATCAGCTTGGCAAGCAGGTCGCCGATCATCACCGCGGCCGCGATGATCACCCCGCCGATCAGGACGCGGCCGGCGAGGCCAAGGATCTCGATGATGATGCCGGCCATGGCGGCGAACTGCAGCACGCGCGCCGCCTCGATCGCCGAGAAGGCGACGATGCCCGCCATGACGAGCCAGCCCACCACCTTCGACGGCGGCGTGGAGCCGGCCGGCATGGACGCGGCTTCGGCCATCACCGGCTGACCGGCGGCGTCGGTCAGCGGCGGGGGCGCGGGCGCAGCGCCGGTGGTCGGCGCGGTCGGGCCGGACCTGGCGAGGCTGCCCAGGGAGCCGAGCGCGCGATCGAACCCGGTGGCGGGCAGCACGCGTTCGATCAGCGAAGCCACCCAGCGGCCGATGAAGAAGCCGATGGCCAGGATGATGCCGGCCGCCAGCACGTTGGGAATGGCCGCCAGCACTTCGGACAGCACCGCGACCGCCGGCGTCGAGATCGCCTCGATCTGCAGCGCCTGCAAGGCGGCGATGGCCACCGGGATGATGACCAGGGCGAAGGCCAGCACGCCCAACGCATTGGCGATGTTCGGACCCGCCACGGCGCCCAGGCCGACGCGGCTGAACCAGCGCTCGAGGCCTGCAGCTTCCAGAGCCGTGGTGACCAGCCGCTTGACCAGGGTGGCGACCACGAAGCCGACGAAGAAGATCAGAGCGGCGCCGATGATGTTCGGTACATAAGTGAGGATGTCGGTCAGCATGGCGTTGACCGGCGCGACGACCTGCCCAAGCTGGAGGACATTCAGGGCGCCGACGACGCCGGCCAGCAGGATCAGCCAGTAGGCCACCTCGCCCAGACGGGCCCCGAAGGTGTGCTTCGGATCCTGCGCTTCGCGCGGGCCGCCTATGCCCGGGATGCGATCGATCCCCTTCGCCAGCGCCCACTTGGCTCCTTTGCCCACGAAGTAGGCCGCCACCAGGATCGCGACGGCGGCGAGAATTCGTGGGAACCAGACCTGGGCGACATCGCCCCAGCTACCATCGACGTACATGCCATTCCTCCAGCCAGAGGATCAGGAACCTCGGCCGCAAGGAATTGTTCCGCTTGCGATTCAGGTCGGCCGCGCGACGCTCGCGGTCTGCTCGAAGGTGAGTTCCCACACCGGCAGGAACGGCACCGTCATGTGGTGCACATAGGTGGCGTTGAGGTGCACCAGCTCCATGCCGAGCTGCGTGGAATCCTCGACGATGTCGATCGCGATTTCCGGATCGGCGAGCTGGGCGAGCTTGTTGCGCATGGCGGCTTCGACGTCCTGGGCCGTCAGCGTCTCGTTGAGCATGACCGTGCGGGCGGACTCCTCGAGGGCGTAGCGTACGCTCGACGCACAGTGCAGGGCCCAGCCGAACTGGAAGACGCCGAACATCAAGGCGATGAAGATCGGGGAGATCAGTGCGAACTCAGCGGCCGAGGCGCCGCCTTCGTCCTTGGCGAACCTAGCGAACACGGACCACCTCCTCGCTCGTCAGGGTGCGCCCGAGCGCGCGCTCGGTGTCCGTCTCCGAGGCGCGCAGGGTGACATAGACCGAAGGCGGGGTGCGGTCGGCGCAGACGACGGTGCAGGCGTTGCTTGCCTGCCCGCAGAGGCAGGCGCGGTTGACCGTGATGCTTGAGGTCAGGGGCCGCTTCTCCCAGGCCAGGTCGACGACCGACATGGCGCGCACGTCATCGGTCCCGCCGTTGCGGACGTAGGCGGCGCCGGCATGGACCGCCGCGCGCATGCGCATCATTGCGGTGGCGGGCTCCCAGGCGATCATCAGCCCGACGAGAAGGGCGGCCAGAACCGGCACGATGACCGCGAACTCGACGGTGGCGACGCCTTGGTCGTCCCGGAGGAAGGTGCGGAAAAGCTTCATTGCTACTCCACGATCTTGATGAGCTGCGCGGTCGGCAGGACGCCCATGCCGAGCCCTTCACAGTTCACGTTGATGGTGGCGTTGCCCGTCCAGGCGACGGTGTTTGCGACCACCTGGGTGCACCCGTTCTCGCCCGAGAAGTTCCCCTGGTATTCGACGCTGTCCGCGGGGAAATAGAGCGCGCCGGTCAGTGCGGAGTCGGCCGTACCATTGAACTTGTGCTCGGTTCCGGAGGAGTCGCGGGCGCCGAAGAAGAGGACCCCCGCGTAGTCTCCGCTGGTGGGGGCGCTCAGGTTGATCTCGGCGCTGCCGTTGAAGCTCGTGTCGACGCCGTCGGCCAGGTAGATGGTCACCCCTTCGCCGGTGATCACGGCGTTGGCGTTGGTGCGGAACGCGCCGGCCTCGATGATGTAGACGCCGGGCTCGAAATGGACCGTGTTGCGCAGGTTGAGGCCGCTGCAGTAGCGGCCCGGGCGCAGCACGGGGGCGCTGGCGTTCTGGCAGCCCCCCGCGGGCGTCGGCGTCTCGAGTCCTGCATACGGATCCGCGACCGGGGGAGCCTGGGTCACGGGCGTCGCGCACTCGTTCATGCTGAGACCGGCGCTCGCGTCGACGCCGCCGACGGAGATGACGCAGGGCGTGCTGAGACGCGACGAGCCGGCCACGTAGACCGCATCCGCGGCGACTGAATTGGCCATGAGGGTGCAACCCCTCAGGGTCAGGCTGGCGCTTCCGCTGACGGTCGCCGCCCGCTGGGCGGAGGGGTCCAGCGCCAGGACGCAGGCGCGTCCCGTGCTCTCGTAGATGGCCACGGACCGCGCGCGGGTGTTGACGACGCGATCATCGAACAGGCCGCTGAAGAAGCGATCCTGTCGCTCGGTGAGGATCACCTCTACTGCACGGGGCTGCTGGAACGCGCCCGTCGCCGGCGGGGTGTTCAGGATCATGCCGCCACGTTCGGGCTGGAAGCTGTTGGCGCCGGCCTCGCGCAGGGCCGCCGCGCGGATGATGGCCTCCGACCGTCCCGCTCGCATCTCGATCGCGCCCGCGTAGGCGGCGGCGTCGGCGGCCGCCTGGAGTTCGAGATCCCTGAAATACCAGTAGGTGGTGTCCGCGCCGAATGCCGCGCCGGCAAGCAGCAGCGGCGACGCCAGGGCGGCGATCATGGCGACGTTTCCGTCGCGCCGTCGCCAGAAGTTTCGCCAGTAGTCCCACATTGGTGCAACCCGACCTTGTCGCACCAAGATTGGGGCCCTCGACCTTCACCTCCTGTAAAGAAATCGGGCTAACGGGCGTTCACCACGACCCGTCTGCAATCAAGGATTCTCGACCATAAGTATCTGTAAATACAGAGTATTGTGTATCGAATGATTGGTGTGTGCGCCGCTAACCGCGCCGGCATGTACTCCCTGGGCCGGGAGGATATGAAGCTGGCCCGATCCTTGCCCTCGGCGGTCGGGTCTGGGAGCGGGGCAGCAAAAAGGGCGGGGGGTTCGACCCGCCGCCCTCCTGCTTCCTGGAGTCTGGCTCAGGCTCCCGGAGGAACCGGGAAGCCCCGGTCGCGCATCAGGGCGCCGATTTTCACGTCGCGGCCGCGGAACGCACGGAACGCGTCGGCGGGGTCGATGGTGTTGCCCACCGACATGATGTTGTCGTGCAGTCGCTTGGCCACCGCCTTGTCGTAGAAGCCGCCCGGCGCCTCCTTGAAGGCCTCGGCCGCGTCGGCCGTGAGCGTGTCCGCCCACAGATAGCTGTAGTAGCCGGCCGAATAGCCGTCGGAAGCGAAGACGTGCTGGAACTGCGGCGTCCGGTGGCGCATCACCAGCTCGTCCGGCATGCCCAGCCTGGCCAGCTCTTCGCGCTCGAACCTGTCCGGATCGATCGTCACGTCGCCGGCCAGGTGCAGCTTCATGTCGATCAGCGCACTCGAGAGATACTCAACCGTCGCGAAGCCCTGGTTGAAGGTCGAGGCCTTCTTGATCTTGTCCACCAGCGGCTGCGGGATCGGCTCGCCGGTCTTGTAGTGCAGGGCGAAGCGGGACAGCACCTCCGGCGTCGACAACCAGTGCTCGTTCAGCTGGCTGGGGAACTCGACGTAGTCGCGTGACACCGCGGTGCCGGCCAGGCTCGGATAGGTCACGTTCGAGTTCAGGCCGTGGATGGCGTGTCCGAATTCGTGGAACAGGGTCTCGGCGTCATCCCACGAGATGAGCACCGGCTCGCCCGGCGCCGGCTTCACGAAGTTGGAGTTGTTCGAGACGATGGTCGTCACTTCGTCGCGGAAGCGCTCCTGGCTCCGATAGGCGTTCATCCAGGCGCCCGAGCGCTTGCCCTGGCGGGCGAAGGGATCGAAGTACCACAGGCCGACGTGCTTGCCGCCGCGCGTGACTTCCCACACCCGGATGTCCGGATGCGCCACCGGCACGTCGTTCACCTGGCGGAATTCGAAGCCGTAGATCTGGCCCGAGGCCCAGAACATGCCCTCGCGCAGCTTCTCGAGCTGCAGGTACTGCTTCACCTCGTTTGCATCGAGGTCGTAGCGGGCCTTGCGGACCTTCTCCTGGTAGAAGCGGTAGTCCCACGGCTCGATCTTGATGCCGGCGCCTTCCTTGTCGGCGATGGCCTGCATGTCGCGCACTTCCTCGTGCACGCGCGCCACCGCAGGCCCCCAGACGGCCTCCATCAGCTCCATCGCCCGCTCGGGCGTCTTGGCCATGGCGTTCTCGAGACGCCAGTGGGCGTGGGTCGGGTATCCCAGCAGGTTGGCGCGCTCGACCCGCAGTTTCAGGATCTTCGTGATCAGGGCGTTGTTGTCATTGGCGTCGCCATTGTCGCCACGCATGACGAACTTCCTCCAGACCTTCTCGCGGAGGTCGCGGCGGGTGCTCTCGGTGAGGAAGGGGTCGACGCTGGAGCGTGTGTTGACCACGATCCACTTGCCCTCGAGACCGCGGTCCTTGGCCGAAGCGGCGGCGCCCGCCTTGTAGCTGTCGGACAGGCCGTCCAGGTCCTCGGCCTCGAGCACCGTCCAGGTGTTCTCGTCAGCCAGCAGGTTCTTGTTGAACTGGGTGAACAGGGTGGCCAGTTCCTGGTTGATCTCGCCGACGCGCGCCTTCTTGGCGGGGTCCAGCTTGGCGCCGGAGCGGACGGAGTTGTTCCAGGTCAGCCAGGTCAGGCGCTGCTGCTCGGGCGTGAGCTTCGCCTTGTCGGGCGAATTGTAGACCGCCTCGATGCGCTTGAAGAGCTTCTGGTTCTGATTGATCTGGTTGCCCAGCGCCGCGAACTTCGGGTTCATCTCCGCCTGCACGGCCTGGAACTCCGGTGAGTTCATGGTCGCGCCCCAGACGCCGTAGTAGGTTCCGACATCCGAAAGCCGGCGGCCAACGTCATCGAGGGCGGCGATGGTGTTCTCGAAGGTCGGCGGCTCGGGGTTGTCGGCGATCGCCTCCACTTCGCGCAGGTTCTCGGCCATGGCGATCTCGAGCGCCGGCTTGAAGTACTCGACCTTCACCTTGTCGAACGCCGGGACGCCTCCGTAGGGGCCCGTCCAGGGCTGCAGCAGCGGATTGGCGTCGGCGGCGCCGGACTGCGCGAGCGCAGGCTGGGCGGCGGCGAGCGCGGTGGCGGCGGTGGTCACGGCGAGGAAGTTGCGGCGGTTCATTCGGCTCATCGGTTCTCATTCCCCCGAGGGTGTGGCTTGGCGGGCTGACTCCTAGGTAGGCGGCCTCGGCCGTCACCGCGGGGTCCGGTGGTGCGGCCTGTCGGCGCACCGTGAAGGTCGCCTGTCCGCCCCGATTGGCGGACAGGCCGGCGATTGGTCTCCTAATCGGTCGGGAAGCCCCGATCGGCGAGCAGGGCGCGCACGTCCGGATCGCGGCCCCGGAAGCGGCGGTAGAGTTCGGCCTGGTCCATGGAGTCGCCGGCCGCCATCAGCGCCTTCATGCGCGCCGCCACTTGCGGGCTCCACACATCACCGCTTTCCACGAAGGCCTGCCAGGCGTCCGCGCCCATCGTGTCGGACCAGAGGTAGCTGTAGTAGCCGGCCGCGTAGCCCTCGCTGGTGAAGAGGTGATTGAAGTGCGGCAGGCGGTGCCGCATCACGACCTGGGGCGGCGCGCCGATCCGGGCCATGGTCTCGCGCTCGAAGCGGTCAGGGTCGACCCGGCCGTCGGGCAGGGTGTGCATCTCCATGTCGACGATGGCCGCGGTGAGGTACTCGCCGGTGGTGTAGCCCTGGTTGAAGGTGCGCGCGGCTTTGACCTTCTCGAGCAGCGCCTTGGGCATCGCCTGGCCGGTCTGGTAGTGGCGGCCGAAGCGGTCGAGCACGTCGTCCGACAGCACCCAGTTCTCGTGCACCTGGCTCGGGAACTCGACGAAGTCCGTGGCCGTGTTTGTGCCCGACAGGCTCTCGTAGGTCACGTTCGACACGAGGTCGTGCAGGGCGTGGCCAAACTCGTGGAACAGGGTCTCGGCGTCGTCGAGGGAGATGAGGATCGGCTCTCCGGGCGCGCCCTTGACGAAGTTGTTGTTGTTGGAGACCAGCGGCGTGACGCGGCGGCCGTCGTTCGACTGCGAGCGGTAGGCGTTCTCCCATGCGCCGGACGACTTGCCCGGGCGGGCGAAGTAGTCGCCGTAGAAGAGCCCGACGAACCGGCCATTGTCCCGGACCTCCCACACCCGCATCTCGGGATGGAAGACGGGGACCTGACCGGTCACCTCCTTCAGGTCCAGGCCATACAGGCGCTTGGCCATGTAGTGGGAGGCGTCGATCATCCTGTTGAGCTCGAAGTAGGGCTTGAGCTCGTTCTGATCGAGATCGAACTTCGCCCTCCGCACCTTCTCCGCATAGTAGAGGTAGTCCCACGGCTCGATGGTGATCTTCGCGCCCTCGCGGTCGGCGATCGCCTGCATGTCGGCGACCTCCTCGGCGATGCGCGCACGGGTCGGGGCCCACACCCGCTCCATCAGTTCCTTCGCCCGCTCGGGCGTGGCCGCCATCTTGTCCGACAGCTTCCAGTGGGCGAACGTCGGATAGCCGATCAGGCGCGCCTTCTCCGCGCGCAAGGGCATGATGGCCGCGATGGTGGCGTTGGTGTCGTTGGCGTCGCCGTTGTCGCCCCGGTTCTTGAACTTCTTCCAGATGGCTTCGCGCAGGCGGCGGTTGTCGGCGTAGGTCAGGAAGGGGTCGACGCTGGAGCGCGTGTTCACCACGGCCCACCCGGACAGTTTCCGCTCCTCGGCCGCCGCCTTGTAGCTGGCGACCAGGGCCTCGGGCAGACCCGCGAGATCCGCGCGGTTTTCGATGACCGTCCAGGTGTTCTCGTCCGCTAGCACCTTCTGGCCGAAGGCAGTGTAGAGTCCGGCGAGTTCCTGGTTGACCTGCGCCAGCCGCGGCTTGTCGGCGTCGCTGACACGCGCCCCGGCGCGCACGAAGCTGTCGTGGGTCCGCCAGAGCAGTCGCTGCTGCTCAGGCGTCAGCCGGGCCTTTTCCGGGGAGTTCATCACCGCGTCCACCCGGCGGAACAGCGCGCCGTTCAGCAGGATCTCGTCCGAGGCCGCCGACAGCTTGGGCGACCACTCGGCCTCCACCTTCTGGAAGGCCTCGTCGCTCATGGAGCTCGACCAGGTGTAGAAGATCGACGCGACACGGGTGAAGGTCGCGCCCGAACGCTCCAGAGCCAGCACCGTATTGTCGAAGGTCGGCGCCGCGGGATTGTCGACGATCGCCTGGATCTCCCTTCGACGCTCGGCCAGCGAGAGTTCCAGCGCTTCGGGGAAGTCCGCGACGCGGACCCGGTCGAACGGCGCGACGCCGTCGAACGGGGCGGTCGGCCACGGCTGCAGCAGCGGGTTGTCCGAGAGGACGGCCGCCGGAGGCGGCGCAACTCCCGGAGCTCCGGAGGTGGAGGCGCAGGCTCCGAGGCCGCTTACGGCGGCGGCGGTGGTCGCGGCGAGGAAACTACGGCGGTTCATGGATCGCGCTCCCGGGCGGCGTCAAAGGCAGCGCACCCTATGGCACGGCCAAAGCAACGTCACATGAACGGCTTGTAATGGGGCGTCCGTCGCCGCTACAGCGCTTTCCATGGCCATTGGCGTCTTCGATTCCGGCGTGGGCGGGCTGACCGTCCACCGCACTCTCGTCCAGCGGTTCCCGACCGCGGACTTCGTCTACCTGGCCGACCAGGCCCACGCGCCTTACGGCGGCCGCGCCGGCGAGGACATCGTCGAACTGACGAAGGCCGGGGTGCTGCGTCTGTTCGAGGCCGGCTGCGATGTCGTCGTCCTGGCCTGCAACACCGCCTCCGCCATCGCCCTGCGCCGTCTGCAGCAGACCTGGTTGCCGGGCTGGAGGGCAGAGACGGGCCGCGCCGTCAACGTGCTAGGCTTGATCGTCCCCACCATTGAGGCGGCGACAGGGCTCCCGTGGGAGGCGGAGCTCGAGAGCTTCGAGGACGAGAAGATCGAGAAGCTGGACGTCATCGGGGTTTTCTGCACCGTCGCGACGGCCGAGAGCCGGGTCTACGAGATCGAGATCGCCAAGCGGCGCACCGACATCGCCGTCTTCTCCGAAGCCTGCTCAGGCCTGGCCGACATGATCGAGGCCGGCGCCGCGCGCGAGGACCTCAAGGCCGTGATCGACGGTCACGCCTCGGCCCTGAAGGCCCGCATCGGCCGCCCGCCCGACCGCGCCATCCTCGGCTGCACCCACTATGAGATTGTCGCCGATCTGTTCGCCGACGCCCTTCCGCCCGGCACGCCGCTGATCAACCAGCCGACCGCCGTGGCCGACGCGCTCGAGCGCTACTTCGCGAGGCACCCGGAGTATGATCCCGGAACCTCAGGCCGCCGCCAGTTCCTGACCACGGGCCAGGCCGGAACCCAGTCGGGGCTGGTGGAGACTTTCTGGGGCGAGCCTGTCCGTTTCGAAGCGGCGTAAGCTGCGCGGGGGCCAGGCCCGCTGTTCCCCGCTGTTATTTCGCTGTTCCCCGCTGTTATTTGCTGTTCCATCGAAACAGCGGAGCCGGGTTTCCGCCCGCTCTGCGGCCTTTCCCTGTTATTGAGCGAAGAAAAACAGTCTGCCGCCTTCAACTCGTTGAATTCGTAAGCCGTTTGGCCCGGAACAGGGAATTCGGAACAGGGAAACCCGCGGTCCGGAACAGGGAATTCCAGGATCCGGAACAGGGAAATCCGTTATCCGGAACAGGGAAATCCGACGCGCGGAACAGGGGAGTCGACCCGCCCCAACAGGCGCACGCTCAAGTACCATTCACTGTTCAAAGACCGGTCTGTTGATCCCGGTCAGGAAGGCGCACCACTCCGGGGCCGGGCCGGGAATCGCACACTGGTTCGGGTAGCCTGAGCAAGGGTGGCGACTGCAAGCTTGACGCGAGCGAGCAACCGGTGAGCGATTGCGGCGACACCCTCGTATGTGGGAGCCCGCATGAAGCCGCCCCAAAGGCCGCCCGCGCGACGCCCTGCAGGCGCTCGCAAACCGAAGGCCGAACCGCCGGTCCAGCCGCCGCCCCTGCCCGCGCCGCCCGAACCCATACAGGCGCCGCGACGACCGGCCACCCGCATCATCCGCGCGGTGAAGACCCACGACTGGTTCTCGGTCTCCATCGAACTCGCCATCGTTGTTGTCGGCATCCTCATCGCCTTCCAGGTCAGCAACTGGGGCGAGGACTGGAAAGCGGCGCGCCAGGAGCAGGTGTACCTGGCGCGGCTGGAGGAGGAGACGGCCGCAAACGTCGCGGCCCTGGCCCGGAACTACGCCGAGCACACGCGCTTCGCCGACCAGATTCCGGTCATCGAGCGGGCGTTCTCCGATGCCGCCGCCCGGCAGCTGGCGACGACGAAGGACGACTTCGGTTGCGGGATGTTCAGGCTTCCCGCGGTCAGGCTCGGGACGCCTGTGTCGCAGGAGCTGATCGTGGGTGATCGCATGGACATCCTGCGCGACCGGCGGCTCCGGGACCTGATCCGCGACTCCCTGGGGGAGCGGGCCTTCGTCGACGGGCAGACTCCCTATTTCCGCGATGTCTTCCTGTCGCTCGGCGAAGACCTGAACCCCTATTTCGCCTGGCGTATTGACCCGCATACGGGCGCGTTCGGATGTTCGATCGATCTCGACCGCCTGGCGGGCGATCCGCTGGCGCGGTCGTCCATGGCCAAGGTCTACCGCGACCAGAAGACGTTCCTCAGGTACAGACAAAGCCAGCTGGAGGGCGAGCAGGCGCTGCTCGAACGGGTGCGGTGCCTGCGGGCGCGAAACTGCCGCGACTGAGGGAGGCGGACATGGGGATCAGTTCGATGATGAGCCGGTTGGCGATGGCGGTTGCGGCTTCGCTGGCCGCCGCGGCCCCGGCGACGGCGGAAGTCACCGAGGCGCAGGACTGGGGCTTCCAGTCCGTGCACGTGTTCGAGATCGCAGCCCCGCCTGATCGGGTCTGGGACGCCATGGTCGAACCGTCGCGCTGGTGGGATCCGTCGCACAGCTGGTTCGGCAAGGCCGAGGGGCTGAGCATCGACCTGCGGCCAGGCGGCTGCTTCTGCGAGGCCGGCCCCGACGGCGCGGGCGCGCGCCACATGGCCGTGCAGTTCGTCGACCCGAACAAGAGCCTGCACCTGTGGGGCGCGCTCGGCCCGCTGCACATGCAGGGCGTGACCGGCGGGCTGCTGATGCAACTCAAGCCGGCGGGCGAGCGAACGACCCTGACCGTCACCTACTCCGTCGGCGGCTTCGCCAAGGGCGGTCTGAAGGCCTGGGCCCCCCTGGTCGACGGCGTCATCGGCCACCAGTTCGGACGCCTGGAGAAGGTGATCGAGATGGGGAAGGCGCAGTAGCCCTTCCGACGGGAGCGCGTCGATCGCGCTTCCTCATGCGCCGGTCTGGAAGGCCAGCCAGGTCCAGGTGACTCCGGCGACGCGGTTCTCTGCCTGAACCGACTCACATTCGCGGCGCGCGACGAGTTGCAGCCCCGCCATGTGTGCGTCGGCGATGGTCTGGTCGGTATTCCCGGCGAAGAGGCCCCGCGCCGGGTCGATTGACCCATGGCGAATGGACAGCAGCAGCCGCCCCTCCGGCGCCAGCAGGCCTGACAGCACCGCCAACGCCGCGGCTCTTTGCGCCCCGTCGAGGTGATGCCAGAC
This sequence comes from Pseudomonadota bacterium, assembly GCA_023432855.1. Taxonomy (GTDB): domain Bacteria; phylum Pseudomonadota; class Alphaproteobacteria; order Caulobacterales; family Caulobacteraceae; genus JAEZEZ01. The sequence goes on along the minus strand of JAEZEZ010000079.1, from coordinate 3,348 downwards.
GGCGGTTAGCAGGATGAGGTCGAAGGTCTTGTTCAGGGCGACGGTCCCCGGCAGATCCGGAAGGCGGTCGTCCAGCCAGGTGATGGCCTCTTCCCGATGGAGGCGCCGTCCCGCTTCACGGAGGCCCTCGGCCGGTTCCACGGCCACGATCCGGTGGCCCTGGCGGGCGAACCAGGCAGCGTCGCGGCCCGTGCCGGCGCCGATCTCGAGCATGTCGGCGGGGACGCCCGGCAACAGGTCACGAACGGGGGCGTAAACAGCGGCCGGGTCGATGGCTTCGAAGCGGTCCGCGAGCCGGACCGCCTCTCGCTCGTAGAGCTCGATGGCCACGGACTTCGATGCGTCACTCACGTTCCAGGCCCTGTCGCCGCTGCGCCATCGACAGAGATCGGCATCCTGGTCTTTCGACAAGTCCAGGAGGGCGCCGCGCGCAAAAAAAATCCCGGCCGCCACGGAGGAGACGACCGGGATCAAGGAAGGTCGGGAGCCTTTGGGCTTCAGCCGGCCATTGCGCGTTCCGCCGCGATGACGCGGCTGACGGCATTGACGACCGAGGCGATGCGGAGCGCCGCCTGGACCTGGACGTTCGTGGCCCCGTGCTTGCGCAGTTCGCCCTCGTGGGCGTCGAGGCAGGCGCCGCAACCGTTGATGGCGCTGACGGCGGTCGACCACAGTTCGAAGTCGAGCTTGGGGGCGCCGGGATTGGCCAGCACGTTCATGCGCAGGCGCGCCGGCAGCGTCCGGTACTCCTGGTTATGCATCAGGTGCAGCGAGCGGTAGTAGATGTTGTTCATGCCCATGATCGCCGCGGCGGCTTTGGCCGCATTCTTCGCTTCCGGCGTCAGCGCGTCGGCGGCGGCTTCGATGGCGCGGATCACCTCGGGCGTGCCCACCGCGTAAGCGGAAGCGAGAAAGCAGCCCTGCAGCTGCTCGGCGTTCAGCACGGTTTCGCCCGAAAGGGTCGACAGGTTCAGCGACAGATCCTTGGCGTAGGCCGGTACGGCCTCGCGCAGCGCATCGAGGTTCATGGAAGTCTCCGTATGTCGGGAAGGGGGCTCGGGGGGCGGATGGGGAGGAGGGGGAGGGACCCGCCCCCCGAGCGCAAGTCGGCTGGTTAGGCGGCCGGCTTGAGGACGTCGCCGCCCACCGGGCGGTTGCAGGCGCAGAGCTCGTCAGTCTGCAGGCCGTCGAGGACGCGCAGGGTGTCGCCCGGGGCGCGACCCACGTTCAGGCCGTTGACGGTCACGTGCTGGACGACGTTGTGCGGGTCGACGATGAAGGTGGCGCGCAGGGCGACGCCTTCGGCTTCGTCGAGCACGCCGAGCGCGCGGGCGAAGCGGCCGCCGTTGTCGGCGAACTGCCAGATCGGCAGCTTGTCGAGGTCGGCGTGGTCACGGCGCCAGGCCAGCTTGCAGAACTCGTTGTCGGTCGAACCGCCGAGCACGACGGCGTCACGGTCGTCGAATTCCTTGCCGAGGCGGGCGAACTCCGCGATCTCGGTCGGGCAGATGAAGGTGAAGTGCTTCGGGTAGAAGAAGATGACCTTCCACTTGCCGGGGAAGCTTTCCGGATCGAGCTTCTCGAAGGCGCTCTGGCCGCCCTCTTCGTGGCTGTTGAAGCCGGGCTTCACGCCCACGATTTCGAATTCAGGCAGCTTTTCGCCGACGCCGATCATAGTGCAAATCTCCGTTGAAGTTCCGCGGCCTCGCCGCGCGTGAAGGGCATGTAGGAAGTCGGCCCCACGAACTCAAATCGATTGTCTATTGTTCCGCCATAGACGCGCTCTATCGATGCGCCTATCTGGTTCGGCATGACCCCGACCTTGCGCCAGCTTCAGTATCTCAAGCTTCTCAGCGAGCACGGCTCGTTCAGCCGGGCGGCGGACGCCGCGCATGTGACCCAGCCGACGCTGTCCGCCGGCATCCAGGAACTGGAGAAGATCCTGGGGGCCCCGGTGGTGGAGCGCGCGCGGTCGGGCGTCATCCTGACGGCGGCCGGGCGAGAGGCGGTGAGCCGGGCCGAGGCGATCCTGGCCCAGGCGGAGGACCTGGTGCAGGCGGTGAAGGCGGCCGGCCAGCCGCTGTCCGGACGGTTTCGCCTGGGCGTGATCCCGACCATTGCGCCCTTCCTGCTGCCGCTGGCCGTGCCCGCGCTCCGCCGTGACTATCCGCGGCTGCGGCTGTTCCTGCGCGAGGACCTGACCCAGCGGCTGGTGGCCGGGCTGCGCGCCGGGTCGCTCGACGCGGCCCTGATCGCCCTGCCCTACGACATGAGCGGGCTGGAATGGGCCCATGTGGGCGAGGACGAACTGCTCGCGGCGGCGCCCGCCAACCACCCCATCGCGGCGCAGCGGCGGGTCGCCCCCGAAGCCTTCGCCGGGGACGAACTGATCCTGCTCGAAGACGGGCACTGTCTGCGCGAGCACGCGCTGGCGGCGTGTGGACTGGCCCCGCCTCGAACGAGCGGCGAGGAGAGCTTCGCCGCCACCTCGCTGCCGACCCTGGTGCAGATGGTCGGGTCCGGACTGGGCGTGACCTTCCTCCCGGCCATGGCGGTCGAGGCAGGGCTGGCGGAGCACGCGCCGATCACCATTCGTCCGCTGGATGCGGACCATCCGACGCGCGAGATCGTCATCGCCTGGCGCGCCGGCTCCAGCCGCGCCGCGGAAGGCCGGCTGCTGGCCGAGGTGTTCGCCAGCGCGCGGTCTTCCGCCCCGGCACGGCCCGCGCTAGATGCGACTCCGAACGAGGTTCTTGGGGACTGAACACATGAAGATCTGGACGATGGCCGCGGCGGCGGGCGCCGCACTTGTGCTGGCCGGGTGCATATCGAAGTCCGACAGCGCGCCGATCGCGTCCATGCCCGAGGACTGGAGCCGGTCGAGCCGGGTCGAGACGGTGACCCTCGACCGTGATCCGGCGATCGAGGTGTCGGGCGAGTTCGACTCCATCTTCCAGCAGCGCGTGCGCGCCAAGCTGGACGCCTGCGCGACCGGCGCGCGGCCCCTGCGCATGGAGGCGCGGCTGCAGAAGCTGAGCAAGGCGAACCCCTTCGTGACCGCCGTGCTGTTCGGGCAGAACAAGGTGCGCGGCACGGCGCGGCTGGTGGACGTCGAAACCGGCCGGGTCGTGGGCGAGTACAAGATCGGCCAGACCATCACCGGGTCCCGGCTGGGCGTGATCGCCATGGCCGAGGCCGAGGAGCAGTTGAGCGACGCCTTCGGCGCCGAGGTGTGCACCCAGGCGTTCGGCGCCCCCGCGGAAATCTTCCAGACCGGCCAGTAGGCAGCCGCGCTCCACGGTCCTGGCGGGCCCCCGCCCCGGGGCCGGGGGGGGGGGGGGCGCGCGG